>JAHJPG010000124.1 GCA_018819925.1 Pseudomonadota bacterium
ATGCGCCGGGCCGTTTTCGAGTATATTGAGGTGGACTACAATCGAACCAGGAGGCACAGTGCCAACGGGAACATCAGCCCAATGGCCTTCGAAACCAACATGGTAGCTTAAGCAAATGTCCGTTGTTCTCGGGTAAGATCACCCGAAATCCAGGCACTCCTGCGCCACCAGAGCGTGACCACCACTGCTCGCTACATAGGGCGGTTGAGGAAGAGCTTGAAGGACACGGTGGACCTGCTGCGGACCGATGAAAATTTACTTCCCGATTTACTTCCCAACGAAAAGGAGGGCTCAGCCATATGACTGAACCCTCCGATATTATTTGGCAGTCCCAACGGGGTTCGAACCCGTGTCTTCGGCGTGAGAGGCCGATATCCTAGGCCACTAGACGATGGGACCGTGCACAAACATATGTATGGCTGGCGGACCAGGATTTGAACCTGGATAGGCAGATCCAGAGTCTGCAGTCCTGCCGTTAGACGATCCGCCAGCAGGTACGCACTGATTTATAGCCTCAGGCTGGCGGCGTCAAGGCCTTTTTTACCAGAAGTTCTATTTAGAGGCCAGGGTCAAGGCCCTATTTAACCTTGCCATAACCCGCCCGTCTCCCAGGATGCCCATTACCTCGAAAATGCCCGGGCTGAAGGTGCGCCCGGTCAAGGCCACCCGCACCGGCTGGGCCACTTCGCCCAGCTTGACTCCCAACTCGCCGGCCAGACTTTTAATATCCTGCTCCAGTTCCTGGGGATGGTCCACGCCCTTGGCCTCCACCAGGGCCCGCACCCGCTCCAATACCGGAACCCGCTCCGGTCCCAGGAACTTCTTCACCGCCTTGGGGTCCATGGCCGGCTCGTCCACCAGGAAGGGTTCGGCCCAGTCGGCCAACTCCACCAGGGTCTTGGCCCGGGGGGTCAGCTCGGGCAGGCAGGCCAAGAGCACCGCCTGGTCGTAATCGGTTATGCCCCGGGCGGCCAAAAAGGGCGGCAAAAGCGCGGCCAGGCGGGCAGGATCGCTCTCTTGGATGTAGCGCTGGTTCAGGTGCAGCAGGCGATCGGTGTCAAACACCGCCGCGCTGCGTCCCACCGAATTGAGGTCGAAGTAGTCGATCAACTCCTGGCGGCTGAATTTTTCCTGGTCGCCGTGGGACCAGCCCAGCCGTGCCAGGGCGTTGATCATGGCCTCGGGCAGATACCCCAGGTCGAGGTAGTCCATAACCGCGGTGGCCCCGTGGCGTTTGGAGAGCTTGGTCTTGTCCGGGCCCAGGATCATGGGCACGTGGGCGAACTGGGGCAGTTCGGCGTCCAGGGCCTGGTAGAGCAAAATCTGGCGCGGGGTGTTGTTCACATGGTCGTCGCCTCGGATCACGTGGCTTATGCCCATATCGATGTCGTCCACCACCACCGCCAGGTGATAGGTGGGCCAGCCGTCGGAGCGCAGGATGATGAGGTCGTCCAACTCCTTGTGGTCAAAGGTGATGGGGCCTTTGACCAAATCCTTGAAGGTGGTGCTGCCGGATCGGGGGCCCTTGTAGCGCACCACCGCCCCCGGGGCCGGCCCCAGGTTCTTGTCGCGGCAGGCGCCGTCGTACATGGGTTTGCCGCCCACGGCCATGGCCGCCTCGCGTTTCTTGGTCAGTTCCTCGGGAGAGCAATGGCACCAATAGGCCCGGCCATGTTCGAGCATTTGGTCGATGGCCTGGCGGTAGCGCTCCAAGCGCTTGGTCTGGTAATGGGGTCCCTCGTCGTAGTCCAGGCCCAGCCAGTCCATGGCCGCCAGGATGCCTTGTACGTGCTCGTCCTTGGAGCGCTTACGGTCGGTGTCCTCCAGGCGCAGGACGAAATCCCCGCCGTGGTGACGGGCGAAAAGCCAGTTGAAAAGCGCGGTCCGGGCTCCCCCCAAATGCAAGGCCCCGGTGGGCGAGGGAGGGAAACGGGTGCGCACCCGGGGGGTGTTGTCTGTCGCCTTGTCCATGATTCCTTTTCCAGGGATGCGCGCCGGCCAGGGGCGCATGCAGTTAAAGTAATTACTTGATTATCAGCCCGGCGTAGGCCACCACCTGATCGTCGTCGCCGGTGACCATCCCGCTGTGGGTGTAGGCCACCAACTCGGCGCTGGTGGCCCCCAACTCAAGGGCTGCGGTCAGGGCCACGGTGGTGGGCAAAAAGCCGCACATGCTAATGCGCCGACTGGCCACGGTGTTATACAGGCCTTGGGGATCCAGGGCCAGCACCTTCTCCAGAGCCAGTTGGTCCTTGGCTTGGGCGCTCTGGGCGGATTCGTAGTGGGTCATGTCCGTGCTGGCCACCATGAGCACCGCCTCGCCCAAGGATTGGATGGCCCCGGCCAGGTCCCGGCCCAGTTGGGCGCATTGCTCGTCGGTGAGCATGGACAGGCACAGGGGGGTCAGCAGCACATCGGGCCGCAGCACTTGGAGGAAGGGCACCTGCACCTCCAGGGAGTGCTCGTACTGGTGGGCCAGGTCGTCCTCGCGCACCAGGCCGCTACGGGCCAAAAGTTCAGCACCCAGGAGGGAGTCCAGCGGCACATCGCCCAGGGGGGTTCGCCAGGAGCCCCGGGTCATCACCGCCGCCCGCTCCCCCAGGCCCTGATGGTTGGGGCCCAGCACCACCACCCGCCGGGGGATGGCCACCCGGCTGAACACCTTGCCGGCCACCGAGCCGGAAAAAACGTAGCCCGCGTGTGGGCAGACCACGGCCAGGGCCGGCTGGGGCTCGGCCCCGGGGTCCAGGTATTGCTGGATCATGACCTTGAGCTCTTCTGGGCGGCCGGGATAGAAACGGCCGGCCACTGCGGGAGCGCGGGACATAGCCAACCTCCTTGAGGCGAGAGACCGCCTCGGCTGGGAGGCGGCTTATTGTCTTATGGATAGCACACCCGCCCCGTCCCCGCAACTGTTTGACCGGCTAACCCACCAGATTCACAAGCATCCTTGATTGACAACTCCATGGGCCGAAGGGCTTTCCGGCCGCCGGGTCACGTGGCGCAACGGCAGGCGGCACGCTGACTCCAGCCGCTCCATGAAAGCATGAGGCAGGGTTCACAGGTTAATCGTTAAACTAGAGGACCGCGTCGGGCGCCGCGTGGGTGCCCGAACGGGCATATGCTAAAATTAACAATGTGATATGACCCCGGTAAGACTGGATTTTTACCAATCACTGTGTCATATTTAGCAGGCACATAAAATAACCTGTTAGTGTTTGGGCAGTCAAAAATCCCGCTAACAATTGATAGGGAGTTCGTCGCCGAGCATACGGGAGTTTGTCATGAAAAAAATCGACTTGACGGTCAACGGCCGAAAACATGAGTTTGAAGTCGGCGACCAAACCGTTTTATTGGATGTTTTGAGGGAAGATCTGGATCTTATCGGGGCCAAGCAGTCTTGCGACCGCAAGGGGCAGTGCGGAGCCTGCATGGTCTTGGTGGATGGTAAAGCGGTTCGCTCCTGCCTGGCCAAGGCGGTCAAGCTGGACGGTTCCGAGGTCATCACGGTGGAAGGTCTGGGGACCCCGGACAACCCCCACCTGATCCAAGAAGCCTTTGTATTGGCCGGGGCGGTTCAGTGCGGTTTCTGCACCCCCGGCATGATAATGGCCGCCAAGGGTTTGCTGGACCAAAACCCCGACCCCGGCGTGGAAGAGATCAAGAAGGCCCTGCGCCACAATCTGTGCCGGTGCACCGGCTACAAAAAGATCGTGGAAGCGGTGCGGTTGGCCGGCAGTTTCCTGCGGGGCGAGAAAAAGCCCGAGGACCTGTATCCCGAGCCCGACGCTCCCATGCTGGGCGTGTCCCATCCCCGCCCCTCGGCCATGATCAAGGCCTGCGGCGTGGCCCGCTTCTGCGCGGACTACAAGATCAAGGACGCCTTGGAACTGGCCGTGGTGCGCAGCCCCCTGGCCCACGCCAAGATCAAGTCCATCGACACCTCGGAGGCCGAGAAGATGCCCGGGGTGGCCGGCGTGGTGACCGCCAAGGATGTGAAGGGCACCAACATCCTCAAGTACATCAAAAGCGACCGTCCCGTGCTGTGCGGCGACAAGGTGCGCTACATCGGCGATCCCATCGTGGCGGTTGCCGCCGACACCCGGGAGAGGGCCCTGGCCGCGGCCGAGGCCGTCAAGGTGGAGTTGGAGCCTCTGCCGGTGTTGGAAAACATCGGCCAGGCCATGGCCGAGGGCGTCGTGCAGGTGCACGACGACATCCCCAACATGTGCTATGAGCAGCCCATCGTCAAGGGCGACGCCGACGCGGCCTTTGCCGGCTCCGCCGCGGTGGTGGAGGCCGAGTTCCAGACCCAGATCAACCACCAGGCTCCCCTGGAGCCCGAGGTGACGGTGGCCTACTGGGAAAGAGATGACGACGAGGACAAGCTGGTCATCGTGGGCCGCAGCATCAACATCCACCTGCATCTGGGCATGCTGCAAGAGGCCCTGGGCCACGAGAACATGCGCTACGAAGAGGCCTTCGTGGGCGGCCAGTTCGGTATCAAGATCGACGTGATCACCGAAGGCATCGCCGGCGCGGCGGCCATCCACTTCAAGCGCCCGGTGCGCTACGTGCCTTCCCTGGCCGAGTCCATGCTGGCTTCCTCCAAACGTCACGCCTTCAACATGAAGGTGAGGATGGGCGCCGACGAGAACGGCATGATCACTGCCTATGCCAACGATCTGGTGGTTGACAACGGAGCATACTACTCCATCGGCCACGTGGTGGTCCTCAGGGCCCTGTGGATGCTGGCTGGCTCCTACAACGTGCCGGCCCTGGACGTAAAGGGCCGCCTGGTTTACACCAACAATCCCTGGGGCAGCGCGGCCCGGGGCGCGGGGCCGCCGCAGCAGAACTTCGCCCTGGAGTCGGCCGTGGACATGCTGGCCCGCAAGATGGGCCAAGACCCCTTGGAGTTCCGCTACAAGAACTTCCTGCAGGTGGGTCAGAGCGGTTCCACCGGCCAGGCCGTGGAGCAGTGGCCCATTCCCGCCCTGATGGACGCCATGCGGCCCCATTACCAGCGGGCCGTGGAGGAGGCCAAGGCCAACCAAGGCGCCACCATCAAGCGCGGCGTGGGTCTGGCTTGCGGCTCCTTCGGCATCGGCGGCCCCGGCGACGCCTCGGTGGTGGCCGTGGAACTGGATGATGACGGCGGGGTGAGCATTTTCGCGGCCGCCGCCGACCCCGGCGAGGGCAACGACTCCATGCTCACCCAGATCGCCTGTGAGGTCATGGGCCTGGGCATGGACAAGGTGCGCCTGAACACCCGCAGCACCGACGTTACCGCCGCTTCTGGCCCGGCCGCCGGCAGCCGCATCACCTACATGATGGGCAACGCCCTCATCGACGGCCTGCGGCAGATCAAAGAGCTCATGGCCGAAACCGGCGCCAAGACCGGCAAGGAACTGGAGGCGGCGGGCAAGCCCCGGCGCTGCCTGGGCCGCAAGAAAAACATCGAGGCCACCCCCATGGACCCCGTAACCGGCCAGGGCCCCAACTTCGAGACCCAGGTGCATGCGGTGCAGATGGCCGAGTTGGAGGTGAACACCGAGACCGGCGAGGTGAAGGTCATCAAGATGACCACCGCCGTGGACGCGGGTACGGTGATCCATCCCCAAAACCTAGCCGGCCAGCTGGAAGGCGGCATGGACATGGGTGTGGGCTACGCCCTGCGCGAAGAGTACGTCGCCGGCGAGACCAGTGACTGGCGCAACTTCAAGTTCCCCACCATGGCCACTTCCTTTGACATGGAAGTGGTGGTGTTGGAGACCCCGCGCGACACCGGACCCCTGGGGGCCACCGGCGTGGGCGAGATGTGCATGGTGCCCACTGCTCCGGCGGTGCTCAACGCCATCGACGACGCCATCGGGGTGCGCATAACCACCCTGCCGGCCACCCCGGAAAAAGTGAAGGCCGCCCTGGCTGGGGCCGGCGCCTAACCCAACTCGGATCTGAGCAATGAACCCACGTGCCGGCCAAGAGGGAGCGAATGCCCAACTTGGCCGGCACGTTCGCTTGGTGGCCGGGAAAGAGATGGTTTTCGACTCGGAAAATTTTTTCTGGGACCACGAAGACTGGAGCGAGGAGGCGGCCCGGGAGTTGGCCCGGGAGGCCGGCCTGGAGGAGTTGGGGGAAAAGCACTGGCGGGTGATGCGTTTTTTTCGGGAATATTTCTTGTACAATGGGCGCGCGCCCCTCAATAATCAGCTGAAAAAGGGTACCGGCCTGACCCTGTTGGAGTTGGAGGGCCTGTTTCCCGGCGGGATCAAGCATGGAGCCCGCCGGCTGGCCGGCCTGCCCAACCCCAAGACCTGCAACTAGAACCTCTCCACCCCGCGAGTTTGCCAATGATCTACCTGGACAACGCGGCCACCGCCTTTCCCAAGCCGGCCGAGCCCCTGCGGCGGGCCCTGGAGGAATATCTCCAGGCCGGGGCCTCCCCCGGGCGCGGCGGCTACGACCTGGC
>JAHJPG010000125.1 GCA_018819925.1 Pseudomonadota bacterium
AGGCCACGAAGCTGGCCCCCCCACGGGTGGAAAGGCACTTGGTAATCGCGGCCGTCAAAGTGGTCTTGCCGTGGTCGATGTGACCAATCGTGCCTACGTTACAATGCGGCTTTTTCCGCTCAAACTTTGCCTTGGCCATGACGACACTCCTTGGGGAGTTAGGGTTGGCGGAGGCCGGGGGCCGCCGGCCGCCGTTACCAAATCAAAAAATTGTGGAGCCCACGATCGGGCTTGAACCGATGAACCTCTTCCTTACCAAGGAAGTGCTCTACCTGCTGAGCTACGTGGGCTTGGTTTGTCCTCGCTGTTTTATCTTCGCCGCCCGCGGCAAACCCCCGGGCAGAGCATGCGTTCTTGGTGGTGAGGGGAGGATTCGAACCTCCGAAGGCTTTGCCGGCAGATTTACAGTCTGCTCCCTTTGGCCACTCGGGAACCTCACCATATTTTTTTCGGGCCTCGCGGCCAGGTTTCCCCGGTACCGGTCCTGGGCAGCCTCGCCTTGGGCAGCTCTGCTCAAACCTGCCAGCGGCCCCGGGAGATGGACGCTGTAACCACCAAACTCGCGACGCCGCCGACTTGGCTGGAGCTGGCGATGGGACTTGAACCCGCAACCTTCTGATTACAAATCAGATGCTCTGCCAGTTGAGCTACGCCAGCGATTAAGTGCGCAAAAATATACCCCACCCTTCCCCTGGAGGCAACCTCTTGCGTTTAAAAGGACCTACCCTCCGGCTGGGGACGGGTGGCTAACCAGTGATTTATTACACCACGGCCAAAGCTTTTGCAAGGCTGGCCCCCCAAAAAATATATGGCAAGCCGCCGCCTTGCGGCTGGGGCCCAGGGTTCTTATAGTTAAATATAGAGGACTCGTGCGGGGCGGGCCAGCCCCGCACGGGTTATCACTCTTATATAAAGGTAGGACCGTACATGAGCCAGACCAAAAACAACCCGGGCAATGGAGACAAGACCAAGCGCGGCGCTCCGGACCACAAGCACCTGGAACAGCAGCTCACCGACTACCTTTCCAAGAAATACTCGGCCAAGGCCCGCCAGGCCTCCCCGGAGTTTTGCCCCTTGCCCGACCTGGACGGCGGCGACGAGGGCGGGGTGTGGTCGCGCATCAACTTCGACATGCGCCCCGAGGAGTTGGTGGCCTACCTCGACCAATACATCGTGCGCCAGGACGAGGCCAAGGCCGTCTTGGCCACCAAGATATGCACCCACTTCAACCGCGCAAAATACTTGAGCAAACGCGCCAGTAGCGACCCGGCGGACGGGGTGGGGCTCATCAAGAACAACGTGCTTTTGATCGGCCCCACCGGGGTGGGCAAGACCTACATGGTCAAGCTCATCGCCGCCAAGCTGGGGGTGCCCTTTGTCAAGGGCGACGCCACCAAGTTCAGCGAAACCGGCTATGTGGGCGGCGACGTTGAGGATTTGGTGCGCGATCTGGTGCGGGAGGCCGGCGAGGACCTGGAGCTGGCCCAGTACGGCATCGTCTACGTGGACGAGATAGACAAGATCGCATCCAGCCACAACCTAATCGGCCCGGACGTGAGCCGCACCGGCGTGCAGCGCGCCCTGCTCAAGCCCATGGAAGAGACCGAGGTGGACCTGAAGGTGGCCCACGACCCCATCAGCCAGATCCAGGCCATCGAGGACTACCGCAAGACCGGCAAGCGCGAGAAGCGCGCCGTGAACACCCGGCACGTTTTGTTCGTGATGTCGGGAGCCTTCGGCGACCTGCCCGAGGTGATCAAGCGGCGGCTGAACAAGAAGGAGATGGGCTTCGGGGCCAAGGTGACCGACCCGGCCCTGGACCAGGAATACATGCGCGAGATTACTCCCCAAGACCTGGTGGAGTACGGCTTCGAGACCGAATTCGTGGGCCGGCTGCCGGTGAGCGTGATCCTGGAAGAGCTGACCGCCGACGACCTCTATGAGATTCTCCGCAACCCCAACAACCCGGTTATCATCAGCAAAAAGAGGGACTTCGCGGCCTACGGCATCGACCTGCGCTTCGAGGACCCGGCCCTGAAGATATTGGCCGGGCGGGCGGCGGAAATGAAAACCGGGGCCCGGGCCCTGGTGACCGTGGTGGAAAAGGCGCTGCTGCCCTTTGAGCGCAAGCTGCCCAGCACCGATATCGCCCACCTGCTGGTGACCCCCGAGCTGGTGGCCGACCCCAAAACCGAGCTGGAGCGGGTGCTGGCCCTGGGCGAGGACCAGGCCGGGGACGAGCGCTTCGAGGACGCGGGCCGCTCCGAGCGCATGGAGCTCTTGAAGATGATCGCCAAGCGCGAGGCCCTCTACGCCGAGCGCCTGGAGGCGGCCCTGACCCCGGCGCGCATGGACCTCATCGCCGACGAGTATTACCGCAGCGGCATGAGCCTGGGCGCGGCCTTCGACGCGGTGATCGAGCGGCTGGACCAGGTGCGGGAGTTCGAGGTCGCCTTCTTCGACCGCTATGGTATAAAGATCAAGTTCAGCGAGGCCGCCGAGGTGGCCATTTTGGCCGGGGCCGCCGCCGAGGGCCGCGGAGTCCAGCCCTATTGCGTGCGCCCGAGCCAGGTCTTGGAGCCCGGCCTAAGGCTGGCCAGGGACCGCACCGGCCAAAGCGAGTTCCTCCTGCCCGAGGACGCGGTCTTTGACACCGACCGATACCTGCACGGCCTGTTCCAGGCGCACTACAGCGCCACCCTGGAGTCGCGCACCAGCTAGAGCAAAAGCTCTAACTTAGGCGGAAGCAAAACCCAACCTCTCTCTGGCCGCGGCCCGCCCGTGGCCGGGGATATTTGCAAAGGGAGCAGCGGAGGCAAGGTCCCGGCCCCCGGGCCCGGCCTCTCCGACCACGGCACATGATCGGCATATCCAAGCTATATTGCGGAACGGTGGAGCCCAGCGACGCGCTGCGTTACGGGCGTAATTCCAAGGACTTGCCCAGCCATCTCCTCCAGTTCGCCGAGGACAAGAAGCCGGTGGTGGTCTGGAACATGACCAAGGCCTGCAACCTCAGGTGCATGCACTGCTATGCCCACGCCACCGCAGGCCCGGCCGAAAAGGAGCTTTCCACCGCCGAGGCCAAGGCCATGATCGACGACCTGGCCATGTACGGCGCGCCGGTGATCCTGTTCTCCGGCGGCGAGCCGCTCATGCGCCCGGACCTGCCGGAGTTGGCCCGCTACGCCGTGGGCAAGGGCATGCGGGCGGTCATCAGCACCAACGGCACGTTGATTACCAAGGACAAAGCCAAGGAACTCAAGGACATAGGCCTGTCTTATGTAGGCGTGAGCCTGGACGGCACCAAGGCCATCCACGACAAGTTCCGTGGCGTGGCCGGTGCCTTCGAGCAAGCGCTTGAAGGCATACGCAACTCCATGGCCGCAGGGCTAAAAGTTGGCCTACGCTTTACCGTGTTCCAACACAACGCCGTGGAGGTGCCCGCGCTGTTCGATATCCTGGAAACCGAAGGCATCCCGCGCATTTGCTTCTATCACCTGGTCTATGCCGGGCGGGGCAGCAAGCTGATGGACGAGGACCTGGGCCACCAGGGCACCCGCGATCTGCTGGACCTGATCATGGACCGCACCAAGGCGCTGTTCGACAAGGGCATGTGTCCCGAGGTGCTCACCGTAGACAACCACGCCGACGGCCCCTACGTGTACCAGCGTCTTTTGCGCGAGGACCCGGAGCGCGCCGCCGAGGTGCTCAAGCTGCTCAACTGGAACGAAGGCAACAGCTCGGGGCGGGGCATCGGGTGCATATCCTGGGACGGCAAGGTCCACCCGGACCAGTTCTGGCGGCACCTGGAGCTGGGCAACGTGCGTGAGCGGCCCTTCAGCGAGATATGGAGTGACACCAGCCACCCGGTGCTGGGCAAGCTCAAGGACAAGCGGCCCTATGTGACCGGGCGCTGCGCCACCTGCCGCTGGCTGGACATCTGCGGGGGCAACTTCCGGGTGCGGGCCGAGGCGGCCACCGGCGACTTGTGGGCCCCGGACCCGGCCTGCTACCTGACGGATGAGGAGATAGCTAACGGTTAGTTAGTGTTTTATTTTTCGTGTCTCAAGCTCAGGTAGTTACGCAGGAAAGTATCAAGTCGCTTCGACAAGAGATGCTCAGTATAGTCGTGTTTCCGCTTAGTTCTCATCTTGCTCATGCATCTACTGAGTATCTCGTCGGACAAAACAAATGCCACAACTTTACGATTATGATAAAGTTCTTGCAACCAACCTCGTTCGGTTTTTCCAAGACCTTCATTAGATGACCGACAAACGATCACGCAAAAATTTCCATATATATCGTTAGTATAGCTTAGGGCCTGCCTAAAATCCTCCCTTTTTAACTCCGGATAGTTCTTAACTTCAACGATTAATTGGTCAGAACGAAACCGCTGCTTAATACGGCTCCAAAAGCCATCGTGGGCAACAATAGTGGCGACAATATCTCTGCGTTGTATTGCATCTCCGTTGGGTTTTAATTCTATATTGTTCAGTTTTCCGGAAA
>JAHJPG010000126.1 GCA_018819925.1 Pseudomonadota bacterium
CTGGCCGTCCTCGGCATGGAGCATGATGGGCTGGGGGGCGCTCATGATGGCCCGGCGGAATTGCTCCTCGCTCTGGGACAGGGCAATCTCCATCTCCACGCCCTGGGTGACGTCCAGGCCCACCCCCATCACCCCCTTTATGTTGCCCTCCAGGTCCACCACCGGGGCGATGATCTCGTGCAGGTGCACCGGTTTCCCATTGGGCTGAAAGCTGACCTGGGCCTCGAACTGCTCGCCCTGCTCCAGGGCCGAGGCGGCCAGGCGGGCGCAATGGCCCTCCTGGTCCCGGAGCACCTGCTCCACCTTGAGCCGCCCCAGGATATCCTCCACCGGACGGCCGGCCAGGGCCTCGAGCAGGGGGGCCGCCGCCGGGTTGATCACGGTCAGGGTCATGTCCCGGCCGGCAACCCACAAGTGGGCCGGCAGGTTCTGCTTGAGGGAAAGCCCCTCGCCCACCACTCCGCTTAACATGCTTTGCAGGCTGGCGGCCAGGCGGCCCAAGGCGTCGGAGGGCATCCCCTCCAGGTCCCGGGGGGGGTGGCCGGCGGCAACCGCCTCGCTGGCCGCGGCCACCCGGCGCAACAAGCCCACCAGCGAGCGGATAAAAAGCCAGGTGATCAGCATGCCCAGCAGCAGGGCGGCGGCCAAGGCCCCGCCCAGGACGTAGCGGTACTGCTGCTGGGCGCGAAGAGATTCTTGGGTGAATTGGGTGGCCTTTTCCAGGGCGAAGTCGCGCAGCACCCGGCTGGCCCGGCGCACCCGCTGGGCCTGGGGGGCGCTCTCGAGCCGGGTAAGGGTGGTGGCCTGGGCGTAGTCGCCCTTGTGGACCAGGGAAAGGATGCGCTCCAGCAGGGGCTGCCATTGCTGGATCAACTCCTGGAGCCGGCGGACATCCTCCTTGGATCCCAGGTAGCGCTCCCGAATGAGGTCCAGGCCGGCGTCCATGTTCTGGTTTTGGGTCTGCAGGATTTGCTGGGCTTGGATGGGAAAGTTACCGCCCACCGCGAACTCCTCCAAGGTGAGCTGGATGCGGTTGGCGCTGGAGTTGATGCTTTGGGCGGCGTTGCTCACGGCGAAGGGGTGATAATAGAGGCTCTGGTTGAGTTGGCCCAGTCTTTGGATTTGGTATAAGGCCAGGCCGCCGACCAGGAGCATGAGGAAAAGCACCGCAGCGAAGCCCAGCCCCAGGCGGGTTGATACTTTCAGGCGCGAAAGCATTGCGATCCTTACCTCTGCCTTGTTGCCGGGCCTTAGCCCCGCCTGCTTCGTGCCGGCCCGGCCCGCGGGGCGCAATCCCTCCCAATCACCCGTTAACGGCAATCATTCTAAGTTATTATTTTGCTTTATTTCTCCCACGCACGCAAGGGAGTATGGGCAGCCCCTTGGTGGTGCCGTCAACTTGTTTCATTTCTCCCACGCACGCAAGGGAGTATGGCCCACCGGCTCTCCGGGATATCTTCCCCGGGCCGCCAAAGCGGCCCGGGCGCCCTTACTTGACCCGGGTGAAAAGCCCGCCGCCTTCATGCTCCAAACCCAAGATCCTGAAATCGACCACCTTGCCCGCGGGGTCCGTGCCGAAGGACAAGAAGCATTGGATGATTTTGGGCTCTGCGGTGTCCTGGGCCGTGAACTGGCCCCGGTCCCAGTGGGTGAGGATCAGGCGCGCCTTGTTGGGGCCCATGACCATCTCCAGGCCCTGGGGGGTGAGCTGCACCTGGACGTTTTTATATACGGAGTTGAAATAGGTCCCCACGTAGCGCTCCAGGGGCAGGGACGGCTGGGGTTTCTTGGGCCGGGGGGGAATCTCGCTTTCGCCGTCGGCCTTCTTCAGCTTGGCCAGATAGAGGCCGCAATAGTCCTTGGGCTCCAGGCCGTTGTACAGATCGCAGAAATAGCGGGCCAGCTCGTCGAGCATGTCCACCCCGCCCAGGTTGCTCAACATCACCAGGCCCGCCTTTTGGCCGGGCATGAAGGCGATCATGGCGTGGTTGGCGGTGGTGTCTCCGTTGTGCCAGACCATGGTGTAGGGCGCGCCGTGGCGCTCATAGACCCAGGCCTGGCAGTACTGCATCAGTTGCCCGGTGGCCAGATCGGCCTTCACCGGGGTGGCCGGGGTGTGCAAGAAGTCCACGTTGGCCTGGCTTATCAGGCGCTTGCCGTCCACCTCCCCCCGGTTGATGTGCAGGCGCAGCCACTGGGTCATGTCCTTTGCCGAGGAGTTGATGCCCCCCGCCGGGCCAAAGACGTACACCCAACTGGCGTAGGGCCAATCCGCCGGCAACAGCACCGTCTTGCCGTCGATGCGTTGGTGCAGGCGGGTGGCGTTGTCCCCCGTGGCCACGCCGGCCTGGGGCAGGCTGCTGCGGCTCATGCCCAGGGGACCAAATATTTTTTGGCTCAACAATTCACCGTAGCTCAGGCCGGTGTGGCGGCTGGCGACGGCCGCCGACACCAAAAAGGGGATGTTCTGGTAGGCGAAGGCCGAGCGGAAGCTGGTAACCGGAGTGATGAACTCCAGCGAAGCGATCATCTGCTCCCGGCTGTAGCCCAAAAAGGCCTCCATCTCCCCGGCGTGGGGGGGCAGCCCGGTGTGCTGGGCCATGAGGTCCTTGATGAGGAACTCGCGGGTCACCCAGGGGTCGCTCATCAAAAAGGATGGATGATGCTTGATTACCTGGTCGTCCCAGGAGAGCTTCTTCTCATCGGCCAGCATGGCCACCAGGGCGGCGGTGAAGGCCTTGGAGGTTGAGCCGACCTGGAAGATGGTGTCGCCGTCCACCGGGCGGCCCCCGCCCAGGGCGGTGGTGCCCAGGCCCTTGACGTAGGCCACCTTGTCGCCGGCCACCACGGCAATGGCCATGCCCGGCACCCCGAAGGCCTGGCGGTTTTTCTCGGCGTAGGCCTCGAAACGGGCGAGGACCTTTTGCAGGGCCTCGCCGGAGGGCGGCGCGGCCAGGGCCGGAGCAATGAAGACCAATACGGCCAACAAACCCAGTAGCGCGCTCAGGCAGCGGTGTGAACGGCGCGACATCTAGAACCTCCCATGGCAAAAAGGCATAATCAAGCGGTTTGGCACAGTCTAAAACAATAAAAACCGTCTATCCATAGTAATATCCCGCCCCCCCGAGCCTCGCGGCTTGCCCTGCGCCTCACCGCTGGGGCAAAATAATCGCCATTCACATTCATCCCCCAAAGGAGCCGCCAGGTACAACGCCCCCCATACCCTGGCCGAGCTCAAGGACGGCCTGAGCAGGCTGAAGGACATCCTCCCCGCCACGGTGGAGGGCTACTTTGATTATGTGGATACGGTGAGCGCCCCCGGCGCCCTGGACTCCAAGACCAAGGAACTCATCGCCATAGGCATTATCGCCTATCACCGCTGCGAGGATTGCATCGCCCTGCACGTGAACAAGGCCCTGGATTTGGGGGCCAGCAAGCAGGATATATTGGAGGCGGCGCTCATGGCCACCGTGTTCGGAGGCGGGCCCTCCATGGGCATCACCGCCAGCCACATCCTGCCGGCCATCGAACAGTATCAGCGGGAGCGCGGCGGCAAATAAGCCCGGCGCCGCGGCTTGCCTCGGCCGTGACTCGCGGCCAGGGCAAGCCGATCTTGACCAATGCGCCGGACCGGCCGCCGCCTGGCGGCAACCTCGGCGAACCGCCCGCCCCCCACTGGGAGCTTGCGCTTCAAATTAATTTTTGATTTCGGACCTGGCCTTGACCGACCGGTCGCCGCCGTCCTTTTTGGCCTCGTACATGGCCAGATCGGCCCGCATGGTCAGCTTGTCGGGCTTTTCCCCGTCGCCAATCTGGGCCAATCCGATGCTCAGGGTGGCCGGGTTCAGCTTTGCGCCCAGGTAGCCCATCTTGGAGGGCCAAGCCCGGTTAAAGGCATTGCGGAAACGCTCCACCGCCAACAGGCCCTGGTCAATATCGGTCTCCACCAGGACAAAGGCGAACTCGTCCCCGCCCAGGCGGAAGGCATGGTCCAGTTGCCGCAGGCAGGCCTGCATGGTTTCGCTGACCAGGCGCAGGATGTTGTCACCCTCATGATGGCCGTAGATGTCGTTGAATGGCTTGAAGCTGTCCAGGTCCAGCATGGCCAGGGTCAGGGGCCGGCGGTATCTTTGGGCCCGCTCGACCTCATGGCTGAGAATGGTGTGAAAATGCCGGCGGTTGTACAGCCCGGTGAGGCTGTCGGTGATGGAGCGCCGGCGCAGCTCCTCCTCCAGCTTCTTGCGGGCGCTGAGGTCGTGGAAAAAGCCCACGCTGCCCACCTCAACACCGTTTTCCACCAGCAGGGCGGCGGACAGGCGGATGGGCACTTTATCGCCATGGGTGTTTACCACCTCCACCTCCACCTCGTCGATGCGGTCCTTGCCCCCGTGCTCCTGGTCGTAGAGCAGCTTTTTTATTTGGCGGGCCACGTCGGGCGGCTGGTAGACGTCGGTGATGTGCAGCTTGCCCAGGACTTCCTGATGGTTGCGCTTGGTAAGTCTCCCGGCGGCATCGTTGAAAATGATGACTGTGCCCTCGCGGTCCACCCCGATAATGCCGTCGGGGCAGACTTCAACCAATTTGTCGATGAAGGATTTGCTGGCCAAGAATTTTTCTCCTTCCCGATTGATCATATGCCTCCCCAGGGGGTCCAGGGCTTTTCGGCAACCGCGACCGCAAGAGCCGAATTTTTTCCGACAGCAATTACTATTACGTTAACCGCCTAAATGCAATCACTTTTCTGTCATGCCTAATTCCACGCTACTTGAAAAACCTTCGATCACGGCAAACTCCGCGCCAAAAACCAAGGGCAGGGCCCCCGCCACATGCCGGGGGCCCTGCCCTATACGGAGGGATATGGAACCGATGCCGCAGGGCGAACAGGCCACGGCTTCAAACCATTACTACATGCCCGGCAGGGTCACCTTGGGCAGCTTGCTCAGGGCCTCGTCCACCATCTTCTGGGGATACTCGTAGTTGGACAACTGGCCGGCCAGGTAGGCGTCGTAGGCGCTCATGTCGAAGTGGCCGTGGCCCGAGAGGTTGAACAGGATCACCCGCTCCTTGCCCTCTTCCTTGGCCTTGAGGGCCTCGATGACCGCGCCGCGGATGGCGTGGGTGGACTCGGGGGCGGGCACGATGCCCTCGCTGCGGGCGAAGAGCATGCCGGCCTCGAAGCACTCCAACTGGGGCACCGCGATGGCCTCCACCAGCTTGTCCTCGGCCAGGCGGCTGACCAGGGGGCTCATGCCGTGATAGCGCAGGCCGCCGGCATGGATGCCCGGGGGCACGAAGGTGTGGCCCAGGGTGTGCATGAGCACGATGGGGGCCAGGTGGGCGGTGTCGCCGTAGTCATAGGCGTAGAGCCCCTTGGTAACCGTGGGACAGGAGGCGGGCTCCACCGCCAGGATGCGCACGTCCATGCCCTTGATCTTTTCGCGCACATAGGGGAAGGAAATGCCCGCGAAGTTGGAGCCGCCGCCGATGCAGCCGATGACCACGTCGGGGGTTTCGCCGATCTTTTTCATCTGGCGGATGGCCTCTTCGCCGATGATGGTCTGGTGCAGGCACACGTGGTTGAGCACCGAGCCCAGGGCGTAGTTGGTGTCGTCGCGGGTGGCCGCGTCTTCCACCGCCTCGCTGATGGCCAGGCCCAGGGAGCCGGGGTGGTCGGGGTTTTCGGCCAGAGCGGCCCGGCCGGAGTTGGTCTGCTCGCTGGGGCTGGCGAAGATCTCGGCCCCCCAGGTGTTGATGATCGACTTGCGGTAGGGCTTCTGATCGTAGCTAACCCGCACCATGTACACGGTGCATTCCAGGCCGAAATAGTTGCAGGCCAGGCTCATGGCGCTGCCCCACTGGCCGGCTCCGGTCTCGGTGGCGATGCGCTTGATGCCCGCCTGCTTGTTGTAATAGGCCTGGGCCACGGCGGTGTTGGGCTTGTGGGAGCCGGCCGGGGAGACCGATTCGTTCTTAAAGTAGATGCGCGCCGGGGTGCCCAGGGCCTTTTCCAGGCGCAGGGCCCGCTGCAAGGGAGTGGGCCGCCACTGGGCCAGAATCTGCATCACCTCGTCGGGGATGTCCCAGTAGGGCTGGGGGCTCATCTCCTGCTCCAAGAGCGACATGGGGAAGATGACGTTCATCTGCTCGGGGGTGGCGATCTCCATGGTGGCCGGGTGGAAGGGCGGGGCCAGGGGAGTGGGCAAGTCCGCCTGGACGTTGTACCACTGGCGCGGCATCTCGCTTTCGTTGAGAAGAACCTTGACCTGCTCCATGATTGAGTCTCTCCTTAATTGGGGGACGGCCGATTCCTTTGAAATTAGGGCCTAAAAAGAGCCGCGGGCCCTGGGGCCCGCGGCGCGGCTGCAAGCTTGTCGCTTCAGAGCGCGGACGGACCCCGGCCCGGCGGCCGCCAGCGCCACCAAGCTAGATTCATGAGGCCGGGGTGAGTCTTATGCATACTACGCTCCAAATAATTGTATACCGTATACCAGTAGCGCGCGGGGGGTGTCAAGGGGAAATGTGGGGAGGGGGGGGTGTGGGGATTGGGGGGTGACGGCAGGCGAGCCTATCCAGCAATAGCCGTCATCGCGAGGAGCATCTCGTAAGAGATGCGACGTGGTGATCTTCGCTTTCCCCCAGGCGGGAGGGGTTGGCTGAACACAGGGCGGCTTGGGATAGATTTTCTGCCCAGGCATGACGAGGGAAAGGGAAGATTGCCACGGCCGGGCAGGACGAGCGGCCCTGTTCCACCGGCCGCTGGCCGCTGCCCGCCCTCGCAATGACAAATCGCTATTGGCTGATAGGGGGAGGCTAGGCCCGCCGCCGCTCTTCCCAGCAGAGATTGCTTCGTCGCTGTGCTTCTCGCAACAACGAGGGACTTGTTGGGTTTCGGGCTGCGCCCTCTACCCAACCTACGCGATTTCTAATTTGCTGGTGGCGAAACGATCAGTTTTGCCGGGGCCTTATCCCATCACCGCCTTGATCTTGGCGGCGGCGGCGACGCCCCACGCCTCGTAGACCCTGGGGCCGGGGTGGAAGCCGTCATCGGCCATGTCCTCCACCTCCATGTCGAAATTGAGGGGCAGGTAATCGCAATGGGGCTGGGTGGCCGCCCAGGCTTGCAGGGCGGCGTCCAGGGCCAGGGCCCGGGCGCCCAGGTACCAGCGCAGGGGCTGGGGCAGGGAGGGAAAGCGGTGCATGGGCGGCAGGCCCGACAGCACCACCCGCTTGACCTCGAAGCGGCGGCGCAAGAGCTCCACCAGGGCCTTTTGCCGGGCTATCCAGGCCTTGGGACGGCAGCCCGAGGTGACGTCGTTGATGCCCAGGCCGGTCAGGGCCACGTCCCAGGGCTGGGGGGTGAGTATCTGAAGCTGCCGGGTCACCTCCCGGGTGGTCAGGCCGCTGCCAGCCGCCAATTGCCAGCTGACCCGGAAAGACTTGGCCAGAACGGCGGTGACTTGGCCGCTCAGGGCCTCTTCCTGGAAAGACGCGCCCACCCCGGCGGCCGAGGAGTCGCCCACGATGAGCAGCCTTAGCTCCGGGCCCCGGCCCAACTCGCCTTGGCGCGGCCCTTCGGGCTCGGGCAACTGGGGCACGGTGCGCTTTAGGTACAGGCCCTGGGCCAGCATGAGCGGCGACAGGCCCAGGGCCAAAAGCCCCCCGCCCAGGCCCAAGCCCGGCCTTTTAGCGGGCACGGGGCCGCGCGCGGGTGGCCGGCATGGCGCGCCATCCCATTAGTAGGCGATCTTGCTGCGGATTTTCCATGGCAACCCTTCCATGACCTGCCGCCGGAAGTCGTCCTTGAAATAGGAGTCCAGGGAGAAGCGCTCCTTCCAGCGGCGAACGATCTCCTTGACCTGCCAGGACACCTCGGCCTTGATGCCCGGGTCCACCCGGCGCAGCTGGGCCACCACGGCCTTGATCTCCCCGGGGGGGTGGCTGGAGGCCTTGCCCTGGCGTTCGGCCAAGAGCCCCTCGATAATCACTTCCAGCTCCCGCTGGGTCAGGTAGCGGGCATAGGCCTGGGCCATGGCCTCTCGCACCTGGTCCTTGACCTGGGACCAAAACACCTCGCCCGCCACCCGGCAGTACTGTTTGGTCTCTTGCAGGTCCAGACGGTTGCCCACGCTGGTGCCGGCCACCCCTTCCAGGCAGTCGATCTCCATGATCCGGGCGATGCGGCTGTAATCCAAGGGCTTGAGGTCCACCAGACGCCGTGCCAGCCTCAGGCTGTCTTGGTCTTGGGCCAGGGCCCCGGCCGCCGGCCACCCGGCCCCCAGGGCCAGCAAAATCAGCACGGCCGCTGCCCATATGCGTGTATTGGCCTTCATGCCCGCCTCGGTTTGCGTTGCCGGTGGACGCGATTCCTCTCAGGCAGCATAACCCAACCGCAAGGCAAGCAAAAGCCCCCGCCGGGGGGCGGGGGCCGAAATCGCGGACTGGGTTGGGCTTATCAGGCCCGGGCGGCCTTTTGGCGGCGCCGGCGCCGGCGCCAGGCGGCCAGGCCGGCCAAGGGCCCGGCCACCAAGAGCAGGGTGGCAGGCTCGGGGGCGGAGGCGGCCCCGCCCGATACGCTCACGTCGTCCAACAGGGTTCCCAGGCTGTCGTCGCGACCCGCGTCTCGAAAACCGATGCGGGTCTGGGAGCCGGTGGCCACGAAGTCCAGGGTGTAGTAGGTCCAGGCGGTCTGGCGCAGGCCCACCCCGCTGCCCTGGGCCATGATGCCTTGGAGCAGGCTGAAATCGCCCAGGCCTCCGATGCCCACCTCCAGGATGTTCTCGCCGTGCCCGGGGCGCGGTGAGAAGGCGAAGCGCAGGGTGTAGCGGGCCCCGATGGAGGTGCTGAAGGTCTGGGTCACGAACTGGTTGCCGTCGCCCCGGTTGGAGTCCAACTCCATGTATTGGCTGCCCTCGGCGGCGGGTCCGTAAAGGGTTGATTTTTGAAACTCCAGCAGGTTGGGCGAGTCCCACCCCGTCACGCTGGAGGAGTTGAAAAGGCCCCAACTGCCGGAAAGGCTTGGGTTCTCGAAGCCACCGGCTTGCATCAAGTCGGCGTTTGCCAGGCCCGTGTAGGACAGGCACAAGAGGAAGGCCACGGCCCCGGCCAAAAATATTTTACGCGCCCTGTCCATGCATTTAAGCTTCCCGGCCAGGCAAGCCCTTTAGCCGCAGGTTGCGGCGGCGGCGCCAGGCGGCCAAACCGGCCAGGGGCCCGGCCACCAAGAGCAGGGTGGCAGGCTCGGGGGCCCCAGCCACGGGACTTCCGCCGCCGCTGATGGTGCCGGAGATGGCGGTCCAGGTGGAGCTGTTCCTGGAACTGAGCACCGGAATGAACTTGCCCGAGGTCTTGTCGCTACGGCCCACGTTAAGCAAAAAGTCAACCGTATCGCTACCCCTGAGGTCCTGCAAAACGGCCGAACCGGTGGAGTCGTTGAAGGCCAAGTCGCCCAGGTAGCCCTTGAGGGTGATCTGGTAGTCGTTGTCGAAACTCACCGAGGTTATGTGCAGGCTGCCGGCCATCTCGTAGGAGTCTGGGAGGTGGGTCTTGTCCGGCCCCTGCTTGCGGAAGTAATCCGAGGTCACGTAGAAGTTGGGATCCAAAACCCCCTTCTGGTCGGAGATGCTGTAATCGAAGCCGTCGTAGGTCTGGCCCACCGAGGGGTTGTTGGTGCCGATGGCGTCGTAGAGGTTGAAGTTGAACAGGCCGACGTAATAGTCCGTCAATAGATCGCCGCTGCCCGCCGAGGTGCCGGTGACCGGGGCCAGGTAGGGGTCGATCTTGCCGCCGCTTTGCAGCTTGAGGTAGTTTTCCCCTCCAAAGGTGAAGGAAGACGCGGCGGCGCCCATTGGCGCCAGCAGGACCAGCGCCAGCAAAAGCGGCGCCACCAAGCGGGCCAGGGCAAAAAAGCGGGACATGGTATCTTCTCCAGGCAAGAATGAATGTCATTCTCTATATATATAATAGTGTTCCCAGGCAAAAAAGCAACCCCGGGCCTCTTCCGCGAGCGACAGGGGAGATTGCGCCTTGTTGCACAAAAAAGAGTTGACTTGCCCAGAGATTGCATGTTAGCAAGTTCTGACCGCTAAAGCCTGCGGAGATGGGGTTCCCCGTCCGGGGCCGAACGGCGCAACTATTCACCAGGGCGGCGAAAATTTATACCTCGCCCTCTGGGGGCGTGCAGGGCGGGAGACCGGTTTGGGCCGTTTTATCAGTGAAACGACCCGCGAATACCTGATTATCCTGGCCCGGACCAGCTCCATGGGTATAGCCATGGTCCTGGCCACTATCATGGGCCTGGGCGCGGGTTGGCTGGTCGACAAGTATTTCGGCACCCATCCCTGGGGCTTCTTCATAGGCCTGGGGGTGGGCATCGTGGCTGGTTTCCGCAACTTGTACGTCCTGTATAAACGGACCGAGCGCTCCCAAAAGCGCATAGACCAAACCGAGGACAAGCGTAATAATTGATGGCCCACAAACCATTGACCATGGAAACCCCCGAGGCGGCCCTGATAAAGGGGCTGTGGTGGGCCAACCTGGTCACCTTCGGCGTGCTCTGCGCCGGGGCCTTCATCCTGACCGATTGGCGCTCGGGCCTGAGTGTGGCGGTAGGCGGGGCCATCGCCCTGGTCAACTACCGCATGTTGCAGCGCACCATCTGCCGCGCCCTGTTGCCGCGGGAGAAGGGCAGCGTGTTGAGCAAGGTTTTGGCAAAGTATTATTTGCGGTTCATCGCCACCGCCGTGGTGCTGTTCTTCTTGGTTCGCCAAGGGGTGGTGGAGCCGCTGGGCCTGTTGGTGGGCCTGTCGGTCGTGGTGGTCACCATCATCGCCTGGGGTGCGCGCCAGGCTCTTAAGCTTCGTAAGGAGGCGTTCTAAGCATGGAACATCCGCTTTTGCTGCTGGGGCTGTTGTTGGACTCTGTGGGTCTGGGCGGCTTTGTGCACCACTATCCCCACGTGGTCTACTCCTGGCTAATCATCTTGTTCCTGCTGGTGGCGGCCAAACTGGCGGTGGGCACGGTGAAGATGGTCCCCACCGGCGGCCAGAACTTCTTCGAGGTCCTGGTCGGCGGGTTCGAGGACTTCGCCATCGATGTCATGGGCGAGCACGGACGGCCCTTCTACCCGCTCATCGCCACCCTGTTCATCTACATCCTGTGCATGAACTGGATCGGCCTGGTGCCGGGAATGCTCTCGCCCACCAGCAACATCAACACCCCGCTGTCAATGGCCCTGGTGGTGTTCGTCTTCTACAACTTCATCGGCATCAAAGTGCATGGCGTAAGCTATATCAAGCACTTCATGGGCCCCATCTGGTGGCTGGCCCCCCTGATGCTGCCCATCGAGCTGATCGGCCACTTCAGCCGCATCCTCTCGCTCACCTTCCGTCTGTTCGGCAACGTGCTGGGCGAGGACCTGGTGCTGGCCATCCTCTTCGTGCTGGCGGGCATGTTCTTCGCGCCCCTGCCCATGATGTTCCTGGCCATCTTCACCAGCTTCGTGCAGGCCTTCATCTTCAGCCTGCTCACCATGCTCTACATCGCCGGATCGCTGGAAGAGTCCCACTAAGAACGAAAGAAGTTTTCCCTATTGGGAAGAAGGCACCCATATAAGGAAGAAGGCATTAACCGTTAGTTTGAGGAGCTTGTCATGAAGAAATTTTCTTTGATCGCGGGGCTGACCGGCCTGTTCACCTTGGGCCTGGCCGCCGTGGCGATGGCCGCCGACGCCGGCGCCATGGCTGAGGCCGCCAAGCTGTTCGCCGCCACCGTGACCGCCGCCGGCTTCGGCATCGGCATCGCGGCCTTCGGTACCGGCATTGGCCAGGGCATCGCCATCAAGGGCGCCGTCGAGGGCACCGCCCGCAACCCCGAGGCCAGCGGCAAGATCACCGTGACCATGCTGATTGGTCTGGCCATGGTCGAGTCCCTGTGTATCTACGCCCTGGTTATCAGCCTCATTCTGCTCTACGCCTACCCCATGGCCGCCCCCGTGGCCAAGTTCCTGGGCATGAGCTAGACAGCGTTGTAAAAGCCGGGTCCCGCAAGGGGCCCGGCTTTTTTTAGAGGCCGGCATGTGCCTCTAATCACAAAAGATTGGCGTTGCCATGAAGTTCCTGAAAATCCCCGCTGCCACCATCACCCGCTTGTCGCTGTACACCCGGGCCCTGGAGGGCCAGGTCAAGGACCAGGTGACCGTCGTCTCCAGCAAGAAGCTGGCCGAGTTGTGCGGGGTGAATCCAGCCCAAATACGCAAGGATCTGGCCTACTTCGGCCAGTTCGGCGTGAGGGGGGTGGGATATTACGTCAAGGAGCTTCTCTTCGACATAAAAAAGATCCTGGGCCTGCACCGGGAATGGCACCTGGCCATCGTGGGGGTGGGCAACCTGGGCTGCGCCCTGGTGGCTCACGAAAACTTCACCAAGCAGGGCTACCGCTTCGTGGCCGCCTTTGACGCCGACCCCATGAAGATAGGCCGCAAGCTGGTCACCGGCCTGCTCATCTACCCGCCCAACCAGATGCACGCCATCTGCCGCGAGAAAAAGGTGGAGATGGGGGTCATCTGCACCCCGGCCGAGTTCGCCCAGGAGATCGCCAACCGCCTGGTTGACGCTGGGGTCAAGGCGCTACTGAACTTCGCGCCCACCCAGATTCAGGCCCCCGAGGGGATCAAGGTGGAGAACGTGGACTTCTCGGTCAAGCTGGACAACCTGGCCTACTTCCTGACCGCGGGGTAGAGCGGCGGGCCTAGCCTAAGTAACTAAGCCGAAACGTTTGGGGCGTTGGTGTGGTGTTGTGTTTGCGGGGGAGGCGAAGGCCACCTGAGTTCGCAGGGATGCGCGGGAGGGCTGTTGGGGTGGGACGAGGTGGAAAGTTGGGACTAGGCTGGGTTTGGCGAACTGGTTGATTCCGGGGTGAATGAACTGGCTTTTCTATCCTAACCCTGGTTTGGGACAGCACCTGTTTTGACCAGTGCAACCCCGAGTTGGTTTTCCGTGATTTTGGTAACCGGGTAATTCATTAGGGTATGCATGTAACAATGATGAACCGTCAGGACCAAGTCTTGCAACTCATCATCATCTTCTAATCGCTCAATTACGAGGCCCATGGACTCGCAATCCTCCGAGTGAATATGTCTGTCGTGCCCTCTATTTTCATCATAATCAGTAAGCTTATCCACAACCTGATCTGCTAAATACGCACGTTTTTCCAAGGATATGTTTTGAAACATTACCGCAGCCAATTGATTTTTTACAAACTGTTTTGAGCGTTCCACAGCATTTTCGCAACGGCTTAAAAAAGTCGGCGGATATTGTCCAATAATTAAAGACCACAATTGTAATGTATCGAGATCTTGCTTTATCTCAGAGAGCGCCCTTTCAAACTCAAGTATAACCCCCTGTGCAGGAATGCCTCCAATCTGTGGATCAATAGGGCCAAGATTTGACTGTTTACCCATTACAATTGACTTGCAACTACAGGCAATCATTGTTCCACCAGACATTGCTATTTGGGGAACAATTGCCCGAATATTACTTCCGAACATTTTTCTAAGGTAGTTGACTATGGATTCCGTAGCGGCAATCTCTCCGCCTGGTGTATGTAAAATGAGATCCAGACCCTTTTCCCTGTCAAGCTTATTAACAGCCATCATAAAGCCATTCTTATCTTCATCATTTATTTCTGTGCCGCGAATTCCTGGCTTGGACAACCAGCCAGAATAATAAGCAATTACATTTCTACCTGTTTTTTCATGCAATTTTCGCAGATATTTGCGGCGAATTAAATCTACTGCCTGTAGGCCTTCTCTTTTTTTATCCTCAACTTCTTCTAGAATTTCATTCCAATTAGGCATACCCTCCCCCAAATAAAAAGCTAAGAACGATTTGTAGCCCTGCTAGGAACATCCCTTAAAAAGGTAGGCATTTTAAAATATCCAGGTTCTTTTTTAACGGCTAACTTATAACGCTTTATCAATTCAAGGTATCGGCGCTCTAATTCGCTAGTCTCTTCATGCTTTCTTTCGGGCGGCATCCTTAAACCTCATTTTTTGGATTCTACAAACACAGCAAGGCTGACAGCTTTGCCAAAACATCATCCATTACCGCACGAGGAACAACGTCTGATTTGTCTGCGTTGCGAGCCTTCCAATCAAGATTTTTGACTTGATCCACCAAAACCACTCCTTGGATTTTTAGCCCTGACGGTAGCGACACCTCAAAGGGATATCCCTTAGCTTGATTTGTTATAGGGCACACTATCATGAGGCCGGATGGTTTATTGTAGGCGACTGGCGACAAAACCAACCCTGGCCTTCTGCCCGCCTGTTCGTGCCCGGCTTGTGGGTCAAACTCCAGCCAAACCAAGTCACCCGCATCGGGGAGATAGTCCGGGCTCACCAAACTTCGTCGCCCCTAGGGTCGCCCCAATCGGCTTCTCCATGCAAATTATCCGGGGTGATTTGGTCAACTAATGATTTCAAACTATATTTTGGCCGCACCAAGGAAACGGTAACACATCCAGCCTCAGGTGATGCGATGTCTACCCTATCTCCGGCAGTGATGCCGCTACGTTTGGCAACATGCATCGGCAACCTTACAGCAAGGCTGTTTCCCCATTTCGCCACGACTGGTGCCATGGTTTTCTCCTCTCATGTCTTGTATATACAAGGTATATACTAAGAGAGGGGTAATGCAAGAATTATTTCTCCTAGAAACCTTTTTTCATGTCTACGAATGTATAACTAAATTGCCACCTATTTAGTTTTTCTACGTTTTGGGCTGGCGTCTAGTGAGAAACCACCAAAAGCAACTTCTTGCCAAAAGAAGCAGTTGTTTAACCTACGGAAACCTCTTCAACACCCGCCCCAGCACAAACAGCTTGACCACCCAGGCCAGGCGGTAGGCCGCCTCGTGACCCAGGTTGGGGTGGCCAAACAATCGGCTAACATCAACCCACTTTAGGCGCGGAAAGAGCGAATCATCTCGGCCATGGTCTGTTGGGCTTGGGCCAGGGCGGCGTCGGGGTCGTCCGCCTCGGCCGCCCACATCGCCGCCTCGTTGGCCGCGCCCGAGATGACATGGGCCAAGGCTTCCACGGGCAGGGGCCTCAGCACGCCCTTTTCCATCAGCTGCGCCAAAAAAGCGCGATAATTGCCCAAGACATGGGCATCGTCAATGGCCCGCCAGTTTTGCCAGCCCAGCACCGCCGGCGCCTCGGTGAGCAAAATGCGCCGAGCCCCAGGGTCCAGACAGGCCGCCAGAAACTCATCGTTGCCGGCGATGAGCATTTCCACCGGCTCCTGGACGCGCTCCACGGCCGCCCGCACGCGTTGATCGATTTCAGCTTGAATCTGCTCAACCACCGCCCGGAACACCCCCTTTTTACCCGCAAAATGGTGGTAAAGCGCCCCACGGGTTACGCCTGCGGCCGCCACGATCTGTTCGGCCGAGGTCCCGGCAAAGCCGTGCTCGGCAAACAAACGCCGGGCCCCGGCCATGATGCGCTGGGTGGTGCGCCGGCTGCGCTCATCCTGCTTGTTGCCCGGCTCGGGGCTCTGGGGCTCGTGATGTTCGGGGGGGGGCACAAACTTCTCCTTGACATACATACATCCTGTATGTATTTTATCTTTGCAAGCGGCCAAGCGCAAGGCCGAAACTTGGCCAAATTATAAACATAAACCCACGGAGTAGTCACTGGGGTGTCCAAGTGCTTATAAACAGGAGACAATGGCTGCGGTTGGCGGGCATACTCTCTCTGGGGGCGTGCATGCCCGCGCTGACCCCTTGGGCGCGGTCCGTTTGGGGAGGTGGTCCAATGAAAAAAAGTGTGCAATTGCCTGTGGTGGAATTGAGCGGTTCTCCGGCCGAGGTGGGCCGGGGATGGGGCCAGGCCCTGGCCGGGCCCATGCGCCAGGGGCTGGACCTAATTATGGGCGTGGTGAATCTGGTTCACAAAACCTCACGGGCCGAGGCCCTGGCCATGGCCATGAAGCTGTGGCCCGCGGCCACCCAGTTCGACCCTGAACTGGAGCCCTTTGTGCGCGGCCAGGCCCAGGGCGCACGGATGAGCCTGGAAGAGGCCTGGGCCACGCGGTGCGGTTTGGAGTTGCTGTTCATGAACACCAACTTGGCCGCCATGTGCACCACTCTGGCCGCCACCGGCCCGGCCACGCCCGACGGCAAGGTCGTCATGGGCCAAAACATCGACTGGTTCACGGGTACGCCCCTGGCCTTGCTGCGCATCCGGCGTAGCGACGGCCTGAACCAACTGGTGCTGCCCCTGCTGGGCCTGGGCGAGTACACTCTCAACTCCGCCGGGCTGGCCTGCTGCCTCAACGGCGTGGCGGCCATGCAGCCCGGCTTGAAGCCGAAGGTGCCCTTGGCGGCCTATCTGCCCAAGGCCATGCGCCAGACAGACCCGGCCCGGGCGCGCTCCATACTGGAACAGGCCTGCCGGGGCATCGTGGCCGTCACCTTGGGTGACGCCCAGGGCGGGCTGACCTGCCTGGAGGGCACCCTGGATGATTACCAGGTGCTCAAACCTCGCGACGGCATCCTGGTGCACGCCAACAACTATCGCACTCCGCGTTTCCAGGCCGTGGACGGCTACCCAATGATCTTCCCGGACAGTCCGGCGCGCACCGCGCGAATGCAGCAGCA
>JAHJPG010000127.1 GCA_018819925.1 Pseudomonadota bacterium
CGTTGGTGGGGGTGAGGCCCCACACCAAGACCCCGCCCCGGTCCAGGAAGCGCTTGATGGCCCCGGCGTAGGAGGCGAATATCTCGCCGTTGGAGTAAACGTCCAACGACAGCACGTCGATGTCTAGGTTCAGCAAAAAATCCCAGTCCGGGTTGCCGCAAAGATGCACCCCCCGGGGGCGCTCGATGGAGGCGAAGAACTGCTCCAGGTCCTTATGGGCCTGGGTGTCGGAGTAGCCGGAAAGGGCGCTGAAGATGAACTGGAGTCCCGGCTCGTCGATGAACATGAAGGCGTTGGGGTTTACCTGCTTGAGGCGGGCCAGTTGCACGTTCACCCGGCGGGCCATGACCTCCAGCATGAAGGGCCGCACCGTGTCGTCAAAGAGAATAGGGCGGTCGTCCTGGTCCTTGACGTTGAGCCCGAAGCTGATGGGCCCTTCCAATTGCCCCCGGATGGCCGGGCGGTCGGCCAAGTCCATGTCCAAAAACTTGTGGTACACAGCCGAGTACTGCGGCGATATGTCGAAATAGCCCGGCTCGTCGAAGTGGGCCATGGTCTGCTCGAACTCGGCCAGGAACTTGTCCATGGAAAAGGACAGGGTCTGCTTTTCCAGGTCCACCACCGTGCCGGGGAAGTGCTCCGAGGCCTGCACGTACATGTCCTCGTAGTAGCTCACGTGTGGCAGTTGGGGCCAGAAGGGTATGTCCAGGCTCAAGGCCATCTCCAGGGCCCGGTCCACGTCGCGGTGGGGCATGACGGCCATGGCCGTGGTCAGCAGGTTGCCGGGTATGGGCATGGGCAGGGCCTTTCTAGCTGGCGGATGATTGTTGAGGTCAGTCTGGGCGGCTGCTTTATTTCTCGTCCGGCCCCGGCTGCAGGTACTGGCTTCTTATGGCTCCCAGATATTGCCAGTGAGTCTTGCGCTTGCGGGGCATGCGCAACTCCATGCAGCACTGCTCGCAAATGGTCCGGGAGCCGTGGGCGTACTCCCGGCCCGGTTCGATGTGTTCGCCGCAATGTGCGCATTTCATGGGCATTCCTCCTCACTCCAAATTACAATCCCCGCCCTGCGTTAGCAAGGCGGGGATTGATGGTGGGGGTTAGGGTTACTTCTTGGGCCCGAACACCTGGGGCGGCTTGGTGGTGTTGCCCGTGGCTCCTGGGAAGTAGGGGGCCACGTAGGCCTTCTTGTGCTCCTTGAGCAGATGGTCGGCTTCCTGGTGGAAGGCCACGAAGCGCTTCTTGCACTCGTAGAAGCCGTGCCACCAGGAGTAGTCCGGGGCCATCATGGCCGCGCCCATGCGGGCCCGGCGGCCCTCATGGTGCCACAGCTCGTAAAACTCCACCCACAGCGGCGCCTTGAAGAAGGCGTCCTTGGGCATCAGGCCCTTGGCGTAGATCTCGTCCAGCTTGGCCTTGCTGGGCTTGAAGTACACCTCGTTGTAATCGCGGATCACCCCGTCCATCTGGGCGTAGTGGCTGAGAACCCATTGCTCGCTGTGGCACTGCTTGCACACCGCCTGCATCTTTTTGCGCTCTTCTTGCCACGAACTCTTGGCCGGCCAGGGCTTGAAATCCTGGGGCCGTATGGTCAGGGGGGCTTGCAGCTCCCAGGACAGGCGCTCGGTCACGTCGTGGGTGGTGGTTATGGCCCCCGAGCCGCTCATGTGGCAGGCCGCGCAGGTGGGGGTGCGGTAGTCCACCCCTGGGGTCCAGGTGCCCGGGGCGGCGCTGAAGTTCCAGTTGGTCCCGTCGGAGCGGTAGATGGCCCCGTGCTTGGACTCGTCCCAAATCTCGATCTGGGGGTGGTCCGGGCCCAGGTGGCACTGGCCGCAGGTGTCGGGCTTTCTGGCCTCGCTCACCGCGAAGCGGTGGCGGGTGTGGCAGGCGGCGCAGGAGCCCCGGCTGTTGTCCAGGTTGATGCGCCCCACCCCCACGTTGGGCCAGGTCATGGGGTCCAGCTTGCCGTCCTTGTCCACCTTGAGCACCGTGCCGTGGCAGTGGAAGCAGCCGTTGACCCGCTCCAGGTCGCTGTTGAGGCCGAAGTTGAGCCAGGGGTCGATGGTCCAGATGATCTGCATGGTGTTGGCGTGCTTGCTCACCGAATACTGCTTGGCCTCGTCGGGGTGGCAGCGGGAGCAGTCCTTGGGAGTCACCACCCCGGCCACCGGGGCCGTGTACTCGCTCTTGGACCAGGGATTGTCGCCCTTCTCGTAGACCTTGAGGTGGGCCTTGGATAGGTCGGGGTCGGTCTCCTTGGCCTGGTGGCAGTCCAGGCAACTGATATTGGCGCTGGCGTGGCGGCTGCTGGCCCAATCGGCGAAGATGCCGGGAGACACTATCTTGTGGCACTCAATGCAGGCCAGGGCCTGCTTGGACATGCCCCGCACTATGCGGAACTCTTTTTCCTTGGGTTGGTTGGGGGCGGCTTTGTCCTGGGCCGGCGCCCCTCCGGGCACCAGGCACCAGGCCGTGGCCAACATCAGGGCCAGCCCCGCCAAGATGATCGCCTTTTTCATCTCCCTCCATCCCTTCGCTTAGGTTCGCTGAAAACCGGGCAAAAACCTCAACTGCCGTAGGAGTAAAGCGGCTTGGGCTGATGCACCAAGGGCCGGTGACACTCCAGACAGCTCTTCTCATAGCCGGGGCGCGGATAAAGCACGCTACGGTGGGCCAGCATGGCTCCGCGCTTGTAGGGCAAGTACAGAAGGTTGCGGTGACACTTGAGGCATTGGTCGTTTTTGATGCTGGCCCAGGCGTTGCGCTGCTGTTTCTCGCGGTCGTAAACGCCGCCTAAAAGGTGAACCACCACGTCCTTTAGGCCGTGGGCGGTCTTGGCGTAGAAAAAGTTGAAGGTGTCGTGGGGCGCGGGCAGGTGGCAGTCCATGCAGTCGGCCACGAAGCCCTTGTCGTTGACCGCGTGGCTGGAGGTGCGCCAGTCGTTGTAGGCGGCCTGGATTTCATGGCAAGAGGCGCAGAACTCCGGCGTGGAGGTCCGGTACATGCTGTAGTAGCTGAGACTGAACAGGGGAAAAGCCAGGACGAGGCCCAAAACGATGAAAAAAGCTGGTTTGAAAAACCTGATGCGCCAGAGTTTTTTTATCCAATACTCGGACATGGCTTCCTCACGTCCTAGCGGCGGCCCCGAGTATTTGTTGAGCCGCCGCAGTGCTCTTTTATTAATTATGCATAGCCTCCCCCTGTCAAAGCAATGGGGTAACCAATTAAAAAAACACGGATAATAAAATAAGCCCGCAAATATTTATTACTATTTGGTGGCACTGAATACCCAGTTGAAATCAGGCCCTTAAAAGACCTAAATTAATATGGGTATTGGGTATAATTAAATTAAGACGTTAGGCGGCCCGATAACTGAAACCGGATATGACTGGCGAAATCTACTTAAGGGGGATTTAGTGCCGCGTGAGTCCATATCGGAGGCCTTGTGCCCTTTGGGGTGCGCGGCTTGACAGAGGGCAAGGTCTGCCCCACAATAATTGATAATAATTATCAAGAGCGGAGGTCATGCATGCCCAACCCCGAAGAGATGTTCCAATGCCAGGGCACCAACTGCGGCTACATCTACAACCCCGAGCGTGGTTGCAAAAAAGGCAAGATAGACAAAGGCGTTTGCTGGGCCGACATTCCCGAAGAGTACAAGTGCCCCAGTTGCGGCGCGGGCAAAAAAATGTTCCGCCCCCTGGCCGGACCGGGCTCCACTGCGGAGGAAGGCTCGTAGCCTTGGGCCCGGCGATTCCTTTATACTTTTAACTAAGGCAGTCAGGCGCAGCGGCGCGCCTTAAAAAAATTAAATACCCGGAGAGCGACATGAGCCAGATTCCCCAGGTCACCTGGAAGTGCACCAAGTGCGGCTACACCTACACCGACGTAAAGCCCGCCGAAGAGTGCCCCTCCTGTCATGAGAAATGCGAATTCATCGACGTTAGCTGCTACACCCCGGACTGCTCCGGCTCTGGCACCGACGACCGCCTGGTTTAGCGGGCATGCTGGTTCTGGGTATCTACGGCAGCCCCCGCAAGGGAGGCAACACCGACACCTTGTTGGATGCGGTCTTGGACGAAGCCGCCCTGGCCGGAGCCCGCGTGGAAAAACTCTACTGCCGCCGCCTGAAAATGAGCGGCTGCATCGAGTGCGGCGGCTGCGAAAAGACCGGCCAGTGCGTGGTGGACGACGACATGCAGAAGGTCTACCCTCTGCTGGACAGGGCCGGGGCCGTGGTTTTGGCCGCGCCGATCTTCTTTTACAACGTCCCGGCCCAGTGCAAGGCCCTTATCGACCGCAGCCAGGCCTGCTGGTCCGGGCGGGTGCTCAAAAAGACCACCCCCGAGGCCAGGCGCAGCTTTGACAGCGGCCAGGGCTACCTGGTGGCCGTGGGAGCCACCAAGGGCAAGCGCATGTTCGAGTGCATGGAGCTGACCGCCCGCTATTTTTACGACGCCCTGGACATGACCTATGAAGGCGGCCTTCTGTTGAGCGGTGTGGAGAAAAAGGATGGGGCGGCCCAGATGCCCCAAACCATGGACGAGGCCCGCGCCCTGGGCCGCAAGATCGTTGATGAGACCGCCTGAGCGGCGGCGCTATTCATGAGTCAAGGGAGTTGAGACATGCCCAAAGCCCTGATCGCCTTTGCCACCCGTAGCGGCCAGACCGAGCGCATCGCCGAACTCATCGCCGAAGGCCTGCGCATGACCGGCATGGAGGTGGAGCTGAAGAACGCCTCGGCCATCAAGGACCCGGCCGAGTTGGGCGGCTACGATGCCTACCTCTTCGGCTCGGCCACCTACCATGGCGAGATGATGCCCTCCATGAAGCAGTTTCTTTTCCTGGCCGAAAAGGCCAATCTGGAAGGCAAGTGCGGCGGCTCCTTCGGCTCCTACGGCTGGAGCGGCGAGGCCCCTCCACGCATCTACGAAACCATGAAACACATCTTCAAGATGAACATGGGCGGCGACTGCCTGCGCCTGAAATCCGCTTCTCTGGAAGGCGGAGTCCAGATGGCCCAGAGCTATGGCAAGGAAATAGGCAAGCTGGCCGCCTAGAGTTTTCACCTTTGAATACCCCAGCCCCCGTCTTGCCAAGGACGGGGGTGTTTTATTTTGCAACAAAACTGGTTGACATTAAGAAACGTTTTCATTTAACCTGCCCTCAACTGCCTTCGGGCAGGGCATGGTGAATCTACAGTTCGGTTGGGGCGTTAAACAGCTTTCTTCAGGGGCCGGGGGTGCGGCGCTCGGGAGGTTGAGATGCTCCGGTCTGCTCGATTTACGTGGCTGATGCTCTGCCTTGCTCTGCTTGTGGGCCACACTTCGCCTGCCGCCGCTGAATTGGCCCTGTCCGGCCAGATAGGCACTTTGGGCTTGCAAGGGCAGGTTTCCGTTCCCATGGGAAAATACTTTGCCGGACGCATTGGGGTCAGTGCTCTGCCCAGCTGGAGCATCAGCACCGATGTCAGCAATTTAAATTTCGACTACAGCATGGCCCTGTACACGGTGGGAGCCTTTTTGGACTGGCACCCCATGGCCGGGGGCTTCAGGATAACCGGCGGGGTGATCCTCAACAGCAGCGATATAAACGCCGACGTGACTCCGGCCGCGGACCAGAGCTTCAAGATCGGCGACCACACCTATCCCGGGTATGCCCTGGGCAAGCTGAACTCCAAGGCCGACTTCAACCCCATAGCTCCCTATTTTGGCGTGGGCTACAACGGGGCCTTTTACGCCCAGGACCGCCTGTCCTTCACCTGCGACGTGGGGGTAATGTTCTGGGGCGCGCCCGACATCACCCTGAGTTCGGATATGACCAAACTGGTGCCCGGCCTGGAAAAGGACCTGAAGCGCGAGGAGCAGGAACTAGAGAACAATTTGGACTACTTGAAGTACTACCCCGTGGCTTCCATGGGCGTGAGCTGGGCGTTCTAGGTCCTCAAACAAATCAGCGAACAGACCAGCCGCCGGTTCTCTGTGAGAGCCGGCGGCTTTGTTTTGTTTTTTGCCAAGGCAAAGGCCGTCCCATGCCGTGGATGTCGATAATCAATAGGATGAATACGGCTGATGTACAAAACGGTCGATGGCCATGTAGCCCAACACCCCCATGGCGATGATTCCCAGGGAGACGAGGAACTCCTCCACCGAGGGGAAGTAGTTAAACCCCGGCCGGGTGGTTAG
>JAHJPG010000128.1 GCA_018819925.1 Pseudomonadota bacterium
ACCTGCTTAACCAGCCTAAGCAACATAACTTCATGGATTACTTATCAAATCGTTAAGTGACAACCCCACGCGATAATCTATATCAATTGAAGTATTAACAAATGTAGACATTGTCTCATTGAACGCTCCAATTATCAACAATAATATCCGCACCGCATCAAGCGATATGCCATTCCAAATCGTCGGATCGCACTTATACAAACTATCCACCATTTTCGCCATGCGGCACGGCTGCGCTGCATTTTATTCCGGCGTATTTTCGGATGGTGGCAGCACCAATAAAGTGGCCGACGTCTAGATCAGCAGCGATACCCTAGGGTCCAATGTGGGCCCTTCCACGAAAAATCTTGCTTCCACTACAGATAGCCGGTTTAGTAAACTGGTGGACATCACCGAGGTGTTTGGTGGGTATTCTTTGGACAACATCGCGAAACAAACCTGGTGCATAACATGCCCTATAAAAGCGCGGACAGTACCGCCTTGTACATTACCAATGACATTGGCATGTTGAGACGTTGGACAGAAGTTTGCCTGCACATGGCCTGCCCCCATAGCGTTAAAAACCATACCCAGCATCTCGGTTATGACCAAAGGCCTTAACCTATCAAAGGACGAATCCATTTACGCCCGGCCACAAACTCAATCCCTAAGCAATTCTTTGGCAATCACCAGCTTTTGGATCTCGCTGGTCCCCTCATAAATGCGAGTGACTCGGGCATCGCGGTAAATACGCTCGATGGCATACTCTTTCATGTAGCCCATGCCACCATGTATCTGCAGGGCCGAGTCGCATACCCTCCCCAACATTTCAGTGCAGTAGAGCTTGGACATTGCCGCCTCTTTGCGCACAGGCCGCCCCTGGTCCTTTTGCCATGCGGTGCGGTAGACCATGGTCTGCCCTGCGTAAATCTCGGTGGCCATCTGGGCCAACATGCCCTGGATAAGCTGGAATTCGCCGATGGGCCGGCCGAACTGCACCCTTTGCTTGGCGTAGAGCACCGCCAGCTCAAGCGCCTTGCGCGCCATGCCCACCGAGCTGGCGGCCAGGGTCAGGCGGCCCTTGTCGAGCACCTTCATTGCCGTCTGGAAGCCCCGCCCAATCATTTCCTCGCCGCCGATGACGTTGTCCACCGGCACCCGGCAATCTTCAAAGATCAACTCGGCCGTGCCCGAACCCCGGAGCCCCATTTTCTTTTCCAGCTTGCCCACCTCAAGCCCTGGCGTCGGCTTTGCCACCACAAAGGCGGTTATACCGCCACGCGCCCCTTTATCGGGGTCGGTCACCGCCAGCACGGTGATCAGGTCGGCTATGGCTCCGTTGGTGATAAACATCTTGCGGCCGTTGAGCACGAATTGGTCACCGTCGCGCACCGCGCTGGTGCGGATGGCCGAAGCGTCCGAGCCGGCGTCGGGCTCGGTCAGGGCGAAGGCGATGGTCTTTTCCCCACTGGCTATGGAAGGCAGAAAGCGTTCCCGCTGCTCGGGGGTGCCATCATATAGAATGCCCAGGGAGCCGATTCCGTTGTTGGTGCTAAAACGCATGCGCACCGAGGAATTGACCCGGGATATCTCCTCGTAGACCAGGCATTCTCCCAAGGTGGGCAGCCCCAGCCCTCCATACTCCTCGGGCACGGACATGCCGAACAAACCCATTTCCCGCATGCTTTGCACTACATCCTCGGGAATGGCGTCATCTTCCTCTATCTGCGCCGATAGGGGTTCCAGGGTCTGGTTCACAAACTTATTTATCGTGGCCTGCATCAACCGAATGTCTTCGGGCAGATCAAAGTCCATTTTTATTTTCCTTCATCTAGTTAGCCTCATAGCGTGGCTTGCTTTTACCCAGGAACGCCTCCACCCCCCGGCGCAGGTCCTGGGTGTTGAACAAAGACGCCCAAAGGCGGTTCTCGGCGTCAAAGGCCTGGTCCAATGGCATCTCCGCTGCGGCGTTCAGGGCCTGTTTCGCCGCCCGCACCCCCAGGGGTCCATTTGCGTTGATGCGCTCGGCCACGGCCAAGGCTTCTTCCAAAACCTTGCCGGAAGGCGCCACCCGTTGCACCAGCCCCATGGCCAGGGCTTCATCGGCCTTTAGGCGCCGGCCGGTCATTATCAGATCGCGGGCCAAACCCTGGCCCACAACCAGGGGCAGGCGTTGGGTGCCGCCGCCGCCGGGCATCAGCCCAAGGGTCACCTCCGGCAAGCCCAGCTCGGCGTGCAGGGCGGCCACCCGGATATCGCAGGCAAGGGCCAATTCCAGCCCTCCACCCAGGCAATAGCCGTTTATGGCTGCGATGACCGGCTTGGGCATGCGCCACAGGGAGTCCAAAAAATCCCGAGCCGCCTGGGCCCTGGCCAGGGCTTGCGCCTCGTCCAACTCAACCAGGGCGCGGATATTGGCCCCGGCCATGAAGAACTTTTCGCCCGCCGCGGTGATAACCAAGCTCCAGACCTCGTCGTCTTCAGCGGCCCTGCCGATGGCCTGTGAGAGTTCATCGCGCACCCGGGGGTCCAGAGCGTTGGAGGGAGGAAAATCCACGGTCAGGACTTGGGTGTGCCCTTGCCGTTGCAGGTGAAGATATTGGTAGTCCATGACGGCCTCCCCACTCAATTTCGGTAGAGTTCGCGGGAGACGATCAAACGCATGATCTCGCTGGTGCCCTCGAAAATGCGGAAGATGCGCGAATCGCGGCACAGCTTCTCCACCAGGTACTCGCGCATGTAGCCATAGCCGCCCAACACCTGCAGGGCCTGATCGCAAATCCAATGGGCCGCCTCGGCCGCGTAGCATTTGGCCATGGCGCTCTCTTTGGTCATGCGCTTGCCTTGGGTGGCCAGCCAGGCCGCCCGCCAGGTGAGCAGACGCGCCGCGTCCAGGCGCATGGCCATGTCCGAGAGCTTGAAGGAGATGCCCTCGAACTTGTTCAGGGACTTGCCGAATTGGCTGCGCTGGCCGGCGTATTCCACCGCTATCTCCAGGGCGGCGCGGGCAATGCCCAGGGCCAGGGAGGCAACCATGATGCGGCTTTCATCAAACATGCGCATGGACAGCAAGAAGGCTTCGCCCTCTCCGCCCAGCCGGTCCGCTTCGGGCACCTCCACATCCTCCAGGATCAGCTCCGAGGTGTGGCTGGCCCGGATGCCCATCTTTTCTTCCTTCTTGCCCATGGAAAAGCCTTGGGGCTTGCCATCGATGATAAAGGCGGTCATGCCCTCCAAGCCCTTGCTGCCCTCCATGCGGCAATAGACCACGGTCACATCGGCGATGCCTCCGTTGGTGATGAAGGTCTTGCGGCCATTGAGGATATAGCGGCCGCCTTGTTTGCGAGCCGTGGTGCGGATGGAAGACACGTCGCTGCCCGCGTCGGGCTCGGTCATGGCCATGGCCGCCAGAACTGGTTTTTGGGGGTCGGTGAGACAGGTGAGGTACTTGGCCTTTTGCTCTTGAGAGCCCATGTGCAGGATGGGCACCGCCGCCAGGTTGGAGGCCATCATGGCGATGCAAAGGCCTGGGCAACCCCAGGCCAGTTCTTCGCGCACCAGGGTCCAGGACACCCGGTCACTCACCCCGGCCCCGCCATACTCCTCGGGAAAATGAAAGGAGATGAGTCCCGCCTCATGCCCCTTGCGGATCAGGTCCACCGGGTAGGTTTCGTCCCGGTCGCATTCCAGGGCGATGGGGCGGAGTTCCTTGGCGGCGAAGTCGTGAGCGGTCTTTTGGATCATCCGCTGCTCTTCGGTCAGGTCAAAGCCAAGCATTTATTCGTCTCCGGAGTAGTCGTAGTAGCCTCGACCGGTCTTGCGGCCGTAGTGGCCGGCATTTACCAGATTCACCAAGGTGGGGGTGGGGCGATATCTTTCGCCGTGGGCGTCAAACAAGTTTCGCCGAACCCTTAGGCCGGTTTCCAAACCCGAAAAGTCACTCAACTCGAAGGGGCCCATGGGATGCCCGAAGGCCAGGCGGCAGGCCTTGTCGATATCCTCGACGCTGGCGATGCCTTCCTCCATGATTCGGGCCGCCTCGGTTCCCCACAGGCAGAGCATGCGGGAGGTGATAAAGCCCACTGTGTCCTTTTTGCAGACCACCGTTTCCTTGCCCAGCCGGCGGCACACCTCCAGAGTGGTTTCCAGGGTGGCATCGCTGGTCTCCAGACTGCGGACCACCTCGATGAGCTTCATGAGCACCGCCGGATTGAACCAATGCATGCCCACGAAGCGATCCGGCCTTTTGGTGGCCGAGGCCAGGGCGGTTATGGAAAACTGAGAAGTGTTGCTGGCTAATATGACATCCGGCCCGCACAAGGAGTCGACCCGGTTCAAAGTCTCCTGCTTGAGCTCCATGACCTCGGGCACCGACTCGATGACGAAATCGGCTTGCCGCACCTCCTGTAGATCGCTGCTCCACTTAATGCGTTCGGTGATCTCCTCCGGAGAGGAGGAAAGCCTTCCCTTGCCCCCTAATTTTTTCAAGCTGCGGGCCATGGTCTGCTGGGCCTTTTCCATCGCCGGCTCAGAAGGGTCTATGGCCACCACATTGAATCCGCTGGCGGCGGCCACCTGGGCGATGCCCGCACCCATGATTCCCACGCCCAAAACGCCTATGGTGTTTACTTCTCCCATGCCAATCTCCTTAATCGGTCCGGACCTAAAGGTCCCGGCCATACAGTTCGCGTAGGATATTTTTCTTGATCTTGCTGCCAAAGGAGTCTTTGGGCAGCATTTCGGCAAAAGCCACCGAAGTGGGCTTTTTGTAGCTGGCCAAGCGTCCCCGGCAAAATTCGATGATCTCCTCGCCGCTGGGCTGGGCGCCGGGGCAAGGCACTATCACCGCCCGCACGCTCTCGCCCCACTGGGGGTGAGGGACGCCGATGACCGCGACTTCCTGCACCTCCGGATGGCCGCGCAGCACTTGCTCCACCTCGGCGGCATAAACGTTTAGCCCGCCGCTTTTGATCATGTCCTTTATCCGGTCCACGAAATACAGGCACCCCAGATCGTCGGCGCGCCCGAGGTCGCCGGTGTGCAGCCAGCCACCGGCAAGGGCCTGGGCCGTGGCCTCGGGGTTGCGATAATAGCCCCGCATCACATTGGGCCCCCGCACCAAGATCTGGCCCACCTCTCCCGGGGCCACCGGCTGGTCGTCTTCGCCGCCCAGGCGCACCTCCAGAGTCAGATAGGCCCGCCCGATGCTCGGCCATTGCCGGGGCTGGTCCCAGGGCTTGAGCACGGTCACCCCGGGCGAGGCCTCGGTGAGGGCGTAGCTGGCATACATGCTTCCCCTGGGGAACAAATCACGCTCCAGGCGCTCGCGCAGATCCAGGTCCAGGTCGCCCTGGGCATGAAGCCAGGAGGTGACGGCATCCAGGCAACGGCCGCGCCGGTTGTTTTCGCGCAGGAGCATTTCCCATATGGCTTGGTTGCCCACCACAAAAGTCCCGCCCTCGGCCTCCAGGGTGTCCAGGTACTGGGCGGGATCGAATTTGGGCAAGCCGACAAAGGTGCCCCCGGCGAAGATGGTGGCCAGGAAGCGGCTCAGGGCGCCGGAGTGATAAATCTGCATGGGATAGCAGATCACCGCTTCCGGGGAGGGGCTCCTGTTTTCGGCGATGACGTTAATGGCGTTCCAGATCAGGTTGTGGTGACTAAGCTCCACACCCTTGGGCGCGCCGGTGGTGCCACCGGTGAACAACACGAAAGCCACATCCTCGCCCGTCACCTCGGTTTTGGGCGCGGCGTCGGCACCCTTGGCGATCAAGGACTCGGTGGCCGTGGCACCGGCCACGGCATCGGACCCCAGGCAGATCCAAGGAGCCTGGTTATCCAGATGGGGCTGCAACTCCTGGGCCCTGGCGGCCTGTTCGGGATGGAAGGCTAACCCGCAAGGCTGCACCAGGGTGGCCAGCGCCACCTGATCTTGCAAGGTGCCGCGGGTGTCCAGGGGGCAAACCACCACCCCTATCTTCAGGCAGGCCAGGAACAGCTCCATCAACTCCAGGCAGTTGGAGCCAAGCGAAAGCAAGCGGGCCCCCCGCCCCAGGCCTTGGCCGGCCAGGGCGTTGGCCAGGCGGTTCACCCGCCGATCAAATTGGCCGTAGGTCAGCTCGGCGCGGTGATCGCGCACCGCCTTCTTGTTAGGGTATTTGGCCGCGTTTCGTTCCAGGGCGGCCCCCAGGGTCATGTTGCTTCCCTGGTTCATCAGCCGGCCAACTCGTAAATAACCGCCGTGCCCTGGCCGCCGCCCACGCACATGGTGGCCAGGCCGTAGCGCGCCCCCCGCCGCACCATCTCGTACATCAGGGTTACGGTGAGCCTGGCGCCGGTGGCTCCTATGGGGTGCCCCAGGGCCATTCCGCCGCCGTTGACATTGACTTTTTCCTGGTCCAGGCCCAGCTCGCGGTAGCAAGCCAGGGCCTGGGCGGCGAAGGCCTCGTTGAACTCCACCAGGTCGAGGTCGTTCACGGTCAAGCCGGCCAACTTGAGAGCCTTGCGCACGGCGGGGATCGGCCCCAAGCCCATGTGCGAGGGCTCCACGCCGGCCGAAGCGGTGGAAACCACCCTGACCAAGGGCTTGAGCCCCATATCCGCGGCCTTGCCGGCGGACATCATGACCACTGCGGCGGCGCCGTCGGTCACCGGCGAGGAAGTGGCCGCCGTTACCGTGCCTCCCTGGCGGAAGATGGTGGGCAAGCGGGGCATGCGGGCCAACTGCTCATCCTCGCGGATGGTCTCGTCGCGCGAGAAGATCTTGGGCTCTCCCTTGGGTTGGGGCACCGGTATGGGGATTACTTCCTGGTCGAAGCGGCCCTCCTCCCAGGCCCGCCGGGCCCGGCGGTGGCTCTCCAGGGCCAGGGCCTCCTGATCCTCGCGGGAGATGCCGAAGCGCTCGGCCACGTTCTCGGCGGTTTCGCCCATGCTGTAGTCACCAAAGGACTCCGGCGCGGTGACCCGGCCGCCGGCCAACACCCTGGGTTCCAGGGGCCCGCGGGGAAAGCCCGTGGCGGGCTTTTCCACAAACCAGGGCTGCCGGGTCATGGAGTCGGCCCCGCCGGCCACGATCAGCCCGGCCTCCCCGCAGCGGATGGCCTGGGAGCCAGAGGCAATCGCCTGCAAACCCGAGGCGCAGTTGCGGTCCAGGGTGTAGCCGGGCACCTCGATGGGCAGGCCGGCCTCCAACAGGCACAGACGGGAAAAGCACAAATAGGCCCCCATCACGTTCCCCATGATCACGTCGTCGATCTCCAGGGGATTCACCGCGCTGCGGCTCATCAATTGCTTGAGTAAGTGAGCGCCGAATTTTTCCGCCGGGACCATGCTCAGGGCGCCGCCCGCACCGCCCCTGGCCACCGGAAGACGCGCCCCCTCAACTATCACTGCATCTTGCTTGTTCATTTAGATCTTCCTCTCAGATGACTCCGTCGTCGCCGAGTTGTCTTATCCGCGCCGGATCAAAACCAAGTTCGTTTAAAATCTGCCTGGTGTGCTTCCCCAACAGGGGCGCGCCCGCACCTAGCCGGGAAGGTGAAGCCGATAACGATAGGGGATTGCCCAAGGTGCGCACCGACCCCAACTGGTCATGGGGCAGATCGCAAACGAGACCATTGCGCTGCACCTGAGGGTCCTGGAGCAAAGACGCATAGTCATGCACCGGGCTACAGGGGACGTCTGCCGCCTCCAATTTTGACAGCCAGTGGGCCGAGTCCCCTTGGGCGAAACGCCGGGACAAGATGGTCTCCAAATCCTCTCTATGGGCCATGCGTTGGGCGGCGCCCGTGAAGCGCGGGTCGTCCAAAAGCTCTTCAAGCCCCAGGGCTTGGCACAAACCGCGCCAAAACTTATTATTGAAAGCCGAGATGCAGATGTTGCCGTCGCGTGAGGCGAAGACGCTCACGGGGCAGGCAAAGGGGCTGGAGTTTCCCGTGGGCGGCGCCTGACTCCCCGTGAGTAAAAATTCGGTGATGGTGGTCTGCTGAAGGGCCATGGCCGCGTCCAGGAGGTTAACCTCCACTTTTTGGCCCTGGCCAGTTTGCTGGCGGTGCAGCAGGGCGGCCAGCACGCCGGCGAAGGACAACATGGCGGCGGTCATGTCCGCGGCAGGGACACCGCAACGCAAAGGCCCCCTCCCCGGCTCGCCGGACACGCTCATCAACCCGCTCAGGCCTTGAAAAACGTGGTCCGTCCCCGGCTTGAGGCAGTAGGGCCCCTCTTCGCCAAAGGCGGTAACCGACAGATACACTATGTCCCGCTTGACACGGCGGACATCTTCATACTCCAGGCCGTAGGCCCGCCGCACATCGGGTCTGAAATTCTGCACCAACACATCGGCCTTGGCGATGAGCCCATCCAGGACCTCGCGCCCCCGGGGATCGCCCAGGTCGAGGGTCAAGGAGCGTTTGTTGCGGTTCACCGCCAAGAACAGGATGCCTTGGCCATCCCGTTCGGGCCCGATATGCCGCATGGCTTCGCCAGAGCCGGGAGGCTCGATCTTGATGACCTCGGCCCCGAGGTCGCCCAGCAAGCTGGCGCACCAGGGCCCGGTGATGAGCTGCGCCAGGTCCAGCACCAACATCGACTGCAAAACGCCCTTCCCGGCAGCGATCATTTAACCACCATGTGCTGGGGCAGCCAAAGCACCAACTGCGGGAACACGATCACCAAAATCAGACAGATGGCCTGCAGAACCACGTAAGGAATGATGGAACGGTAAATGTCGCCCATGCTGATGTTGGGGGGCACCACACCCTTCATAATGAAAAGATTGAAGCCGAAGGGTGGAGTGAGGTAAGCCATCTCCATGTTGATAACGAACAGGACTCCGAACCACACCGGATCAAAGCCCAACTGGTTGACGATGGGCAGAAACACGGGGGTGGTTATCATGATCACCCCGGCGGGATCGAGGAACATGCCCAAAATGAAGAAGGTGAGTTGCATGGCCACGAGAATGACCCAGGGCTCGGCTTGAATCTTGGAAATCAGATCCAAGGTGTGGGTGTGCAGCCCGGCCAGGGACATCAAATGCGAGAACGACACCGCCCCTATCATGATCCAGAGCACCATGGCGTTTAGGCGCAGGGTCCTGATGCAGGCCTGGTAGAGATTGCGGAAGGTAAGTTTGCGATAGATCATGCAGCACACCAAGGAGCCAGCGGCGCCTATGGCCGCGGCCTCGGTGGGGGTGCATACGCCAAAATAGATAACCCCCAGCACCGACGCGATTAGCAACAGCGGCAAGATGACGCCCTTGAGAGAGCGAACCTTTTCGCTAAAACTTAAATATTCCTCGATGGGGGGCCCCAGGCTGGGACGCATAAAACACCGAACACCGATGTAGATCACAAAAATCGCGGTAAGCAGAATCCCTGGAATCACCCCACCCATGAACAACTGCCCAATGGAAACTTCGGCAATCGAGCCATAGATGATCATGATGATGCTGGGGGGTATGAGTATGCCCAAGGCCCCGCCAGCGGAGATGCTTCCTACGGCCAGATCCTTGTGGTATCCCCGTTTGAGCATGGCAGGCAGGGCGATAAGCCCCATGGCCACGGTGGCCACCGAGGAGATGCCGGCCATGGCCGCGAAAAGAGCGCAGATCACCACGGTGCCCATGGCCAGCCCGCCCCGCAGGCGGCCGAACCAATTATGCACCGCTTGGAACAGATCGTCGGCCAGGTTGCTGACTCCCAGCATGTTGGCCATGAAAATATATAAGGGGACCGCAATGAGCAGGTAGTTTGTCACCTCCCCATAAGCGGTGGCGAAGAGCATGAACAACCCGGAGGGCCCCATGAGAACCAGGACGCCCAAAACCGAGACGCCACCCAAGGCGAAACCAATTGGTATGCCTACGGCCAGCAGCACCAAGACCAGGAACAACAGCATCAGTATGGCGGTAAAGCTCAACATGGCGGGCCTACTCCAGCAGACCCACCACCGGGGGATGCTGGTCGCTCCCGGTGATGAGCTGTAAGACATTGCGGATCATGCGTACGGTCAACTGTAGGAGCATCAAGCCGGTGCCCACGGCCACGGCCGACATGGAGGGCCACAAAGGCAGCGAGAACACGCTCATGGAGCGCTTGTCATCAATAATCGCCTCCCACGACTCCCCCACCCCCATCCAGCAAATCACCCCCAGGAACGCCAGGGAAAAAACGAACGCGGCCAGTTCGACGCCGGCCTGTCCCCTAGCTCCGTACCTGCGCCAGAATATGTCCACCCTTATGTGCGAGTCGGTGGAGATGCAGTAGGCCCCGCCCATCATGCTAAGGGCGCAAAGAAGGTATTGGTTCACCTCGTTGACCCAGCCGGAAGGTGCGTTGAGAAGGTAGCGCCCGATAATCTCCCTCAAGAGAAAGGCCATCATTAGGAGAGTCAGCCAGCAGGCCAAGCGGGCGGTCCAAAGACTGATTCGGTCAACAACCGACAGCCAGCGCATTAAAGTGGGTTGCTTCACGCCATCTCCTTTTGGGCTTGGGCACGCAGATTGCGCTTGAGCACCTTGCCCGAGGCGTTCCGGGGCAAGTTGTCCACAAAGACGAACCCGCCCCTGGGAAGCTTGAAGGGGGCCAGACGATCCCGAAGGAAAGTCATCAATTCTTCATCGGAGGGAGCCGGAAGTCCGGGTTGTAGCACCACGTAGGCCCGGGGCGTCTCCCCCCACATTTCGTGGGGTATGCCAACCACCGCCGCCTCGCAAACCGCGGAATGCTCTACCAGGGCAATCTCGATATCGCGGGGATATACGTTGAAACCGCCACTGATGATCATGTCCTTCTTGCGGCCTACGATGAATATGTAGCCGTCCTCGTCCATCAAGCCCAGGTCGCCGGTGTGATACCAACCGCCTCGCAGGGCCTCGGCGGTTTCCTGGGGCTTGTTCCAGTAGCCCTTCATGATATGAGGGCCACGCACCACGATCTCCCCCACCTCGCCGGGGGGCAAAAGCTGATCTTGCTCGTCGAAGATTCGCACCTGAGCGTCTATGCCCTCCTTGCCCACCGAGGCCAGGCGGCGCTCCTTGGCGGGGTCCCCATCCAGTTGGTGATCTTCCCGGTCCAAAAAAGCAATGTAGGCCGGCCCGGTCTCGGTGGCCCCACAAGCGCCCATGAACTCCCAACCGAAACGGGCCATCACCTGTTTGAGCACCGGCACCGGCATGGGTGATGCCCCGTAAATGACGGTGCGCATACTGCTTAGGTCGTAGCGGCCCAAATTGGGGGCCTGCAACAATTTGATAATCATGGCGGGCACCAGCAAGGCGTTGTTCACCCGCTCGCGCTCGATGGTTTCCAGCACCTGGCCCGGATTGAAACCGTTGAGCAAAACCACGGTGTTGGTGCGGAGCACGTTGCCCAGCATGCTGCCCAAGGCGCCTGACTGATACAGTGGCGCGGTAACCAAGGAAATTTCGTCTTTGCCCAAGCGGCGGGCCACGCTGGTGGCCCAGGCGTCGCTAATCAGATTGCGATGGGTGAGCATGACCCCCTTGGGCGCTCCGGTGGTGCCGCTGGTGTAGATGAGCAGGGCCACATCGTCGTCGCCAACTTGGGGCTCGGGCGGCGCCGCGCCGGAACCGGACAGGAGGCTTTCGTAGCTTTGCTCCCCTTCCCGGCCGTTTCCGATGATGAAAACCTGCGCGCCCCGCTGGCTCAAGCCGCCCAAATCCAGTTTGTCCAGATAAGACGCGCCGGCCAAGACAAAGGAGGGATCGGCGTCTTGCATGATGCCACCGATCTCAATGGGACTAAGGAGCACGTTCAAGGGCAAAGCCACGCCGCCAGCCTTCATGGCCCCGAAATAGACCTCCAACAACTCGATGGAGTTGTGGTTCATGACCGCCACCCGCTGACCGGGCTGAAGCCCCCTGGCCAGCAGGCCCGCGGCCAAGGCATCGGTGCGTTGATTAAATTGTTTAAAGGAACACCGGCGTTTTTGCTCCACCAGGAAGTCCTTGTCTGGAGCATAGACGGCGTTTTTGGCTGCCAAGCTACTTAACAGCATTTGATTCGCTGACGGCATGCGTAATAATTTCCTTGGGATGGCCTGGGTTACTACAGCCCAATCTGTTTGGCTATTATGTTGCGCTGTATCTCCGAGGTGCCCTCCCCAATGGTGTAAACCAAGGCGTCGCGAAGATAGCGGAACACGGGGAATTCGCTCATGATGCCGTATCCACCGTGTATCTGTATGGCGTCACGCGCGGCCTGCACCGCCACTTCGGAGGCGAACAGCTTGCAAGTGCTGGCTTCCAGGATGCATGGCTTGCCTTGATCGATGAGGCGGGCAGCCGCAAAAACCATTAACCGGGCGGCCCTAATCTGGGTGACCATGTTGGCCAGTAGGTGGCTGATGGCCTGAAATTTGCCGATAGGCTGCCCAAACTGGTGCCGCTCCTTTGCATAGCGCAAGGCCGCTTCATACGCGGCCTGGGCAACGCCCACCATGTTGGCCGCCACACCAACGCGCCCTTCGCTGAGAGTTTCCATCAACAAGTTGAAATTGCCCTCCTTGCCCCCCAGCAAGGCGTCTGTACCCACCAGGCAATCATCGAAGGAAACCTCGCCGGTGTCGGAGGAGCGGATTCCCTCCTTATCCATCTTGTGCACGGTAAGCCCCGGCGTCTTGGCATCGACCAAAAACAAGCCGATGCCATGGTAGCCAAGCGATTTGTCGATGTATGCAGCCACAACGAAGAAGTCGGCAATGGGCGCGTTGGTTATAAAGGTTTTGGCGCCTCGGAGCAGGTAGCCATTGTCTTGCTTTATGGCCACCGCCCGCAAGGACTTGGTGTCCGAACCGGCATCGGGTTCTGTCAGGGCGAAAGATCCGATTTTGTCGCCCTTGATGGCGGGCACTAAATACTTCTGTATCTGCTCCTCGGTTCCCAGGCGATATATGGGATAGGTGGCCAGGTGGCTATGACCCGACCATGAACTTGCTATCCCCTGGCACACGCGGGAAAGTTCTTCGCGCAGGATAACCTCGGTTATTTTGTCCACGCCCGCGCCCCCCAATTCCTCGGGATAGCGCACACACAGATAGCCCATTCGCCCCATCAGGGGAAACAAATGCCGAGGAAACGTTTGCGTCCGCTCAGCCTCATCCACCAAGGGGGCAATCTCCTTGATACAGAACCTTCTAAACTGCTCCCTGAATATCTCGTGCATCTCGTCGGTGTAAGGTTCCATGAAAAAACTCCTAGTTAACTACCTGAGAAGGTGTGCGCCGCAGAGCAGCCTAAATTAAAAAACCTAATTGTTTACTATATTGCTAACAGACACGAACAAAAAAACCTCCCCGCGCTCATAGCTCACGGCGCCATACGCCCATGGGGACGTTTTTACTTAAGAATTCAACAAGATACTTGGATGCCTGTAGAATATGGGCCTCCACCATGCTCCTGGCCTGCTTAACATCACCCAAGCGAAGGGTTTTAAGTATGTCTTTGTGCTCTTGTATGTTGGTGGAGATACGTCCCGGGGCCGAAAGCACGATGAACCAATAACTGGTGAAGCGGCAATTTTCCCTTATCAGCGCGATCAAACGCCTGTTCCCGCAGTTATGGTTGATGCGACGGTGAAATTGATGGTTTAGCTCCTGCCACTGGCGGATATCTTCAATGCGCAGCCTCTTCTGCTGCTCCAGGTTTTCCTCCAGGGCGGCAAAATCCTCCGGTCCCATCCTCCGGGTGGCCAACATTGCCGCATACCCCTCCAACATGGCCACCATCTGGTAGCTTTCGGATATATGGGAAAGGGACACCTCGGCCACCGAGGCCCCGCGGTAGGGCTCCAGACTTACCAATCCCTCAGAGGCCAACTGGTTAAGCGCTTGGCGCACCACCATTCTGCTGACCCCATATGCTTCGGCCAAATCGGTTTCCACCAGCCGCTCCCTGGGAACGCGCAAACCCGAGTAAATCTCGTGCCGCAGTCCTTCCAGGACATTGGCGAGTTCGGATTGCATGGGTGTGATTTTATTTTTGTTTGAAACCATGGCCTCTAAGTTGGCGGCGTGCCGGCCGG
>JAHJPG010000129.1 GCA_018819925.1 Pseudomonadota bacterium
GCTGTGGACACTCGCGAGAAAACTTTATCAATGCACAGAAACGCTTCTCGGACGACTGACTTTTCGCCATCGTTAAACTGCGCTTCAGCGGCCTGCACAGCAACGGTTTTTCCCTGGTGCGCAAGATCGTCTTCGAGGAGCTGGGCCTGTCGGTGAGCGACACGGCCGAGGGCCTGAGTGGCACCGTGGGCCAGACCCTCATCACTCCCACCCGCATTTACGTTAAGCCGGTTTTGGCGGTGCGCGACAAATTCGACCTCTTGGCCGCGGCCCACATCACCGGCGGCGGCCTTTTGGAAAACCTGCCCCGGGTGCTGCCTGCGGGCTGCCGGGCGGTGATCGACCAGGGCTCCTGGCCGGTGCCTCCGGTGTTCGACTGGCTGCAAAAGGCGGGCAAACTCAGCCAACGGGAGATGAGCCGCACCTTCAACTGGGGCCTGGGCATGGCCCTGGTGGTGCCTGCCGAACAGGCCGCCGGGGTGGTGGCCCTGCTCCAGGAACAGGGCGAGCAGGCCTTCGTGGTGGGGCGCATCGAAGCCCGCCAGGGCGAGGAGCCTTTGGTGGAGGTGCGGGCTTGATTTTGGTTTCCGCATGCCTTTTGGGCCAACGGGTGCGCTACGACGGCCGCCACTGCCTGCGCGAGGATGTGCGCGAGCTGCTGGCCGGCGAGCCGGTGCTGGCCCTGTGCCCCGAAGTGCTGGGCGGCCTGGGCACGCCCCGGCCCCCGGCCCGCTTCGTGGGGGCCTGTTTTGGCCGGGAGGGCCTGGACCTTCTTGGCGGCCAGGCCCGTCTGGTGGACGACACCGGCCGCGACGTGAGCCGGGCCTTTGCCCGGGGAGCCCGGGTGGTGGCCGGGCTTTGCCGGCAAAACGGGGTGCGTCTGGCGTTTTTAAAGGACCGTTCGCCCTCCTGCGGCTGGGACCCCCAGGGGGTGAACCCCCAGGGCGGGCCGGGCCAGGGGGTGCTGGCCGCCCTGCTGCAACAGATGGGCGTCACGGTGCGCGAGGTGCGCTCCAGCGCCCGGGGCCAGGTGTAGGCCATGTCCCAAACCCAAGAGCCCAACGCGGTCCAACACGCCCAGGCCATCTATAGCCTCTCGGTCCAGATCGCCGCCCTGTTGGGCGAGGCACTGCGCCGGGACTTCACCTTCAGCGGCACGGCCCTGGGGCACGGCGAGATCACCGACCAGGCCCTGGACGGCCAGATGCAATACGGCCTTCTGGCATGCGCCCTGGACAAGATTCAGATCAACCAGGCCACCTCCCCCGGCTATTGGGCACGGCTGCACCAGGAGCTGAACAAGCTCATCTCCCGTGAGGCCCACACCTCGGCGGATGAGATTTTGCGGCCCCTGGCCTCGGTGATAAGCGACCGGGAGATGGCCGAGCTTTCCGAGGCGGCCTATCGCCCCCTGGCGCCCTATGAGGACGCCAGCCTGGCCCGCTTGCAGGAAGGGCTGGCCGGGACCCCCTTCGAGGTGCTGGCCGCCCGGGTGGTCAAGAGTTTCTACGCCAAAGGCGACCAATCGGCCGTGGCCGACCGGGTGATAAACCTGGCCCTGGAGGGCTCGCGCACCCTGTTTATCAAGGGCGGCCTGGCCTAGATGGTGCTCTGATGCCCGTGGCCGCGGTGGATTTCTACCATGGCGCAGCCCTGAGCTTGCTCATCGGGCACCCGGCCTTTGAGACGATCAAGCCGCTGGGCAAGGGACGCTACCTGGTCAACGGCGGCATCCGGGTGTGGCTGAAGTTCAGCAAGGAGAAATCTCCCTGGCATTTCAGCTTCAGCCCCGAAGAAGTTGCCGCCCTTGGCGAGGACCTGAAAGCCGGCGGCAAGGTTTTCCTGTGCCTGGTGTGCCGCCGGGATTCCATATGCGCGTTGGACGCCAGGGAGATTGCCCAGGCGTTCAAGCTGCGCTGGGACACGGAGCAGTCCCTGACCGTGACCAGGGTGCCGGGGCGCAAGTCGTATGTTGAAGGACCGGGCAGTGAGGTGGACGGCCTGATTTTGGCCAGTGCCTTCCCGGACAAGCTCTTCGCGTGAGATGATCGGATGAAAAGCGGCTCTAACCTAGACACGGATGCCCAATGACGCACACCCGCGATAAAACCCGCCGCATCATGGTGGGCTCGGTGCCGGTGGGCGCAGGCGCGCCGGTGGCGGTGCAGTCCATGACCAACACCGACACCCGCGACCCGGCGGCCACCCTGGCTCAGATAACAGCCCTGGCCGAGGCGGGCTGCGAGCTGGTGCGCTGCGCGGTGCCCGACCTGGCGGCGGCGGCCGCCTTTGGGCCCATCACCCAGGCCAGCCCCCTGCCGGTGATCGCGGACGTGCACTTCGACCCCGCCCTGGCCGTGGCCGCCCTGGAGAACGGCGCCGCCGGCCTGCGCATCAATCCGGGCAACATCGGCGGCCCGGCGGCGGTCAAGCGGGTGGTGGACGCGGCCAAGGCGGCGGGCGCTCCCATCAGGGTGGGGGCCAACAGCGGCTCGCTGCCCAAGGACATCCTGGAGCGCTGCGGCGGACCCACGCCCCAGGCCCTGGTGGAGGCGGCCCTGGGCCACGTGCGCCTTCTGGAAGAGCTGGGCTTCGGCCAGATCAAGGTGAGCCTCAAATCCTCCAGCGTGCTCGACACCATCGAGGCCTGCCGCCTTTGGGCCCAGCGCTCGGACTACCCCCAGCATCTGGGAGTCACCGAGGCGGGGGGGCTGTTGGCCGGGGCCATCAAGAGCGCGGTGGGCATCGGGGCTCTGCTCATGGAAGGCATCGGCGACACCTTCCGGGTGAGCCTAACCGCCGACCCGGTGCGCGAGGTGGAGGCGGCCTGGCACATCCTCAGGGCCTGCGGCCTGCGCCGGCGGGGGGTGGAGATAATCTCCTGCCCCACCTGCGGCCGCACCGAGATAGACTTGATAGGCCTGTTGGAGCGGGCCGAGCCGGAGTTGGCCAAGATCAGCGCCCCGCTCACCGTGGCCATCATGGGCTGCGTGGTCAACGGCCCCGGCGAGGCCAAACACGCCCAGGTGGGCCTGGCCGGCGGGCGCGGCCAGGGGGTCATCTTCGCCCACGGCGAGATCATCAAGAAGGTCCCCGAGGCACAACTTTTGGAAGAGTTCATGAAGGCGGTGCGCCAAGCGGACCAGGATTACGCACAAACCAACCCAGAGCAAAGCGAGCGTTAGACAAATGAGGTTCTCTCAGGCATTCATCCCCACCCTCAAGGAGACCCCGGCCGAGGCCGAGGTGGTTAGCCATCAGCTAATGTTGCGCGCGGGCATGATCCGCAAGCTGGCCTCGGGCGTCTATACCTGGCTGCCCCTGGGCCTGCGCGCCCTGCGCAAGGTGGAGCGCATCATCCGCGAGGAGATGGACGCGGCCGGGGCCCGGGAGCTTCTGATGCCCGGGGTGCAGCCCGCCGAGCTGTGGCAGGAGTCTGGCCGCTGGGAGCACTACGGCCGGGAGTTGCTGCGCTTCAAGGACCGCCACGACCACGATTACTGCCTGGCCCCCACCCACGAGGAGGTCATCACCGACCTGGTGCGCCGCGAGGTGCGCTCCTACCGGGACATGCCGCTGAACCTCTACCAGTTCCAGACCAAGTTCCGCGACGAGATCCGCCCCCGCTTCGGGGTGATGCGCTCGCGGGAGTTCATCATGAAGGACGGCTATTCCTTTGACCCCGACGAAGAAAGCTCGGCGGCCAGCTACAAGCTGATGCACCAGGCCTACAGCGCGGTGTTCACCCGCCTGGGCCTGGAGTTCGCGGTGGTGGAGGCGGACAGCGGAGCCATCGGAGGCTCCTTCAGCCACGAGTTCATGGTCCTGGCCGACACCGGCGAGGACGCCATAGCCTCCTGCCAATGCGGCTGGGCGGCCAACTTCGAAAAGGCCGAGGTGGCCCCGCCCAAGGGCGAGCCGCCCGCAGCCGTCTCCGAGATCGCCCAAGTGGACACCCCCGGGGCCCACACCGTGGAGGAGGTGGCCAAGTTCCTGGGCGTCAGCCCGGCCCAGGTGGCCAAGACCCTGGTCTACCTGGCCGACGGCAAGCCGGTGGCGGCCATGGTGCGCGGCGACCGCCAGCTAAACGAGGTCAAGCTCAAGAACCTGCTGGACGTGGCCGAGCTGGAGCTGGCCCCGGCCTCGGTGATCCTGGAAGTAAGCGGCGGTCCGGTGGGCTTCACCGGGCCGGTGGGCCTGAACATACCCCTCTACGCCGACCAGGAGCTTTACTTTGCCGAGGCCCTGGTGACCGGAGCCAACCAGGCCGACGCCCATCTCACCGGGATGCACATGGCCCGTGACGCGCAGCAGGCCAAACAGGCCGACCTCCGGGTCATCGAGCCGGGCGACCCCTGCCCCCGGTGCGGCGCGGATCCCGTCTTTGCCCGGGGCATCGAGGTGGGGCACATCTTCCGCCTAGGCACCAAGTACAGCCAGGCCATGGGCGCCAACTACCTTGACGCCGAAGGACAGAGCCGCCCCCTGATCATGGGCTGCTACGGCATCGGGGTGACCCGTATCGTGGCCTCGGCCATCGAGCAGGGCCACGACCAATCGGGCATCATCTTCCCCCTGGCCATCGCCCCCTATTCGGTGACTATCTTGCCAATGGCCGCCGACGGCGAGGTAATGGAAGCCGCCCAGAAGCTCTACGGCCAGTTGCGCGCCGCCGGGATCGACGTGCTCATGGACGACCGCGACCTCAGGCCCGGAGTGAAGTTCAAGGACGCGGACCTCATCGGCATTCCCCTCAGGGTGGTGGTGGGCGCCAAGGGCCTTAAGGAAGGGGCCGTTGAGCTCAAGCACCGCCAAAGCGGGGACTTTGACATGATCCCCGTGGAACAGGCGGCAAACCGTCTGGCCGAGATGGTGCGCCAAGGGGGCGGGCAGCCCCTGTAGGCCGGCCGGGCCGAGCCCCTTGGCATCCTTGCCCGGCCCCCAGTCCGGGGCCGGGCGGGATTAGCGCCTGAAAGTGGCGCTTGACCATCGGGCTTTTAAGCGCAAGAGTTTTATAAGTGGCAACCGATTAAAACCCAACCTAGAGGCCTGGCGCCGTGGCCCTGCAACGCATCAACGAAATAATCGACGCGGTCCGGGAGTATCATCCCGGGGCCGACGTGGGAGCCATCCAGAAGGCCTATGTGTTTTCGGCCAAGGCGCACAAGGGACAGGTGCGCCGTTCGGGAGCCCCCTACCTGAGCCACCCCCTGGCCGTGGCCGCGCTTTTGGCCGAGATGCACACCGACGTGGCCAGCATCTGCGCGGCCCTGCTGCACGACGCGGTGGAGGACACCGACACCACCGTGGCCGACATTGCCGCTCTACTGGGTCCGGAGGTAGCCTCCCTGGTGGACGGAGTGACCAAGATCACCCAGATCAGCGCCACCACCAAGACCGCCCAGCAGGCCGAGAACATGCGCAAGATGATCCTGGCCATGGCCAACGACATCCGGGTGCTCTTGATCAAGTTGGCCGACCGCCTGCACAACATGCGCACCCTGGGCTACATGCCCCCGGCCAAGCAACGCTCCATAGCCCAGGAGACCCGCGACATTTACGCCCCCATGGCCCACCGCCTGGGCATCCGCCGCTGGCAGGCCGAACTGGAGGATTGGACCCTCTATTTCCTGGAGCCCAACATCTACCAGCGCATCAAGGATGGAGTGGCCACCCGCCAGGGAGAGCGGGAGCGTTTCATCGCCGAGGTGAAGCAGGTGCTCCAGGAAAAAGTGGCCGAGGAGGGCATCACCTGCACCGTGGACGGCCGTCCCAAGCACTACTACAGCATCTACCGCAAGATGCAGCGCCGGGGCGTGGACATCGACCAGCTTTACGACATCATCGCCTTTAGGGTGGTGGTGCAAACTCTCAGGGACTGCTACGAAGCCTTGGGGGTGATGCACAACGTGTGGAAGCCCATCCCCGGCCGCTTCCGCGACTACATCGGCATGCCCAAGCCCAACATGTACCAGTCCCTGCACACCTCGGTGGTGGGTCCCATGGGACAGCGCATGGAGATACAGATTCGCACCGAGGAGATGCACCGCGTGGCCGAGGAGGGCATCGCCGCCCACTGGCGCTACAAGGAGCAAGGGGCGGGTGACGAGGCCGAGCAGGGCCGCTCCGCCTGGCTGCGCCGGCTCATGGAGTGGCAGCGTGAACTGGAAGACCCCACCGAGTTCATGCAGTCGCTGAAGATGAACCTCTACCCCGGCGAGATATTCGTATTCACCCCGGGGGGCGAGGTTAAAGCCCTGCCCCGGGGGGCCACGCCGGTGGATTTCGCCTACTCCATCCACACCGAGGTGGGCCACCAGTGCGTGGGGGCCCGGGTCAACGGCCGCATGGTCCCCCTCAAGAGCGAGCTTAAGACCGGCGACCAGGTGGAGATCATCACCCAGGCCAACCACAAGCCCAGCAAGGACTGGCTTAATTACGTGGTCAGCGGCCGGGCCCGAGCCAAGATTCGCTCCTTTATCCGCGAGTCGGAGCGCGCCCGCTCGGTGAGCCTGGGCAGCGAAATTTTGGACAAGGAGCTGCGCAAGCACAAGCTCACCCTGGCCGCGGTGCTCAAGGACGGCAAGCTCGCCACGGTGATGGAAGAGCTTTCCTACAAGGATCCGGAGCTTCTGCTGGCCTCGGTGGCCTACGGCAAGGTGTCCCCCCGCCACATCGTGAACAAGATATTGCCCCGTCCGGCGGAAGACGCTCTGGAAAAACCAGGTCTGATCGAGCGCTCCCTAAAGCGCTTGCGGCGCCGGCCCGCTCCGGAGGGTATCAAGGTAAAGGGCCTGGACGACATCCTGGTGCGTTTCGCCAAGTGCTGCAACCCGCTGCCCGGCGACGAGGTGTCCGGCTACATCACCCGGGGACGTGGAGTCACCATCCACCGGGCCGACTGCCTGCATGTGCGCGGTATGGACCCGGAACGCCTGGTGGAGGTGGAATGGGACCTGGCCAAGGAAGAAGTGCGCCCGGTGCGCATCCAGGTAATCAGCTCGGACCGGGCCGGCATCCTGGCCGATCTGGCCGGGGTGATGAAAAAGCACGAAATCAACATCATGGAGGCGGAGGTGAAGACCACGGAGGACCTGACGGGCATCGCCACCTTCGTGATCCAGGTCCACGACGCCAAGCAGCTTAACCGGGTGCTCAAGGACATCGCCAAGCTGCGCGACATCCTGTCGGTGCGCCGCATGGATCACTAGCATCTGGCCCACCGGGGCCGGCCAAGCGGTCAAAAGATAGCGGAGGGCGCGGGTGCGCCCTCCGCATAATTTTGGGAGAAGCTTTTTTAGGTGGGCTTGTTGATCAAGCCCGAACGCAAGCAACGGGTGCAAACCCTCACCCTGCGCACCTGGCCGTTTACCACGGTGCGCACGCGCTGCAAGTTGGGATTGAAACGCCGCTTGGTTTTCCTATGGGCGTGGCTGACGTTGTTGCCAACCTGGGGCTTCTTACCGCAATATTCGCAAACCTGGCTCATGGCTTGTTTCCTCCCAAAGCCGCTGGCCGCGCCGAAAGTGGGCCGGCCCTGTGCTGGAGCCGAAATATACACACCACCCGTGGGGTTGACAAGTGTTTTTGTGCCACGGGCCGGCCGGGTGGCCTTGACGGAGCCCCCTGCCCATGGCATAGTTGACCCGCCGCGTAACCTCTGGAAACTTCTGAGCGGCCGGGCACGGAGCCCGGGCGGCGCAACATTAATCCCAGACCGAGGAGGCAGCTTGAGCCGCGACGATCTTATCCACCTTGAGGGTCAGGTGACCCGCACCCTGGGAGGGGGGCAGATGGAGGTGGTCACCGAACAAGGGCATACCCTGCGCGCCGTATTGAGCGGCAGGATGAAGCGATTCAAGATCAAAGTTCTGGTGGGAGACAAGGTGCGCGTCAGCGTGTCGCCCTACGACCTAACCCACGGACTCATCACCTACCGGCTTAAGTAGAACCGCCCGATTTGGGCCGGGCCGCCGTCCGTCAGTCTTGGGCCTGGGAAGCGGCCAGCCCCACCAAGGGCTCCATGACTACCCTGCGCACCAGGGTACGGGCCTCGGCGCCCTGGTAGCCGGCCAATATCTCTTGCAGATCTCGCGCCGCCCCCCTGGCCTTTCGCCAGCCGGTCAGACGTGCCTGCTCTATGATATCCCAGTCGCCTTGGGCCATGAAACCTTGCACCGCGGGGATGATCTCCGGAAAAAGCAGGCGCAGAAAACCGGCTTGCCACACCGGATAAAGGCCCAGGGCTCCCAAGCTCTGGTGGGCGGCTATCTGGGCCAGGCGCCCCTGGGGCCCGCAGTCGGCCATGAGGTCCTTGACCCCGCGCACGAAGTGCTCCACGTCGCTGCCCGGATGCTGGGCGGCCGCCAGGGCCAAGAGTTCCTGGGCCGGGGCCGCGTCGCGGGCCTCGCCCAACTCGTGCCACAGCACCGCTTGCATCTCCCCTTCCAGCACCGGCGCCAACTGCTCCCAGGAAGGCCGCGTGGTCACCTGCCGGTAATCCCGGCCATAGGCCTCCAGGGCGAAACGCTTGAAGGCGGTCTGGCTGGGGCGGGGGTCGGCCAAGAGATCCCATAGCAGGTATGGAAAAGGGCCGCGGCGCAGAAATATGTCGCCACCTTGGCGCAGACCGGGCAAAAACAGGATGTCGCTGGTCAACTCCTGGCCCAGCCGATGCACCCAAAGCCCATCCTGACGCCAGGCCTTTTCCTCATGGGCCAGGAAGAAAACCGGCGCGCCTCCCCCCACCCGGCCGGCTCCGTAGAGCAGGCCGTGGGACGCCAGGATCTGGTTGATTTGCTCAACCGCGAAGGGATCGAAGCTCTCGCCATTAAGGACGAGGGGCTGCGGTTGCTTTTCCAGCACCTCATCCCAAAGCTGCTCCCGTTGGCTGACCCATTCCAGAACCTGGCTGGTCTCCTGCTCTTGCCAGGGAGGCAGACCCCGCTCCCACTTGTAAAGGTTCCTCAGGCGCAGCAGGAGGCCGCAAAGGCTGAAACGGCCCGCCACCGAGGCATCGGCTATGGCGCAGTTGGCTTGCACCTGGGGGGCCAACTCGGCCAGCAGCCCGGAGGCCTCCCGCATCCTAGAATTCCCGGTCCGGCCCCAGGGAGGCCAACATCCCCTTGTGCATGTCCATGGCCGTGAGGTAGCGCCCCATGATGGCCAGGGTGGTCTGGCGCTGCTCGGGGGTGACCGGGCGGACCGCCTTGGCGGGTATGCCGGCCACCATGGTGTTGGCTGGCACCTCCATGCCCGGCGGCACCACCGACCCGGCGGCCACGATGGCCCCCTCCCCCACCCGGGCCCGGTCCAGGACCACCGCTCCCATGCCGATGAGGACCTGGTCCTCCACGGTGCAGGAATGCAGCACCACCCGGTGCCCCACCACCACCTCGCTGCCCACCAGGGTTCCTTGACCCGTGTGGGACACATGGATGATGGTCCCGTCTTGCAGGTTGCTTTTGGCGCCCACCCGGATCCAGTTGATGTCGCCGCGCAGCACGCAGCCGTACCACACACTGACTTCCGGACCCAACTCCACGTCGCCCAGGACCACCGCGCCCGGCGCCACGAATGCGCTGCGGTCAATTTGAGGCGTCTTACCGTTGATTGATTCGATCATAGGGCAATATTACGGCGATGTACGCGGCCCGGCAAGCCACTTCCTGGAGGTTGCCTTCTTGACAGCCCCGCGGCCCTGGCCTACCCTTTTCGCACGGACACCCCACACCGATCGAGGCAAGGGAGCGAAACCACATGACCCGCGGAAAAAGCCGCCTTTGGCTGGTAATTCTGGTCCTGATCCTGGTGCTGCTGGGAGCCGGGGCCTTTTATGTCTGGCCCCACCTGGAGGGCACTCCGCCCCAGATAGCCCTGGAGAAGCCGGTCAGCCATCTGGGCAAGAGCAATACGGTCTTTCTTAGGGTAAGCGACCAGGGCCGCGGCCTGGCCTGGGTGCGGGTGACCCTGGTGCAGCAGGAGCGCAAGGGCGTTGTTCTGAATCAAGCGTTTGACGCCCCCGGCGCGCCCCTGGCATCGCTCAAGCTGGCGGTCAATCCCCTGGAGATGGGCATGCACCAGGGAAAAGCCACCCTGGTGGTGGAGGCGGCGGACCGCTCCTGGCGCAACTGGATGAAGGGCAACGTCTACCTCAAGGAATTTCCGGTGGAGGTGGACACCACCCCGCCGCGCATCAGCTCCCTCAACCAAATCATACGCTTGAACCGGGGCGGCACCGGCCTGGCCGTATACACGGTCAACGAGGCCCAGGCAAGCCACGGGGTGCGGGTGGGCGACAAGGTTTTCATGGGTTGGGCCCCCTGGCCCCAGCAGCCGGGCACCAAGCTTTGCTATTTCGCCTACGGCGACAGCCAGCCCAGGGGAGTGAACATCGACCTGTGGGCCGAGGACATTGCCGGCAATCAGGCCCAAATGCCCTTGAACGTAAAGGTGCGCTGGAAAAACTTCAAGACCGACATCATCAATCTCAATGAACGGTTCATGAACATCGTGGCCGCCCGTTTCGCCGACCAGATCCCCACGGACCGGCAAACGCCCCTGGCCAAGTTCCTGTGGATCAACCAGGACCTGCGTCAGCACGACAACGCCAAGATCGCCTTGGCGGCCATGCCCAGCCAGCCCTACCAGCTATGGCAAAAGACCCTGGAGCGCCCCCTGGGCGCGCCCAAGGCCGCTTTTGGCGACCGGCGGGAATATATATTCAACAAGGAAGTGGTCAGCCGCAGCGTGCACCTGGGCCAAGACCTGGCCCACACCGAGCGCAGCCCGGTCAAGGCGGCGGCCAATGGCATCGTGCGCTACGCCGCCGATCTGGGCATCTACGGCAACTGCGTGATCCTGAGCCACGGCCAGGGGCTGGCCAGCCTCTACGGCCATCTTTCCGAGCTGCGAGTCAAGGTTGGCGACGAAGTATCGCGCAACCAGGAGATCGGACTGTCGGGCATGACCGGACTGGCCCTGGGCGACCACCTTCACTTCTCGGTTTTGGTGGGCGGGGTGTTCGTCAACCCCACCGAGTGGTGGGACCCCCACTGGGTGCAAGACAACGTGCTGCTGCGCTTCAGCGAGGCCGGGCTGCCCCAGCCCCTGCCGTTGGCTAAACAATAATCCCTTGGGTCCGGCGCACCCCCACCGGCTTTGGCTCGGCCTGCTTTTGGCGGCCCTGGGCTTGGCCGCGGGCTGCGCCGGCATGAGCCCCGCCCCCTCCCCCCGGCCCCTGGCCCCGGGAGACTATCTGGCTCCCCCCGACCTCGCCCCACTGAGCCGGGAGGAGTTGGACCGCCGCCTGGCCGGGGCCCGAGTGGTGCTGGTGGGTGAACGCCACGATCACCCCGGGCACCACGCCATCCAGTTGGAAGTGCTCAAACGCCTGGCGGCCCAGGGTCCGGTGGTGGTGGGCGTGGAGTGGCTGGCCCAGGACGCCCAGCCCGCCTGCGACGCCCTGTCCGCCGGCAAGATCACCCTGGATCAGTTCCGCGCCCAAGTGCAATGGGACCAAACCTGGAGTTATCCCTGGGCCATGTTCGCCCCCATATTCGCCGAGGTGCGGGCCCGGGGACACCTGCTGGTGGCCCTCAACGCGCCTTTGGACGTGGTGCGCCAGGTGGCCCAGGGCGGCCTGAAGTCCCTTACCCCGGCCCAGAGGGCGGCCATCGCCCCGGCCCTGGATTTGGACGATCCCGCCTATCGCCGGAAGGTTTCCCGCCAATTCGCCTTCCATGGAGCCAAGGACCCCCAGGCCCAGGAAAACTTTTTCGCGGCCCAGGTGGTGCGCGACGAAACCATGGCCCATAACCTGGCCCGGCGTATTGTCCCCTGGCCCGACGGCGGCAAGCGGGGCCTGGTCCTGGCCGGATCGGGACACCTGGCCGGCGACATGGGCCTGCCCCCGCGCATCGCCCGCCGCCTGCCCGGGTACAAGCCGCTAACGGTTCTACCGGTGAGCCCGGCCGCGGCCCAAGCCATGGCCTCGGGAATGGGATACGGCCCCGCCGGCCTGCTGGCCGTGTCCAGCCCCGCCCCGCCGCCTCCGCCGCGCCTGGTGCTGCTGCTCAAGATGGAAAACGGCGGCCTAGTGGTCAAGCGCCTCATTCCCGGCAGTCCGGCCCAAAAGGCGGGGGTGTTACCCGGCGATCTTCTCTTGGCGGTTGACGGCAAGCCCCTCGCCTCGCCCAAGGGAATTCACGATGCCATAAAGGCGGCCCCCCACGCCCCCCACACCTACCGGTTGGAACGCGCGGGCAAGCGTTTGGAGTTGACCATCACCCTGCCCCGCCCGGGGTCCGGCCCTTAGCCGGAATGGATTCACGTTATCTAACCCCGTTTTAACTCTGACTTTTACCGTTGCGCCCCGTCTTTGGTTTTGTTATAGATAGTGCATTGAGTTTAACGCCTGACGTCCAAGGGGCCTGCTTTTTTAGTTGGGCCCATACCCTGGAAGCTAGGAGAGGCAATGGAACTGAAAGTCGTTGCCCTTGAGGACCGCGCTCGCATTGAGATCGCAGGCAACATAGACGAACGGGGCGCTGAAGAGATGAAAAGGCGTTTTTTGGATCTGGACCTGTCTTCGATCAAGGAAGTGACCCTGGACTTCGGCGGAGTCACCTTCATCGGTAGTTCCGGCATAGGCAAGCTGCTGCTGCTCTACAAAAACCTGGCCACTCACGGCGGCGCGGTGCGCATAGACAATATGCCCAAGGACATCTACACTATGTTCAAAGTGGTCAAACTGGATAAAATATTCCAGATATCCTCGGCCACTTGAATGGGGTGCCCCCTTGCTGGACTACCAGCTCTCTCCCAATGAGCTTGCCTTGAGCGGCCAACTCAAGGTGCAATACTTGGACACATTAAAAGAAGCCCTACTGAAAGCCGCCCAACAGGGAGGCTTGGCGTGCTTGAACCTTTCTCAGGTGCGGGAAGTCGATACCGCCGGCCTGCAACTATTGTTGGCCTGGCTGCGCCAACCACGCCCCCAATTCATCCCACGCCTGACCGATGTCCCGGAGGTCGTGGCGCGGGCTCTGCGCCTGGGCGGCTTGCAGAGTCATTTTGCCCCGTTCATGGAGTAAACCGGCATGACCTCCCCTGCTCACCCAACCAACCGCCTTATCCTCTTGGTGGATGATTCGGCCACTTTGCGAATGTCGGTGCGGAGCATCCTGGAGGAGGCTGGCTATGAATTGGTGGAGGCCAGCGACGGAGTGGAGGGCCTGGAGGTGCTTAGGGCCCTCGGCCGCCAGGGGCGGAACCCCGCCATGATCATAAGCGACGTGAACATGCCCCGCCTCGACGGCATTTCCTTTATCAAGGAAATCAAGAACACCCCCCACAAGTTCCTGCCCATCCTGGTGTTGACCACCGAGGGCCAACCCCAAAGCAAGTTGGAAGGCAAGCGGGCCGGAGCCTCGGGCTGGCTGGTCAAGCCCTTTCAGCCGGAGACTTTGCTGGCGGTGGTCAAGAAATTCACCCGCTCCCTGAACTGAGTAGGGGTGGTGGACCAAAAACTGCTAGAAATCTTCGCCGAGGAAGCCGGGGAACTCATGGAGGCCCTGGAGGCGGGACTGTTATCCCTGGAAGGCGGGGCCGGCCAAGACCTGATCAACGGCGTGTTCCGCGCGGCCCATACCATGAAGGGCAACGCGGGCATCGTGGGCTTTGAAGACGTGGTGGAGCTTACCCACCTCATGGAAAGCCTGCTGGATCAGATGCGTCAGGGACTACGCCAACCGGACGTCCAAAGCGTGAGCCTGTTGCTCAAGGCCACGGATGCCCTGAGGGAAATGGTGGGCGCCCGCGTGGCCGGGCAAGAGGCGTCCCAGGCTCCCGGCGAAATCATGCAACCGCTCAACGCCCTGCTGCGGCCTGATTCCCAGGAGGAGACGGCGGCGCCCAGCCCGGCCACCCCCAACCTCTCCCATCGCCCCTCGCCCCCGGCCAACGCCCGGCGGCGGCTGCACCTGAGCATCAGGCTGCAACCGGACCTGTTGGGCACCGGCACCGATCCCTTGCGGCTCTTGCGGGAACTTGAGGAATTGGGCGACATCGAGCGGGTGATCTGCCATGTCGAGGACCTGCCTCCCATGGAGCAAATGGACCCCTTCACCCTATATCTGTGGTGGGAAGTTTGGATGGCCACCCCCCATCCCCAGGCCACCATCGACAACGTTTTCATGTTTGTGCGCGACGAGGGGCATATTTTCAGCGAGGAGGCTCAGGGCCCGCCCCCCAACGATAACGCGGCCCTGTCCCTGCTGCCCCGGACCCGGCACGACCCGCCTTCGCCGGTCCCGGCGCCAGGCGAGCAGACGCCGGCGCCCAAGGCGGCTGCCCCGCGAACCGCCCCCCTGGCCACGCCCACCATCCGGGTGGACACGGACAAGCTGGATAAGCTGGTGAACCTGGTGGGCGAGTTGGTCATCGGGGTGGCCCGGGTTTCCGAGAGCGCGAGCCCCGAGGCCGGCCCCGAACTGCGCGAGGCCATGGAGTCCCTGGGCCACGCGAGCCGCGAATTGCAGCAGCAGGTGATGCGGGTGCGCATGGTGCCCGTGGGGGGCACATTCAATCGCTTCCGGCGGGTGGTGCGGGACCTGGCCGCCGAGTTGGGCAAGCAGATTCGCCTGAATCTAAGCGGCCTGGACACCGAGTTGGACAAGAACGTGGCAGAGCAAATAGCCGATCCCCTGAGCCACTTGGTGCGCAACGCGGCGGTCCACGGCCTGGAGACGCCGGCCGTGCGCCGCCAAGCGGGCAAACCGGCCGAGGGGGTTATCTGGCTGCGAGCCTACCAGCAGCAAGGGCGCATTTTCATCGAGGTGGCCGACGACGGCCGGGGCATCGATCCCGAACGGGTGTTGGCCAGAGCGGCGTCCTTGGGACTGACCCCACCCGAAGACGCCTCCAACTCGGCGGATATCTACAAGCTTCTGTTCCACCCGGGCTTTTCCACCGCCGATAAAGTCACCGAGCTTTCCGGCCGGGGGGTGGGCTTGGACGTGGTGCGGGAAAACATCGAATCCCTGCGGGGGGCGGTGGAGGTGGAGTCGCACCCGGGCCAGGGCAGCACCTTTCGCATCAAGCTGCCCCTGACCCTAGCCATCATCGACGGCATGAACGTGATGGTGGCCGGCGAGGTGTTCGTGCTTCCTCTGTTGTCCATCGTGGAGTCGCTGCGCCCTGTCCCCGGAGACCTGAAAACCGTGGAGGGCAAGGGCGAGTTGATCAGGTTCCGGGGCAATTACCTGCCCCTGGTGCGTCTGGCCCGCCTTTTTCGCCTGACCGGCGGAGTGGAAGACCCCTGCCAGGGCCTAGTCATGGTCATAGAAAGCCTTGGCAAACGCTTCGGCCTTCTGGTGGACGACATCCTGGGCGAGCGCCAGGCGGTGATCAAATCCCTGGAGCAGAACTACCAGAAGGTGCCCGGAGTGAACGGGGCCACCATTTTGGGAGACGGCCGGGTGAGCCTGATTTTGGACATCCTGGGCCTGGAGCGCATGGCTCTGGGCACGGACCAGGAGTAAGCGGCCGTGGCGCGCCGTGAGATATTAACCCCTCTGGCAGCCGAAGCTCCGGCTCTTTTGCGGGCGGTGGAGGAAGGGCTGCTGGCCCTGGAGCGCGGCGAGTCCGCCCCGGAAGCGGCCCAAAGCGTTTTCAGGTCATTGCACGCCGCCTGGGCCGGCGCCGCGGTAGCCGGTTTGGAAAACCTTGAACGCCTGGCCGGCCGCATGGAATTAACCCTAAGGCTCCTGGTCCATGGCCGTCTGTCTCCGCGCCAGCATATCATCGACGCCTTGTTGCAGGCGGCGGATCTTTTGGCGGCCATGCTCACCCGCCTGCAGGAAGCGGAAAAAGTTGAGGCGGGCGGTTGCCTGCGGGCGCTGGACGCGGCCCTGGGGGCCGAGTTGCCCCCGGAGTTGATTGACCGCCTGACCCCGGCCCCACTGCCCGGCCACCCGGCCTGGCTGGTCGCCCCCTGGCTGCTGGAAAGGGTCTTGGCGCAAGACCAAGGCCTGTTCATGGTCATTCTTTCCAAGGAGGCCCAAGACAGCGGGGAGTCCCTTTACGCTCACCTGGGGGAGTTGCTCACCCTGGGGGAATTGTTGGCCTGCGCCCCCGGGCCCCGGCAATCCCTGGAGTTGCTCTACGCATCGCCCCTGGAGCAGGATTTGCTAGGCGAGGCCCTGTCCCTACCCAGGGAGTTTTTGCGTCCCTTGCCGCCGTCTGATTTGAATGACTCCGGCGAGGAGCGGCCAACCCTGAAAGAGAAGCCCGCCCACCCGGGCCCGGCCCAGGCACCCTCTCCCCAGGGGTTTTCCACGCCTGTCGCCACCGCCTCGCATTTCCAGGCGCCGGCGTCATCTCCGGCCCCGGCTGTTGACCTGGAACGGCGGGTAAACTACCTCGTCTTCCACCTGGGCGGGGAGATGTACGGCGTGGAGGTGTCCCTGGTACACGAAATAATCAACCTGCCGCCCGTCACCCCCCTGCCCTTGTCCCCGGAGTTCGTTCTGGGTGTGGTGAACCTGCGGGGCGCGGTGGCTCCGGTGTTTGATCTGCGCCTGAGGCTGGGGCTGACCCCGGGAGGGGGCCGGGGCGAACCGGTGGCGGTGGTGGTGCGCCTGGATGGCAAACTGCAAGGGGTGGTGGTGGACACGGTGGATGACGTCCTTGATCTGGGCAGCGAGGATATCCAGGAGCCGCCGGAGATGGCCGGTCCGGTGCGGCGCGAGTGTTTACTGGGTCTGGTTCAGCGAGAGGAAGACTTGATCATTCTGATGGACCTGGCCCGGCTGCTGGCCCAGGAGCCGATGGACCATGCCGCCTGATCCACCCCGCCGGGAAACCGCCCAAGCGGCTACAAGGCCGTTGGCCGGAATTCACCAACTTTCCGACAAGGATTTCGCAACCATCTCCCGCCTGGTGGAGGCACAAACCGGCATTCACCTGAGCCAAAGCAAGAAAGACCTCGTAATCAGCCGTCTTTCCCGGCGGCTGCGGGCCTTGGGCATGCGGGATTTTTCCCAGTACGCAGACCTGCTCTCATCGGGACGGGCCCCGCAAGAATTGCTGGAGATGACCAACCAGATCACCACCAACAAGACCGATTTTTTCCGCGAGCCACACCACTTCGAGTTTCTACGCGCCCAGGTGCTGCCCGCCGTGGAGGCCGGGACCCCCGCGCACGGCCCCAAGAGGCTGCGGGCCTGGTCGGCAGGCTGTTCTTCGGGGGAAGAGGCCTATTCCCTGGGCATGACCCTGTCCGAATATTGGGCGGGACGGCCCGGATGGGACTGGAAAATTTTGGCCACCGACTTGGATACCAACATGCTGCGCGCGGCCTCTCGTGGTTTGTACCGCCCGGAGCAGGTGGCCAAGGTGTCACGGAACCTTTTGCTTAAATATTTCCTGCGCCGGCGCCAAGACGGAGGCTACGCCTACGAGGTCAAGCCTTCCCTGCGCCGCATGATCACCTTTGGCAAGTTCAACCTTATCCATGCCGGCTATCCCCACCGCACCCCCCTGGATTTCGTTTTTTGCCGCAACGTGCTCATCTATTTTGACGGCGCGCAAAAGCAGGCCATAATCGACAAACTAACCACCTCCTTGCGGCCCGGGGGGTGGCTGTTCCTGGGCCACTCCGAATCCATGCTGGCCACCAACCGCCGCTTGGTGTGCGTGGGCCCAACCGTATACAGAAGGCCTTAGAGCAACCATGCTGCGCCAATACTCACCCCTTTTCAAACGCCCCCTTATAACCATTCAGCCGGGGGAGTATTATGCTACCCAGGGCGATGAAATGGTGGGCACGGTGCTGGGATCGTGCGTATCGGTTTGCCTGCGGGACACCAAGGCGGGAATCGGAGGGATGAACCATTTCATGCTGCCCGGAGGGCGGGGGCGGCCGGGCGACCCCTCCTCGGCCACGGCCCGCTACGGCATGTACGCCATGGAGCTGCTCATTGGCGAGATAATCAAGCTGGGTGGCGGGCGGGAGCATTTTGAGGCCAAGGTGTTCGGAGGCGGTCACGTGCTGTGCAATTCCCCATCCAGCGGGCACAACGTGCCCCGGGCCAACTTGGAGTTTGTGCAAGGCTTCCTGAGCCTGGAGGAAATACCTGTCGCGGCCCATGACGTGGGCGGCGACTGCGCACGCAAAATTTACTATCATCCCCTGAGCGGGCGGGTTTTGCTAAAGCGCCTTCCCGCTCCGGTTCCCGAGGAGGTGTTGGCCCGCGAGCGCGCCCACGGCAGCCAGGCGCGGCAGCGCTCGCTTCGCGATGACTTGACCCTGTTCGGCAACAAGGCCCCCGGCGCAAAAGGACCACGGGATTGATCAAAAGAACCAAGGTGCTGATCGTCGATGACTCGGCCGTGATCCGGGAGTTCCTGCGCTCGGTGTTGAGCGGGGAGCCGGATATGGAGGTGGTGGGAGCGGCGGCTGATCCTTTTTTCGCCCGAGACAAGATATTAAGCCTGCGTCCGGACGTCATCACCCTGGACATCGAGATGCCCCGAATGGACGGGCTGACCTTTTTGGAAAAGCTCATGACCGCCCACCCCATGCCGGTGGTCATGTTCAGCAAGGTCACCCAGTCCGGAGCCGAGGCCACCTTGCAGGCCCTTCGCTTGGGAGCGGTGGAGGTCATCGCCAAGCCCACCAGCAACCTTCGAGCCAATCTGCCCACGCTTAAGCAGGAGATCGTGAGCAAGATACGGGCCGCCGCCCGGGCCAGGGTGGGTCCGCGGACCGAAGCGGCCCAGTCCGTTAAAACCACGCCGGGCCTCCAAGGCGCCGCCCAGCAACCGGCTCTGCCCTGGCGCCCGGCCCGTGACATGGTGGTGGTGATGGGCGCCTCCACCGGGGGCACCGTGGCCCTGGAAAAGCTGCTCTGCGCCCTGCCCTCAGACAGCCCTCCCCTGGTGGTGGTGCAGCACCTGCCGGCCCAGTTCACCCAGCCCTTTGCCCAGCGCCTGGACAACAGCGCGGCCATCGAGGTTAGCCAGGCCGAGGATTTCATGCCCTTGACGCCGGGCAAGGCCCTGGTGGCCCCGGGCGACCGTCATGTTTTCCTGGAGAGCAACCAACGCGGCTACTACCTAAGGGTCAAGGACGGCCCCCTGGTCAACCACCACAAGCCATCGGTGGACGTGTTGTTCCGCTCCGCCGCGGGCAGCGCCCCGGGGCGGGCCCTGGGAGTGATAATGACCGGCATGGGCAGCGACGGAGCCCAAGGGGCCCTTGAGATGCGCAGGCAAGGCTGCTGTGTGTTGGCCCAGGACGAGGCAAGCTCCGTGATCTACGGCATGGCCCGGGCGGCGGTGGAGCTGGGAGCGGTGGACCGCATATTGCCCCTGGAGGAGATCGGGCCCAGCATTTGCCGCCTCTGGGAAGGGGCCCAACGAAGGGAAGCGCCATGAGCCACCACTGGAATCAAGGCCATTGGGACCCGCCGGCGACCATCCTGGTGGTGGATGATTCTGGCTTGAACCGCAAGCTGCTGACCGCCAGCCTGGCCCGCGAAGACTACCGTTTTCTGGAGGCGTCCCACGGCCGGGAGGCCACGGAAATACTTGGCCGTCACCCCGAGGTTGACCTGATTCTGTTGGACTTGATGATGCCGGTGATGGATGGCTTCGCCTTCCTGATCTGGCGCATGGACAATCCCGAGGCACGCGGGGTCCCGGTCATCGTCAACAGCTCCCTGGATGACAGGGAGTCCCTGACCAAGGCCCTGGCAATGGATTGCTACGACTATTTCATTAAGCCCCTTTCCTCAGCGGACCTTGACCTGGTGCTGCCGCTCAAGATCCGCAACGCGGTGCACAGCAAGCGTTTGATGGCCGACCTGCGGGCCAAGAACCAAATAATGGCCGGCGAATTGGAGTTGGCAGCCCGTTATCAGCAGTTCCTGCTGCCCAAAGACGCCCAACTGCCGGGACTGCAAGCCGCTTGGCTTTTCAGGCCCTGCCGTGGGGTGGGCGGGGACTACTTCGATTTTTTCGAGTTGCCCGGCGGAGACCTGGGCCTGGTGGTGGCCGACGTCTCCGGCCACGGAGTGGCCTCGGCCATGACCGCCAGCATCCTCAAGGCCCTGGTGCCTCGGTACCTGGGAGCCCATGAATCCCCGGCCGCGGTTTTGGAGATGCTCAACGAAGACCTTTTACGCCTCACCCCGGCCGACGCTTTCGTCACCTGCTTTTTGGGCCGGTATGATCCCCGGGAGCGGCTCCTGCGCTGGAGCCTGGCCGGCCATCCTTCGCCTTTGCTGCAAGACCCGGACGGAAGCATAAGCCACCTGGAACAGTCCAGCCCCTTCTTGGGGGTATTTTCAAACGACCAGCCCCTGTTACAATATTTAGACAAAGAGTTGCGGCTGGCCGGCGGCCAACGCCTGGTCATACACACCGACGGTTTATTGGAGGTCCCCGACCCCCAGGGAAAACCCATGGGGCCGGGGCGCTTGAAACAACTGCTCGAACAGCACCGCGCGTTGACGGCAGGCCAGTTGGCAGAGCAATTGGCGCATGAGCTGGACCAATGCGACGGAGATCATCTTCCCGATGACGTTGCTTTGATCATCTTGGATTTTTGATGACCTTCGAACGCCACCCCAAATCCCCTCTATTGTCTGCGGACAATTACCACGTTTTGGTGGTGGATGATGAATCCATGATTACTGAGCTGTTGGTGCGGCTCCTGTCTGAAAAGGGCTACGAGGTATCCAGCGCCACCGACGGCAGTGAGGCCCTGGATTTCTTACGGGGCCGCGCCTGCGACCTAGTTATCAGCGATGTGCGCATGCCCCGCCTGGACGGTCTGCAACTGCTCAAAGCGCTAAAGGACTTGAATCCCCGCCTGCCGGTGATCATGATCAGCGGCTACGACGACACCACCACGGTGGTTTCAGCCCTCAAGGCGGGGGCGGAAAACTTTTTGGCCAAGCCTCTGGATCTGGACGAGTTGGACCAGGTGGTGGCCAAGACTTTGAGCATGGCCAGTATTCGCCCCAGAAGCTGCCCCTTGCCCTCGGTGCGCCAAACCACCGCCATGGAGGCGCCCAGCCGCCCCGAATGTGTGCGGGACCTGCTTTATCAGATATCCTTATCGGCGGTGGCGGTGGGGTTCGCCGCGCACGATCTGGAAAACAACCTCAAGCTGGCCCTGTCCGAAGCCATCACCAATGCCATGGAACACGGCAACCAGTGGGACGAATCCAGGCCGGTGGAAGTGCAAGTGAGCTTGGATCAGTTCGAGATGCGGGTCACGGTGCGCGACAAGGGCCGGGGATTCAACCACCGCCGCATGCTAAACCCCACCTCCAGCGAGCACATTTTGAGCGAGCGGGGCCGGGGCATTTTCTTGGCCAACGCCATCTTGGACGAAGTAATTTACAACCAGGCCGGCAACCAGGTCACCCTGGTGAAGCGCCGCGCCGATACACATGGCAAGCGTAGTTGAACTCATGCCCCTTCCCTTTACTCCCCGTTATTGCGCCTGGTGCGGCGGCGCCCTGGTCTCCACGCAAGGCCTGAACCCCAGTGGCCCGCCGTTTTATTGCAGCGCCTGCGGCCTGCCGGTGTACGAAGATCCCAAGGTAGCCGCCGCAGTGATAGTGCATAGCAGCCAAGGGGTGCTTTTGTTGCGCCGGGCCCAAAAAGACGGCGCCCACGGCAAGTGGATTTTGCCCGGCGGCCACGTGGACCGCGGCGAGGTGGTCCCTTCCGCGGCCCAACGCGAAGTGGTGGAAGAAACCGGCCTGCTGGTGGAACTTACCAGCCTGCTGGGGGTCTATTCCTACCAAGGCAATCCCTGGGTGCTGGTGGTCTACACCGCCACCGCCAACGGAGGGCGCCTGTCGGCCGGGCCCGAAGCCCTGGAGATTCGTGCCTTTGCCCCCGAGGAACTTCCCTGGGATGAACTGGGTTATGAATCCACCGCCCAGGCCTTGAAGGATTACCTGGCTCTAAATCCCTGATGCCGGCCGCCCTTGCCAAGGCCGCGCGCCACTGGTATTTTCTCCTACCTGTGAACTGCCATTAGGAGATTGTTAGGTTATGCGACTCAATCCAGAAAACATCGCCGATCTGAGCGCGGAGCGCCTGGACACCATCATGCGCCGCTCCATGCAGGACATTTCGGAAATTTACGACTCCACCAAGGCCATATTGGACGACATCCGCCAGCGCGGCGACGCGGTAAACGTGGAGCATTATCTAAAGCTCAAAGGCGACCTGAAAGCCACCGATTTCCTGGTCACCCCGCAGGAGATCGAGGACGCTTATCGCCAGGTGTCTCAGGAGATTGTCGAGCATTTGAAGGTGGCGGCCAAAAACATCGTCACCTTCCACTCGGCCCAGTTGGATCGGCCCCAATGGCAGATGGAGGTGATGCCCGGAATCATCGCCGGCCGCAAAAACACTCCCTTGGACTCGGCCGGCTGCTACGTGCCCGGCCGCCGGGCGGCCTACCCCTCCAGCGTGCTGATGACCATCCTGCCCGCCGTGGTGGCCGGGGTTAAACGGGTGGTGGTGACCACCCCGCCCGACAATGGCCTGGTGGCCAACCCCTACACCCTGGTGGCCTGCGACATCGCCGGCGTGAAAGAGGTCTACAAGATAGGTGGACCCTGGGCGGTGGGCGCCCTGGCCTACGGCACCGACACCATAACCAAGGTGGCCAAGATCGTGGGACCGGGCAACAAGTACGTGACCTCCGCCAAGATGCTGGTCTACGGCCAGGTGGACATCGACTCCCCGGCCGGGCCTTCCGAGGCCCTTATCCTGGCCGATTCCACCGCCCGCCCCGAATTTTTGGCCCTGGACTTCCTCTCCCAGGTGGAGCACGACCCTGACGCGGCGGCGGTGCTGGTCACCGACGACCCCGGCCTGGCCCAGGCGGTTTGCGACGAGATCGCCCGCCTCTACCCCAGCATGCCCCGCACTGAAATCATGGATCAGGCCATGCGCTACTGCGCGGTGCTGGTGGCCCGGGACATGGAACAAGCCCTGGAGTTCACCAATCAGTACGCCGCCGAGCACCTGGAGATCATCACCGCCGAGCCCTTCCTGACCTTGCAGAAGGTGCGCCACGCGGGCAGCATCTTCATGGGCCCCTGGGCTCCGGTTCCGGTGGGCGACTACGCCAGCGGCACCAACCACGTCTTGCCCACCGGCCAGGCGGCGGCCAGCTTCAGCGGCCTGAGCGTGGATGACTTCATCAAGAAGCCCACCTACCAGTACCTGACCAAGGAAGGGCTGGCTTCCCTGGGCGACACCATCATCGCCCTGGCCGAGGCCGAGGGCCTGCCCATCCACGCCATGTGCATAAAAAAACGTCTGGAAAGCTAGACGAAGCTTCAATCGGGAACCTACGGGTTCCGCTGCGAATAGAACGCCGCCGGCCGCCAGGCCGGCGGCGTTTCATTTGGGCGGCGGGCCGGCCGCCAATGGAGCCGAGGCGGGTGACAAGAGCCAGACGCCGACCGTGCCCAAGGCTTTTTCATCCCGGGCCGGTGCGCCGGAAACGGCTGCGCTCAGGCGTTTTTGGTCCACGCCCAGGGTGAGCAGGGCCCTGTACACGCTCATGGCCCGGGCCATGGCCAGGCCGGCGTTGTCAAGGCCCAGGGCGGCGGTGCGCGCTCCCGGGAGGGTGAAGTCGGCATTGCCCCGCGCCAGCACCCGCTCCATATTGGATTGCTCCAGGCGCTGGGCAATGGTTTTGAGCAGTTTTCCACCGTCCGCGTTGATCGTGATGCTGCCGGTGGCAAAAGGTATGCGGCCCAAGAGCTTTCTGGCGGGTTTGGTAGAAAGGGGCTCCGGCCGGGCGGCGGCCCCATCGGCATGGGCCGGCCCGGTCAACTGCCGGCGCAAGGCCAAAAGTTCGGCCTGTAGCTCATTCTTTTCCCGACGCAAATCCGCCAGGCTTTTAGCCAGGGCATCGGTCTGTTGGCGAAGTTCAAGGCCCTTGGAATCGAGATCTCCCTGGACCGTGGGCGGAGTGGGTTCTGAACGCGAAACCGGAGAATCAGCGGCCTGGAAAAGCCACCACCCGGCGGCCAAGGCCAAGGCCAGGCAAACCGCAGCCAAAAGAGCCTTGGCGGCCCAGCGCTTCCTGTCGGCCCAAAAACGTTTACGGCAATTTTTACAGACATAGGGATAGATGCCACCCAGGCTCAACAAACGCTCCCGGGCGCCTCGCCTTCTGGACCTCCTCGTTTCGTTGCTTCCGCAAGCCGGGCAAACCCGTGAATTGGGCATGGTCATAATCCTTTCGTTAATATTATATGCGGCTTGCGGTAGCTTTTCTCAAATCGGGGAAACGGCCGATTAAACTAGAATTAAATTTTAAACCATAGCCCATGGGGTGTGTTGAAAAAATGAGGGCTAATCGTCATCCACGCATCACCTGATCGGATTTGGCCTTGCATGCAAGAATTTTGCCTTTACCCTGCACAGCCCACTATATATACTTGGGGCACGGGAAACTGGCTCAAAGGGCTAGATGTGCCGGGGATATAGCCTCCGGGCCCGTGAAGAGCGCCCCCATTAGGGGAGCGGCTAGCGAGGGGGAGCTTGAAGCGTCTTAGATGGATCATCCTGGCCGTGCTCGCGGCTATCGTGGCCGGAGCCGGGGCGGCCGCCTTGCTGCACCAGCCCGTCAAGCTGCCGGCCATCAAGGCCGGCGACGCGGCCCCCACCGACAGCGACGGCCGCCCCCGCCTGCGGGGCCTCAACTACACCCATGTGGAAAACGGGGTGCGCAAGTGGAGCCTCAAGGCCCAAAGGGCCCGCTACGAGGAGGGCTCGGGCAAGGTCTATCTGGACCAGGTGGCCGTGGAGTTCTACCGGGACAAGGGCGGCCCGATCTATCTCGGCGGCGACCAAGGAGTGTATGACCAGAAGACCCAAACCATCACCCTGAAGGGCCACGTTGACGGTCGCACCGCGGACGGTAACCGGCTGCTCACCGAGGTGATCACTTACCGCGAAAAGGACAAGGCCGCCGAGACCGACGCCGAAGTCACCATGCAAGGGGCCCAATACAAGATCGTGGGTCAGGGCATGCTGGTTTTGGTGGAACAAAACAAAATGATACTTAAAAGTAAGGTTCGCTCCACCTTCGTGCCCCAGGGCAAGGGCCCGCCGCCCGGGGCCACGGTGGAGTGAAACAAGATCAATTTTTCTAGCTCCAATGGGAGAGGGTTATGAGCCGACTGTCATTTTTTGCCACCATGCTGGTTTTGTGCCTGGGCGCCGCCGGAGCCGCCGGGGCCGCCACCATGCCCATGGCCGCCAACGACCAACCCATCCATGTGGTGGCTGACAGCCTGGAGGTCGACAACAAAACCCAGGTGGCCAACTTCGTCGGCAAGGTCAAGGCGGTGCAGGGTGACGTAAAGATCACCTGCGACAAACTCAGCGTCTATTATGACCAAGAAGGCAAGGACCAGCCCAAGGCCAAGGGCGCGGCCGGCGAGGGAGTTCTGGACGGCGGCGGCAAGGTGCGCAAGGTGGTGGCCCAGGGCCACGTGAAGGTGGTGCAAAAGGACCGCATCGCCGTGGGGCGCCAGGCCACCTACTGGGCCGGGGGCCGCAAGATGCTTCTTGAAGGCCAGGCCACGGTGTGGCGGGGCACAAACCAGATATCCGGCGAAAAGATCACCGTGTTCCTGGACCAGGACCGGGCCGTGGTCCACGGCAAGCCAGGCAAGCGCGTGTCGGTGACCATCACGCCCAAGAGCCTGGAACAGAAAGAAAAGAAGTAAAATCCGTGCCTCGCCTGCGCCTGGAAAACCTGGTTAAGATCTACGGCGGCCGCCGGGTGGTGGACGGCGTGTCCCTGGAGTTGCGCGACCGCGAGATCGTGGGGCTGTTGGGCCCCAACGGCGCGGGCAAGACCACCTCCTTTTATATGACCGTGGGCCTCATCCGTCCCAACGAGGGTCGGGTGCTCTTGGATCAAAAGGACATCACCGAACTGCCCATGTACCAACGCGCCCGCCTGGGCATAAGCTATCTTCCTCAAGAGCCCAGCATCTTCCGCAAGCTCACCGTGGAGGATAACGTGCGGGGCATTTTGGAAACCCTGGCGATCAGCGAGGCCGAGGAAGAGGCCCGCCTGGAGCGCCTGCTGGGCGACCTGGGGGTGGCCCACCTTCGGCATAACCGGGCTTTCAGCCTGTCGGGCGGGGAGCGCCGTCGGGTGGAGATAACCCGGCTGTTGGTGACCGAACCCAGCTTCATCCTCTTGGACGAGCCTTTCGCGGGCATCGATCCCTTGGCCGTGGCGGATTTGCAAAACATCATCCGCCAACTCAAGGACCGGGGCATCGGTATCCTAATAAGCGACCACAACGTACGCGAAACCTTGGGCGTTTGTGACCGGGCTTACATCGTAAACGCCGGAACTTTGTTGGAGGAAGGCACCCCCGAGGCCATCGCCAACAGCGAGGTGGCCCGCCGCATCTACTTGGGAGAACAGTTTAAACTGTAAACCGCCATGCCCTTGGAGCTCAAACAAAGCCTTAGGCTCAGTCAGCAACTGGTGATGACCCCTCAGTTGCAGCAGGCCATTAAACTGCTGCAACTCAACCGCCTGGAGCTGGCCGACACCATCAACCAAGAACTCGAGGAAAACCCCCTGCTGGAGATCTCCGAGGAGACCACCCAGGATGCCGAGCAGGCGGAGTTGGATGCCGGCGCCGAGCCGGAAAGCGAGGCGGCCCTGCGCTCCGACGACCAGGGCACGGAGGGACAGGGCGAGGACGCCGCGGGGGGCGAAGAAGCCCCGGAGAGCCCCTCGGAGCGAGAGGTGGAGGTAGACGGCCAGATCAACGAGGACTTCGACTGGGAGAACTACCTGGGCGAGTACTCCTCCGGCGGCTCGGGTTACGAGAGCATCGTGCGCGAGGACAAGGACGCGCCGGCCTACGAAAACATGATCTCCAGTCCCCCTTCCCTGCGCGACCATCTGCTGGAGCAACTCAGCTTCACCGAGCTGGGCCCCATCGAGTTGGCCGTGGGCGAGATCATCATCGAGTCCCTGGACGCCGACGGCTACCTGATCATGGGGGCGGAGGAATTGGCCCGCGTGGCCGGCACCGACACCGAGACCGCCGAGCGCACCCTCAAGAGAATCCAGGGCTTCGACCCAACCGGCGTGGCCGCCCGGGACCTGCGGGAGTGCCTGCTAATCCAAGCGGCCGAACTATACCCTGACGATGAGTTGGTGCGGCGCATCATCTCCGATCACCTGCCCGACCTGGAGCGCCGCCGTTACCAGGCCATCGCCAAAAAACTCAAGGTGGACATGGAAGAGGTGGCCCGGGCCCTGGAGGCCATCCAGACCCTGGACCCCCGGCCCGGCCAAGCCCTGAGCAGCGAACAGGCCCAGTACATCACGCCGGACATCTACATATACAAGGTGGACGGCGAATTCGTAATCACGCTTAACGAGGACGGCCTGCCCAAGCTGAGGGTGAACAACTTTTACCGCGAGGCGTTGGCCCTGGGCGGCGACGCCGAGGCCAAGGAGTACGTGCAGGGCAAGCTCAGGAGCGCCCTGTGGCTCATCCGCTCCATCCACCAGCGTCAGCGCACCATCTACAAGGTCACCGAGTCCATCGTCAAATTCCAGCGGGATTTTTTTGACAAGGGCATCGCCTACCTCAAGCCCTTGGTGCTTAGGGACGTGGCCGAGGACGTGGGCATGCACGAGTCCACCATCAGCCGGGTGACCACCAGCAAGTACGTGCACACTCCCCAAGGCGTGTTTGAGCTGAAGTACTTTTTCAACAGCGGCATCAACCGCTTCCAGGGTCAGGCCATGGCCTCGGAGGCGGTCAAGGAACGCATCCGGCGGATGATCGCCGGGGAAGACACGGTTAAGCCCCTGTCCGACCAGGCCATCGCGGAGATGCTTGAGAGGGAAGACATCGACATCGCCCGGCGAACAGTGGCAAAATATAGAGAGATGTTGGGCATACTTCCCTCCTCCCGGCGGCGGCAACCCCTCAAGGCCTTGGGTAAATCCAAGGGGTAAAAGGGCGTTGACAACTCCTGGGCTGAGGGGTAAGCCACATATTCACCAATTTGGCAGCTTAGGATTTTCTTACCAAGGAGAAGGCCAAATATGCAGATCCAGGTGACCTTCCGTCACGTTGAGGCGTCCGAGGCGGTGAAGGAATACGCCCGGGACAAGGTCGGTAAGTTGCAAAAGTACCTGGACGGGCCGGTCGAGGCCGCCGTGACCTTGAGTGTGGAGAAACACCGCCACGAGGCGGACGTGAACCTCATCGCCTCGGGCATGAAGATTCACGGCCGCGAGACCACGGGCGATCTTTACTCGGCCATCGATCTGGTGATGGACAAGCTGGAAAAGCAGATCCGCCGTTACCGCGACAAGCTCAAGGACGTGGGACGCCGTTCGCGCAAGATCGGCGCGGAGCAAGCTATAAAGGTTGATATCTTCGAGGCCGAAAGCCTGCCCGAGGAAAACCCCCGCGTGATCATGAGCAAGAGCCTGACCGCCAAGCCCATGGACGCCGACGAGGCGGCCATGCAACTGGATCTTGCTGAAGACGATTTCCTGGTGTTTATAAACGAGCGCACCAAGGTGCTCAACGTTATCTATCGCCGAGCCGACGGAAACTTCGGCCTCATCGAGCCGCAGTAATATAGAGGGTTCCGCCGGATGAAGCTTACGGACATATTGACTAGTGATCAGGTGGTGGCCGACCTGGGCGGCCGTGGCAAACGCGCGATCATGGAAGAACTCTGCCGCCCCCTGGTGACCAGCCATCCCCAACTGGAGACTGGCAAACTCATGGAGGTGCTGGTGGAGCGGGAAAAGCTCGGCTCCACGGGCATTGGTGACGGCATCGCCATTCCCCACGGCAAAATGGTGGGGCTGGACACGCTGTTGCTCTCCTTCGGGCGTTCCCGGGCCGGGGTGGATTTCGACTCCCTGGACGGCAAACCCGCCCATTTGTTTTTCCTGGTGGTGGCCCCGGACAACAGCGCCGGCACCCACCTGAAGGCCTTGGCCCGCATCAGCCGCCTTCTCAAGAGCAACTCGGTGCGTCAGCAGCTCATGGAAGCGGCCGACGCCCGCGAAATTTACGAAATCATCGAATCGCAGGACGAGGAGTTCTAGCCCTGACAGTCAGGTCTAGCGGCGGCGCCAAGCCGTCACCAGCACCAACTAGGCCGCCGCCTGTTCAGGCGCCCGGCCTTTGGGGATGCTTGGATCAGGAGCGGACTCACGGCTGACAATCCTGAAATCGACACCACCGGCCTCGCGCCCGGCGCCCGCTTCGTGGTGATTACCGGCCTTTCCGGCACTGGTAAATCCACTGCCCTCAAGGCCTTGGAAGACCTCGGTTTCTACGCGGTGGACAACTTGCCGGTGGGGCTCTTGCCCGCCTTTGTCAAGCTGCCCCTGCGTCACGTGGGCGAATCCTTCCAGGCCGCCCTGGTCATAGATGTGCGAGCCCACGACTTTGTGGAGCGTTTCCCCCCCACCTATCTGCGCCTGGCCAACCAAGGCCATAACCTTGAGCTTTTATACCTGGAAGCCAGCGACGAAGTGCTCATCCGCCGTTTTTCCCAGACCCGGCGGCAGCACCCCCTTTCGGGCCGGGATGGCTCGCTGCGCGAGGGCCTGGAACGGGAGCGGGCCCTGCTTCGTCCGGTCAAGGAAATGGCCAACCAGATCATCGACACCAGCCGCTTCACGGTGCATGACCTTCGGCAGGAGGTGTTGAACCTCTACAGTCAAGGCGGCAAGCCGGCCCGCATGCAGCTGAACCTCATCACTTTTGGCTACAAGTACGGGCTGCCTCAAGAGGCCGACCTGGTCATGGACGTGCGCTTTTTGGATAATCCCTACTTTGTGGATGACTTGCGCAACCTTGACGGCCGTGATCTCCGAGTGGTAGATTTTATATTCAAAAAAGAGGGTTCCGGGGAATTTCTTAAAAAATTCAAGGAGCTGCTGGAGTTTCTCATCCCCGCCTATCAACGGGAGGGGAAAACCCAGTTGACGGTGGCTTTCGGCTGCACCGGCGGGCACCACCGCTCCGTGGCCGTGGCCGAATGGCTACTCCGGGAGCTCAAGGCTCACGGCGTACGCCTGACCCTTCGCCACCGCGACATTGCCATGGAATAGGAATTTGATAGGACTAGTTATAATCACCCACGCCCGTTTGGGCCGGGAGTTGGTTAACGCGGCCGAGTTCATCCTGGGCAAGGTGGAGCAGGTGGCCACGGTTTCGGTGGACTCCGACACCGCGGCTGAGAGCCTGCACAGCCGCCTGGAGGCGGCCCTGGCCAAGGTTGATTCGGGCAAAGGCGTCCTGATCCTCACCGACATGTTCGGCGGTTCCCCCAACAACATCTCTCTGGCTTTTTTGGATGAGGGCCGCCGCGAAGTGGTCACGGGGGTCAACCTGCCCATGCTCATCAAAGCCGCCACCAGCCGTGAAAACACCAGCCTGGCCCAATTGGCTCATACTGTCTGCGAGGCCGGCCGTGACAGCATTTCCGCCGCCGGCGAGTTGCTCTCTACCTGAGGTATCGCCACCGCCAGGTCTGCAAGTTGAGATCCGGCCTCTGGCCCAGGAACACCTGGACCAGGTGGCGGCCATTGAACAGGCCTGCTTTAGCAATCCGTGGTCCTGCGGGCTTTTTCTTGAAGAGCTGCGCATGCCCCTGGCCATGGACCGCGTGGTCCTGGTGGACGGCCAAGTCGCGGCTTACTGTTGCCTGTGGCTGGTGGCTGGCGAGGCCCAGGTGCAAAACCTTGCGGTTCATCCCGCCTTTCAGCGGCGTGGCATGGGAAAGTTCTTTTTAATCCAGGTATTGTCCCAGGCCCGCGCCGCCGGGGCCACCCGGGCGAGCCTGGAGGTGCGGGACGGCAATCTTGCCGCTTTATACTTGTACCAATCCTTGGGGTTTTGCCTGGAAGGCCGGCGGCCACGCTACTACCAGCCTGAAGGGAAAGACGCCCTCTTGCTGGGGCGAAACCTGTAGCACCGATCGGCTCCAGAATTGGGAAAAGCCTTGACCCCGCCTCTGGCTACGTTTAATTTAAAGCTATGGAGCGCGGCCCTTTGAAAAGGTTATCGCTTCCTTAGGCCGTTTTTTCTGGGCGGCCACAAGAACCTAGCTGGCTCCTTATTCCCGGGCTTAGTCCCGGGGAGTTCGTTGGGGCCCGACTTACACTTAGAGCAACCCAAGCCACGCAAACCCTAAGGAGGTGCTGGGGCTATGGCGGTTAAAGTCGGCATAAACGGTTTTGGACGCATCGGGCGCTTGGCCACCCGCATTCTGGGCCAGGGACATTCTGATCTGGAGCTGGTGGCGGTGAACGCCCGGGCGGATACGGCCCAACTGGCACACCTTTTAAAATACGATTCCGTGCATCGCGCTTACGACCGCGAGGTAAGCCACGAGGGCGACGAGCTGATCATCGCCGGCAAGCGGGTGATGGTAACCCGCCAAGCCAATCCCCAGGAATGCCTCTGGGGGCAGATGGGGGCCGAACTGATCCTGGAAACCACCGGCAAGTTCAAAATGCGGGCGGAAAACCTGGGACACATCCAGGCAGGAGCCAGCAAGGTGGTCATGGGCGCGCCAGGCAAGGACCCGGACGTGACCATAGTAATGGGGGTCAACGACGGCATTTACGATCCGGCCCGGCATCAGGTCGTTTCCAACGCCTCCTGCACCACCAACTGCCTGGCTCCGGTGGCCAAGGTGCTCAACGATTCCTTCGGCATCGAGCACGGCCTGATGACCACGACCCATGCCTACACCATGAGCCAGCGCATTCTGGACGGCAGCTCCAAGGACATACGGCGGGCCCGGGCCGCGGCCATGAGCATGATACCCACCACCACCGGCGCGGCCAAGGCCGTGTCCGTGGTAATCCCCGAACTGAAGGGCAAACTGGACGGCTTCTCCATCCGGGTTCCCACTCCGGACGTGTCCCTGGTGGACCTCACCTGCCGCCTGGGCCGCGACATAAACGCCGAGGAAGTCAATAACGCCTTGCGCGCCGCGGCGGACGGTCCCATGAAGGGTTACCTCATGGTCACCGACGTGCCCCTGGTGTCGGTGGACTACACCGGTTGCCCCTACTCTTCGGTGGTGGACGCCCCCCTGACTCAGGTCATCGGAGCGCGCATGGTAAAGGTTTTGTCTTGGTACGACAATGAGATGGGCTATACCTCACGTCTGGTGGACCTGGCGGCCATGGTGGCCTGGAGCATGTAGATTAGCCCCTTTAGTGCTGATTGAAAACAGGCGCGGCGGCAAGCGGAGGGGCTGGTCCGCCGCCACCTGATTGGGGTGGAGGGTTGCAAGCGTGAAATACATCAATCAATTGGACTTGGCGGGCAAGCGGGTGTTGATCCGGGTGGACTTTAACGTGCCCCTGGACGAAGAAGGCAATATTACCGATGACAACCGCATCCGGGCCGCCCTACCCACCATCAACTATGCCCTGGACGAGGACGCCAAGGTCATCGTGGCCAGCCATATGGGCCGTCCCAAGGGCAAGCGGATGGAAGAGTTCTCCATGGCCCCGGTGGCTCGCCGCCTGGGCCGCCTGCTCAAAAAAGAAGTGATCATGGCCCCGGATTGCGTGGGCCCGGAAGTGGATGAACTTATCCGCGCCATGAAGCCCGGCCAAGTGGTGATGTTGGAAAACCTGCGTTTTCACAAGGGCGAAACCGACAACGACCCGGAGTTCGGCAAGGCCCTGGGCTCTCTGTGCGACGTCTACGTGGACGACGCCTTTGCCGTGGCCCACCGGGAAAATGCCTCGGTGGTGGCGATAGTTGATTTCGTGCCGGAGAGCGTGGCCGGCTTCACCATGAAAAAGGAGTTGGACTACTTCCGTCGGTCCATGATCGACCCGGCCCGTCCCCTGGCAGCGGTGCTGGGCGGGGCAAAGGCCATGACCAAGCTGCCGGCCCTGGAAAACCTCATGGAGCACGCCGACAAGATCATCATCGGCGGAGCCATGGCCAACACCTTTTTGATGGGTGTGGGCATCGACGTTGGTAAGAGCCTTTACGAGCCGGAACTGGTGCCCGTGGCCAACGTGCTGCTCAAAAACGCCAAGGCCGCCGGGGTGAAGATGTACATTCCGGTGGACTGCGTGGTGGCCGACCGCTTTGACCGCAAGGCCGAAACCAAGCTGGTAACCGTGCAGGACGTTCCCAAGGAATGGATGATCATGGACATCGGCCCCGCCACCAGCCTGCTCTACCGCGAGGCTCTAAGGGACTGCAAGACCATCATCTGGAACGGGCCCATGGGGGCCTTTGAGATGGACGCATTTTCCCGGGGCACCTACAACATGGTCTCCACCGTAGCCCAGACCTACGCCCTTACCATCATCGGCGGCGGCGACACCGACGTGGCGGTGAGCAACGCCGGAGAAACCGAGAACATCAGCTATATATCCACCGGTGGTGGGGCTTTCTTGGCCCTTCTGACCGGGGAGGTGCTGCCCGCGGTGGAGGCCTTGGGCGGTTACACCGGCCTGGAAAACGGCGGCCACGCCTACTAGCCCGCGAGGAGAAAACATGTCCCGCAGACCCATGATCGCCGGAAACTGGAAGCTGAACCTCACTGTGGAAGAGGCGGTGTCCCTGGCGGGAGAGATCGCCTCGGGCCTCATGCGCGATGATTTGGACGTGTTGGTTATTCCAGGGTTTTTGGCCCTAGAACCGGTGGCGCTTTCGCTTTCCTCCAGCCCGGTCCTGGTAGGCGGGCAAAACTTGTTCTGGCAGGAGCAAGGCGCCTACACCGGAGAAGTCAGCGGGCCGCAGCTAAAGGCGGCCGGCGCCCGTTATGTGTTGGTGGGCCACAGCGAACGGCGGCAATACTTCGGAGAAACCGAAAAGACCTGCCGGCTGCGCCTGGAGGCCGCCCTGAAAGCCGGACTGCGCCCCATACTCTGTGTGGGCGAGACCCGGGACGAGCGCGAGTCCGGGCAGACCGAAGGCGTTGTGGAAAGCCAGTTGGCCGGAGCCCTGGCCGGTCTGAGCGCCGGGGAGATGGCCGAGGTCACTATCGCCTACGAACCGGTGTGGGCCATTGGCACCGGCCTGACCGCCTCCGAGGAGCAGGCCAACCAGGCGCACGCATATATACGGGGTTGGATAGGCTCCCGATTTGACAAACTAGTTGCGAATTCTACCGGAATCCTGTATGGAGGTAGTGTCAAGTCGGCCAACGCGGCCGGCCTTTTACATCAACCCGAAGTGGATGGGGCCCTGGTGGGCGGCGCGTCTCTGAGCGCCGAAAGTTTCCTGGGCATCATCCAAGCGGCTTAGAGAAAAAATACCATGACCACGGTTACTCTGATCATCCATCTGCTGGCCAGCATCACCCTGGTTCTGGTGGTTCTGTTGCAGACCGGCAAGGGCGCGTCGGTTGGCGCGGCCTTTGGCGGCGCTTCACAGACTGTGTTCGGCAGCGCCGGCGCTGCTACTTTCTTGAGCAAATTGACCACGGTGGTGGCCATCGTGTTCATGCTCACCTCTCTGGGCCTGGCCGTTTTCGGTCACAGCGGCGGGGGACCCTCCTCGGTTATGCAGGGAAGCACGGCGGCCCCGGCGGCCAAGACCGCGCCGGCCCCGGCCAAGCCCGCCCCCCCCGCTCCGGCCAAAAACGCACCCGCGCCTGCGGCCAACTAGGGCCTTTAGCGGTATAATCATGATCGTCGTTGCCGTCGTGGTGGAATAGGTAGACACGCCGTCTTGAGGGGGCGGTGGGGAGACCCGTGCCGGTTCAAATCCGGCCGACGGCACCACTTTTAAATAATAAAAACGGGCACTTGCAAACGCAGGTGCCCGTTTTTATGTTGGCCAGATGTTGGCCAGCTACTCTTCCGCCTCCGGCCCCTCTTCCGCCCCGCTCACGGCCACGTGCGCGCCCCCAGTCTTGGCCTGGGTGGCCACCTGGGCCGCCGTCTGCATGGCGATAATCTGCTTGATCGCCTCGCTCAACTTGGCCTTTTCCTCGTTGCTCAACTTGTTGGTGCTGATCGCAAGGCCCTAAAATCAAAACCGCCAGGGCCAGTTCCAGACCTCTGTGCGATTTGCACAGCATCCATGCTGGCGATGTTCATTGGTGCTTTCACCGAGAGATACTCTATATTAGTTTAGCCTTAAGCTATATCCGGCGATCTCTTTTGGCCAGGCCCTGGACGAAACTCTCATGTGGCGCGTACACTTGGGGGCGTAATGTTGGGGCACTCCCCCCCTTGGTTGCCAGCCGCACCGCGGAGATCCATATGACCACAACCAATTGCTTCAGCGGGCCATCCACGCAAGGCCGCATCCTGGTGGTGGACGACGAATTGACCACCTTGAAGAACCTGCGCCGCATCTTGGAGAAACAGGGGTACCAGGTCTCCACCTACAGCAACCCGGTGCGGGCCCTGGAGCTGCTCAAGCGGGAGCCCTTCGACGTGTTGCTCAGCGACCTGCGCATGCCCCACCTGGACGGCCTGGAGCTGCTAGACCAGGCCAAACGGGCCGCGCCGGGCCTGGAGGTGATAATCATCACCGGCTACGCCAGCCTGGATGGCGCGGTGGAGGCCACCAAGAAGGGAGCCTACCATTTCCTGGCAAAACCCTTCACCCCGGAGCAGGTGCGCCAAGTGGTGGCCGAGGCCCTGGCATTGAAACAGACCCGGGAAGTCGCCCAGGCCCTGGAGCACCAGGACGGCCCCCTAATCATAGGCCAGAGCCCCCAGATGCGGCGGGTGGCCGAGGTCATCGCCCAGATCGCCCCCACCGACTGCAACGTCTTGATCATGGGCGAGTCGGGCACCGGCAAGGAGCTGGCCGCCCGCGCCATCCACTCCCAGAGTCATTGCGCTACGGGGCCCTTCGTGGCCTTTAACTGCGCGGCCCTCAACGCCGCGCTGATGGAAAATGAGTTGTTCGGCCATGAAAAAGGGGCCTTCACCGGAGCCGGGCAGACCAAGGCCGGCCTGCTGGAGGCGGCCCAGGGAGGCACCATTTTCCTTGACGAAATAGGCGAGATGCCACAGGCCATGCAGGTGAAGCTGTTGCGCGCCCTGCAGGAGCGGGAGGTGCTGCGGGTGGGGGGAACCAAGGCCGTGAGCCTGGAGGTGAGGGTGGTGGCGGCTACCGCCCGGGACCTCAAAGCCGAAGTGAGCCAGGGCGCCTTTCGCCAGGACCTGTATTACCGCCTCAACGTGGTGAGCCTGGTCCTGCCGCCCCTGGCCGAGCGCGGCGACGACATTCAACTGCTGGCCTACTACTTCCTGGGAGTCTTCAACCGCCGCATGCACAAACAGATCCGGGGCCTCTCCCCCTCCGCCCTGGAGCTGCTAACCCGCTATGCCTATCCGGGCAACGTGCGCGAGTTGGCCAACATCATGGAACGATCGGTGGCCCTGTGCGCGCAGGACATGATCACCGAACGCGACCTGCCCCCGGATCTGGCCACGGTGGAACTGGCCAGTTTTTCCCGCCCGGACGGCGATGCGCCCACTCTGGAGGAACTGGAGCGTCGCTACATAGAGCACATTTTGGAACTGACCGGCGGGGTGCGCACCCGGGCGGCGGACATCCTGGGCATCGACCGGGTCAGCCTGTGGCGCAAGATTAAGAAGTACGGGCTGGAATAGAGCGTTACATTAGCGATACACCGCGTTGCGTTTACGCAACAAATCGTTCCCGCCCCTGAAATGGCCCCAGGGCAGCCGCCTCGCTGGCCGCCGCATTGCAGATAGCAACAAACCGCTCCCCGCGCCCCCGCGCGCCTAAGTTCACAATAACCCATAAAACCAGCCATTTGACCAAGACACCTCGGTTGGTACGGCCTTTGCTGTTGCCTTAGGGCCAGGAAAGGCGAAGCCCCATGTTCAAACGAGTCTTGGTGGTCATGGAAAACGAGCAGATCAGTTCCCAGGCGGTCTACTACGCCCGCGAACTGGCCCAGCGCATGGATGCCGAGATTTCTTTCCTGATGCTGGTGGAGATGTCCGCCCTGGATCGCACCTGGCTGGGCAGCAGCCGTAGCGCCATCTCTGAGTTGGACGACCGGGTGGGGCGGCAGATGGCCGAGTTGAGCGAACAATTCCTGTGCGCGGGCATCGCCACCAGCGCGGCGCTCAGGGTGGGCGACCCCAAGCAGGAGTTGTTCAAGTTTCTGGCCGAGCGCCCTCCTTTCCAGGTGTTGATCTGGGGAAGCCACGAGGAACTGCCCGGCGGTTCGGCGCGGGGCCACTGGATGACCAAGGTGGCGGCCTCGCTGGAATGCCCCTTTTGGACCGTAAGCAGCCGGCGGCCCGCCAATTGAGGGCCACCTTACTCGATGGATTTACAACCGCTTTCTCGCACGGCGCAAGGTGAAGTTTCATGCCTCAACTAACTGCTGACATGATCCTGGTCATGGTGATGATCGGGATCGCTGTTTTCCTGTTCATCGTGGAATGGTTGCGAGTGGACGTGGTGGCCATCCTGATGATGGTGACCCTGCCCCTGCTGCATTTGGTGACCCCGGCCGAGGCCTTCTCCGGCCTGTCCAGCAACGCGGTGGTGTCCATCATCGCGGTGATAATCATCGGCGCGGGGTTGGACCGCACAGGCGTCGTCAACCGCCTGGTGGGCCCCATCCTGCGGGTGGCGGGCAGCAGCCAGTCGCGCATCGTGATCTTTATCTCCCTGACCGTGGCGGGCATCTCCAGCTTCATGCAAAACATCGGAGCGGCCGCCCTGTTTTTGCCCGCGGTGCAGCGCATCAGCAAGAACCTCAAGATACCCATCAGCAAGCTTCTCATGCCTATCGGTTTTTCGGCCATCCTGGGCGGCACGGTCACCCTGGTGGGCTCCAGCCCCCTGATCCTGCTCAACGACCTGATGGCACCGTTCAAGCTAAAGCCCTTCGGCCTGTTCGACGTGACCCCGGTGGGGCTGGCTCTGGTGGCCTCGGGCATCGCCTGCTTCGTGTTTTTCGGCCGTTTCATTCTGCCCGGCGGCAAGGGGGAGGAGCATAGCCCCGCCGCAGAGGAGCGCCAGGAGGAAAACCAGGTCATGGACGAGCTGGGGCGCCCCTGGGAACTTACGACCCCCCAGGACTTCACCCATTACCGCGAGCCGGTGACCGTGGATGAACTTCGCCGGCGCTACCTGGTCAACGTGGTGGCCCTGGTGGAGCCGCCGGACTTCAAAATCTTGGGCCCGGCCCCGGACCAGGAAATCCGCTCCGGGGTGGACATGGTGGTCTACGGCCAGGAAAAGGACGTGCGCCGCATGGCCCAGGAGGAGGGCATAGCCCTCAAAGAGGGCCTGGAAGTTTTTAAGGGCGAGTTGGCCGAGCACGCCAGCGGCACGGTGGAAGCGGTGGTGGCCCCCCGCTCCAGCCTGGTGGGCAAGACTTTGAACCAGGTGGATTTGGCCGAGCGTTTCCAGGTGACGCCCTTGGCGGTGTACCGCCAGGGAATCACCTACCGGGCCGAGTTAGGCCAGCTTCCCCTCAGGGTAGGCGACGCCATCCTGCTGCACGGCACCTGGAAGCGGCTGGAGCTCTTGCACGGCGAGGGCAGCCTGTTGTTCACCACCCCCCTGGACGCGGAGCAACTCCGGCCGGAAAAGGCTCTGTTCGCCGGCATCTGGCTGGCCGTGGCCCTGATCATGGTCATCGTGTTCAAGATCCAGCTTTCGGTGTGCCTGATGACCGGCGCCCTGGGCATGATCATCACCCGGGTGCTGACCATAGACGAGGCCTATCAGGCGGTGGACTGGCGCACCGTGTTTTTGCTGGGCGGACTCATCCCCCTGGGCATCGCCACCGAGAAGACCGGCACCGCCGCGTGGATAGCTCACACGGTGCTAAACGCCATAGGCACGGTGGAGCCCATCGTGCTACTGGCGGTGATCGGGCTGCTGGCCACCGTTTTCACCCTGGTCATCAGCAACGTGGGGGCCACTGTCCTCCTGGTGCCCCTGGTGGTCAACATGGCCCTGGCCGCCCACACCGACCCGCGCATGGCCGCCCTGGTGGTGGGCCTAGCCACCAGCAATTCCTTCATCCTGCCCACCCACCAAGTCAACGCGCTCTACATGGGACCAGGCCGCTACCGCAGCGTGGACTTCATGAAGGCGGGCAGCGTGGTGAGCATCGTCTTTCTGGTGGTGATGACCGCCATGCTCTACCTGTTCTACTAAAGGAGGTCTTGACCTTGGCCATAATCACCATATCCCGCGGCTCCTACAGCAAGGGTCGTGAAGTGGCTGAAAAGGTGGGCAGCCGCCTGGGATACGCCGTGGTCAGCCGCGACGTGCTTCTGGGGGCCTCGGAGCAGTTTCACATACCCGAGGTCAAGCTGGTGCGGGCCATCCACGACGCGCCCTCCATCCTGGACCGCTTCAGCCACGGCCGTTACTGCTATTTGGCCTACATCCAGAGCGCCCTGGCCGAGCGGGCGGTGAACGACAACTTGGTCTATCACGGCCTGGCCGGGCACTTGCTGCTCAAGGGCGTGCCCCACGTGCTCAAGGTGCGTATCATCGCCGATCTGGAGGCCCGGGTGGCGGCGGAGATGAAGCGCGAGGGCCTCAGCCAGGGCCAAGCCCGCGAACTGCTGCTAAGGGACGACGCCGAACGGCGCAAATGGACCCAGAATCTCTACGGCGTGGACCCCTGGGACGCATCACTCTATGACCTGGTGATTCACATCAACCAGCTCACCGTGGACGATGCGGTGGACTTCATTGTCCAGGCCGCTAGCCGGGAGTGCTTCCAGAGCACCCCCGAATCCCAACAGAAGATGGAGGACCTGGCCCTGGCTTGCCGGGTCAAGGCGGCCCTGGTCAAGGACGACTGCGTGGACGTGGCGGTGACCAGTCAGTTCGGCAACGTGATGGTCTACACCAAGCAGGGCGACCGTCGGTCCCACCGTTTGGAAGACAGGGTCAAGCCGTTGGTTAAGCGTATCCCGGGGATCAATCACCTGGAGGTGCGCACCGGCCAGCCCTTCCCGCCGGAGGCTTGTTGAACAGCGGCCCCCGCAGCCGACAGAGAGGTGAATATCATGCCTGTGATAATCGTGTCAGCCGACGACTTCCAGCAGGGCCGCGAGATCGCCCACCGGGTGGCCGGCGTGTTGGGCTACCGCTTTCTGGGACGCGATCTGCTGGCCCGGGTGGCCCAGGAGAAACAAGTGAGCCAGCAGGACCTGGCGCGGGCCCTGGATGAACCGCCCGGGCTTTTGAGCCGGCGCTCCCGCCGCCAGCGCCTGTTAAGCGAAATTGAGGCGGCCTGCCTGGAGCAATTGCTGGAGGACAACGTGGTGGCTTACGGCCTGGCGGCCCATCTCTACGTGCGCGGGGTGTCCCACGTCCTGAAGGTGCGCATAATCAACGAGCCGGAGCAGCGGGCCAATATCCTGGCCCAGACCGGCAACATCCCTTTGGAGCGGGCCCGTAAGCTGGCCCAACGCCAAACCGGGGGTGAGCGCCGCTGGTCCCAGGATGCCTACCAACTGGACCAGACCGACCCCTCGCTCTACGACATGGTTCTCAGCCTGGGTACCCTGGAGCAGGACAAGGCGGTGGAGATCATCTGCGACATGGTGGGCTACCGCAAGTTCCAGCCCATGACCTATTCCCGCAAGTGCCTGCGGGACAAGGCCCTGGCCGCCCAAGTGCGCCTGGCGCTCATGGAGCGCTTCCCGGACATCCGGGTGGAAGCCAACGACGGCACGGTGGTGGCCTATATCCAAAGCTTGAAAAAGGATCAACGTAAGAAGCAGGAACAGGTGCGGCAGATGGCCGGAGAGCTGCCGGGGGTGCGCCACGTGGAGGTGCATGTCATCCGGGACTATTTCGGACAGGCGGCCCAAAGCTCCCGTTGAGCGCGGCCGGGTCCTTGACCGGCGAGCCCTTTACCGGGCAATGTCATAGGAGGTGGATTGATGTCTGGAAATTTGCAGGTGCTTCTGCTGGACGACGAGCCCATAGTGGGGCGGCGTCTCAAGCCCGCTCTGGCCAAGATCGGCTGCGAGGTGGAGGTCTTTGAAAACCCCGAGCAGGCGCTTATCCGCCTGGGCCAAAAGGAATTCGACGTGGTGGTCACTGACATCCGCATGGATGAGATCGACGGCATGCAGGTCCTGCAATTCGTGCGCGAACGCTGGCCCCGCACCAATGTGATCATGATAACCGGCTACGCCATGATGTCCCTGGCCCGAGAGGCCATGGAAAAGGGCGCCTTTGATTTCATAGCCAAGCCCTTCAAGCCCGACGATTTGCGCAGGGTGATCGCCAAGGCGGCCCGCGCCCTGGGCTCGGAGATCGATTTCGATGCAGCGGAGGTGGAAAAGGCTAATGGCTGAGGGTCCGCCCCAGGGCGCCGTCCAGCCCACGCCGGAGTTGGACGAACAAGCGGCCGAAGTGGCCGAGGTGCAGGGCCGCCTGGGTCTGGCCCGCGACGCGGAGCAGGCCCGCCGCGCCCTGCTCAGTCGTCCGCGCTTCAGCCTGCGCACGCAGATATACCTGGGCTCCTTCTTGGCCTTCCTCTTCGCTCTGGGCATCGCCACCGCCCTTGTGGTTAGCTTCCACCGCATGGAAGGCAAGATACGCTTTCTGGAGATCGTCAACGACTACGTGGTGGAGGTGGAGCAGGCGCGGCGCTTCGAGAAGAACTTCTTCCTGTACGACACCAACCTGAACGACGCCTTGGACAACGTATTCCGGGCCGAAAACATCCTCAACCGCAACGCCGAGGAACTGGCCGCCATCATGGGCGATAACTGGCGCACGGCGATGCTGCCCAACCTGCAACGCTATCAGGAACTCTTGGATAAGTTGGGCCGCCAGGGCGCGCCCAGCCCGTCCCTAAGCAAACAGGAGCGCCTGAGGCTGCAAGGCCTGGTGCGCACCCAGGGGCAGCAGATGGTCTCGGCGGCCCTGGCCCTGCTCAGCAAGGAAAAAACGGCCCTGGCCAAGGTGATGGTCCGCTCCCGCCAATTGCTTTTCTACTCCATGGGCATTTTGCTTTTGTTCATGGTGGCCAACGCATACTTGCTGGGCGCCCGCATGCTCAGTTCCATCAACCGCTTCGGTCAGTACGCCCACCGCATCGCCTCGGGCGACTTCACCCCGGTTACCCCCACCCGGAGCTACCGCGACGAGTTCACCGAACTGGCCCTGGCCATCAACACCATGATCGAAGAGTTGGAAAAGCGCGAGGCGGTGCTGGTGCAGTCTCACAAAATGCGGGCGGTGGGCACCCTCACCGCCGGCGTGGCCCACGAACTCAACAACCCCATGAACAACATCACCCTCACCGCCCACATGCTGCAGGAGGATTACGACGAGTTGGGCGACGATGAGCGGCGGGAGATGGTGGGCGACGTGGTCAAGGAGGCGGAGCGGGCCAAAAAGATCATCAGCAACCTGCTGGACTTCGCCCGGGAGAGCGGCTCCCAGTTGGAGCCCCTTGACCTGCCCCACCTTTTGCAGGAAACCATCACCCTGGCCGGCAACCAGATCAAGCTGTCAGGCATCAAGATAACCTTTCAGACCTCGGGCAACCTGCCCCGGGTGCATGGCGACAGCCAGCAGTTGCGCCAAGTGTTCCTTAACCTCATCCTCAACGCCATCGACGCATCCTCCAAGGGAGGCCGCATCCAGGTGCTGGTGTTGCCGGCCGACGAGCCAAACTATTTGGCGGTGAAGGTCATCGACTCGGGCAGCGGCATCCCGGCCCATATCCTGCCGTCTATCTTTGATCCCTTTTTCACCACCAAGGGCAAGGGCAAGGGCACCGGCCTGGGTCTCAGCGTGTCTCAAGGCATCGTGGCCAAGCACGGCGGCCGCATCATGGTCAGCAGCCAGGAAGACAAGGGCGCCACCTTCACCGTGGTCCTGCCGGTGACCACCATCCCCGCCGAACTGGGCGCCAAGGAGTAAGAAGGCCCTTACGGCCGTGAGGAGGCCGCGGCTTTTGTTTCGCGGCAACGGCGGGGAATTGCCGCATTTAGCTGGCTTGTACTGGTCAGTATTGACGAGGGATAAGTCGTGGACCCAGAAAACCGGTGGCTGTAATCGGTGGCATGGGCCAACAATCGATTGGGAATTCGCCTAATTTTACTCGCTTGATCTTTGGCGATTTGATGCTGTAGACAGTTATCGGCTCCTCGATGATCTGCGCTTGCACCAGACAACAATAAACACAGGAGAGATTAGCCGCCGCTGGTGTAAAAGGGTTTGCGTCTCGCTGGGTATCGAGGGGTTGGATATCTACCGTGGCGCCCGGCACTCCTCGGCCTAGGCCTTGGGCGCTCACTTCACCGCCGAAAAGTCGCAGGGCCACGGCGCCATGCACTCCACCAACAAGGCCTTCGAGCGATACATGCAGCATCACGGCGAACCCTCGACACAAACCTACGCAGAGTCGCAGGAGCTTAAAGGCAAGAGAGGCCCGGCAAAAGCCTGCCAACTGTTTGCCAACAGGGTCGCAAGTGACTGATATCGTTAAACCTCGTGCCGATTCAAATGCGGCCGGCGGCACCGCTTTTAAGCAATACAATCGGGCAATTGCAAGTTACAGGCGCCCGATTTCGGTTTATCAGAAGTTTATCAGACGCTTTTAACCTGCTCCCCCGCCTCCAGGCCATCCTCGCCTCCGCTTTGGGCCTGGTGGACTGGCTGGGTGGCCGTGGCCCGAGCCAAGTCTTCTCCCCCCAGGCGAGCCGCGCCTCCTTTGTCACGGGACCTTTTCGGTGAACCAGGGCAAGGGCCGTTTATTCAGCCATGTTGATTTATCAGGATTATTAGCCGATAGTAAAAAATCGTATGGGGGAGCCTTAAAATTCACCCGAGGTTGTCATGACCCGCGCGTTACATGCCCTACTCATAGCCCTGATGTTGGTAGTGGGCCCTGCCTGCGACTGGGACCAGGACTCACGGGCTCTGCATCCCCCCACCGAGGTCGGCTTGCTGGAGGACCCCGCCGGCCGCATGGACATCGCCCAGGCCGCCTCGCCCCAAACCGCGGTTCGCTACCAAACCAGGCGCGCCAACCGGATGTCCCTTGGCTTTTCCCAGTCGGCGCTCTGGGTGCGCATCCCCTTGGATCAGGCCCCGGCAAAGGGCCGATGGGTGCTCGAGGTGAGCGCGCCCTGGATGGACCGGGTGGACTTCTACCTGCCCGGGCCGGACGGCGGCTGGCATAGGCAATCCACCGGGCTGAAGCAACCATCGCCGGCCAACCGGCAGGGCGTGTTCTCCCTGACCGCCCCGGCCGACACCCCCCGAAGCGGGTATACCTACCTGCGCCTGCAATCGGTGCTTTCGCTAAACGCCGGCCTACGTATGTGGCCCGAAACCGGGTTCGAGATCAACACCGTAACCGACACATTCCTATACGGTATTCTCTATGGGGTGATGGGGGCCATGGTTTTAATAAACCTGTTGGTGCTGCTCACCACCCGCGACCAAGCCTACCTGATGTACGTTCTCTACCTGGTCAGCATCATGGCCCACCAGTTTTGCTTGCAAGGTCAGGTGCTTTTTTTGCCCACCGCACTCTGGCATCTGGTGCCGGCCATCAGCCTGGTGGTGTCCTCGTTTGCGCTCTTCTTTGGCGCGGCTTTTTGCCGCGTGTTCCTGAACGTCAAGAAAAACGCGCCCCTGGGCGATCAACTGCTGCGGGGTTTTCAGGTGGCGTCCGTGGGGCTGCTGGTCTTGGGCCTAACCGGGCAGATTTGGTGGGGGACCTGGCTGGTTCACAGCCTGGCCATGGTGGGCCCGGTGATCGGGGTATACGCCGGATTCAGCGCCCTGGCTCGGGGGTTCCGGCCGGCGCGCTTCTACTTGGTGGCCTGGATCGTGCTTTTGTTTGGGACCATGAGTTGGGGAGCCTGGAGCATGGGGGTGGATTTCCTGGTGCCACTGCCCCGGTCGCTGATCACCATTGCCGCCGCCCTAGAGAGCGTGCTTTTATCCCTGGCCCTGGCCGACCGAATCGGAGTAATGCAACGCGAGCGGCATGTGCTGGCTCAACGCGAACGCCGCTACCGCCAACTCAGCACCACTGACGAGCTAACCGGGCTGTTCAACTCGCGCTATTTCTGGAGCAAGCTGGCCAGCGAGATCGTGCATTCCCACAAATTGGGCCAGCCCTTGGGCTTGGTGCTGCTGGATGTGGACGACTTCAAGCGCTTTAACGACACCTACGGCCACACCGAGGGCGACAAGGTGCTGGCCGAGTTGGGCAGGCTCTTACAGTCGGCGGTGCGCCCGGCAGACTCGCCATGCCGCTATGGCGGCGACGAATTCGCCATTTTGCTGCCCGGGGCCGATGACCAGGCCTCGCGCGATGTGTGCCAACGGGTGCGCGATGCCTTGGCGCGGTGCGTGTTCCTGCCCGGCGATGGAGCCCGGGAGGTGGTTAACGCCAGCCTGGGCGCCGCCCAGCTTCAGCCGGGCGACGATGCCAACTCTCTGGTCAAGCGGGCGGACCAGGCACTATACAAAGCAAAAGCCAGCGGCAAGAATCAAACCGTGGAATTCTAAGCACAGCGGCGCTTCAAATCCAGCGGCGTGGTCTCGGAAATGCCCCCGGCCGCGCTGATTGCCCACTCCGCCGGCGCGGCCCAACCGTTAGCGGAGGCGGCAAAACCCTTCAAGGAGTAGAGTCCGCGCCAACTCCATGATATGTTGTAATAATAATCCAGATCAATCGAAAGCCTGCCCATGCGGTGTTGTTTAACGACTAAACATTTCTGGCAGCTAAAGCTTTCCCAGCCGCCCACCAACGACATAATCTTGGTTGGCAACTCACGGGTTTTTCTAGGCCTTTCCCCCGCCATATAGGCAAGGCATGTAACAACCGAAAAATATTCAATTTCGGCTTCGTTGCCTGTTCATTTGACCGGCGCTACCTGGAGCATGCCGCCAGTTTGCTGGACATGAACGGCAGCAAGCCGGCATTGGTGCTGGGATTGTGTCCCCACTGCCTAACGAGCTCCAGGTTGGGCAATGGATATAAATATTGGTATTCACAAGGTAATCCTGACCGAAAAAGCCTGCGCAGGCAGATATTGCTGGACAACTTTTCCGGCAAGGCCTTAATCAAGACCAATGCGCGCAACGTCCTAAACCTGTCCCGGGGCCTTCCTTTGAACAGCTACCACGCAGACGGTTGGGAGGCGTCCCTGCCGATAAGCAAGCGCCAAAAGAAATACGAAAAAGCGGCCGATAAATTGGCGCGGCGCAAGCGGGTGGACATGCGCATGGTGGATGAACTGTTGACCACGGTTGCCGATTTCCGCCAAGAGGGCATATCGGTTTACGGTTATCGCCCCCCCAGCAATAGACACATTCGCTACGTGGAGGATCAATTCAGCGGTCTTGATTTCCATGATTTCGCCAGGCGATTCAATGGCGCCGGAGGCTCCTGGCTCAAAGTCAATGAACAGGCTTATGCCACCTATGACGGCATCCATATGGACTACAGAACCGCTATTCGCTTTTCACGGCATCTTGGTGAAGTTTTACGCAATGAATTTAAATTAAAATAAGCCATGTTAATCTATTTTATTAATACTTAGTATTAATAAA
>JAHJPG010000130.1 GCA_018819925.1 Pseudomonadota bacterium
CACTAGGTTTGGTGCTCATCCTGGTGCTCCAGGAGCATCCGCACCGCCCGCTCCTTAACCTCTGGGGAATATCTGATTTGCTTGGACATGACTCCATCCTCTCAAGTAATGGAGTCTCCGGCAATCCCGGGGCGATTCAGTATGCGATGATCAAGATGGCTGCTTAACTACGTGTCCACAAAAACGGGGAAAGATTCAGATCGCTTCGAGTTGAGTTAAAAGCATCTTAAACATGGCCAAATCCATTTCGGCCACCACCCACAGCCATGTTATCATGGCAGCCGACACTGAGGCCTAGCACCATTTCTTCAAATAATACGGATCAACTGTTAGGGAAAATTCATGATCAAAGATTTAACAGTGATCGGGCTTGTCGGCAGCCCAAACCCAAAAGGGCATGCTAACCAATTGGTCTCAGTCGGCTTGGAAGGAGCCGCCCTAGCTGGCGCAAACACCGAGTTGGTTCAACTTAAGGATAGTGTGGTGGCCCCATGTAAAGGCTCTTTGCCCTGGGTGTGCAAAGACAATCTAAAACGTCCTTTTAAAGAAGATGCATTAGAATATCTTAGCATATAGAGTACTTAACTGCGGAGCCCTGGTTTTGGCATGCCAGTTTACCGGTTGGGGGTCAGCGGCCTGGTGAAATAGCTCAATAATGGTTAAGCCTGAATCAGCCCATCAATAAGGATAGAGAATGACGGACCTGTCAAAAACGGCAACCAAGGGCGCTATTATCATTCCCGCCGCCATGGAGAGTGAAGAAGTTTTTGGGTGTCGCACTACCCCGTTGGTTAAGATGGACACCGGCACAACATCCATCAAATGCCAGATAATACACCACGAGCCGGGCCAAACCTTAGCCGTGCATATTCATCCCCACTCGGACGATATCATGCTGGTATTCCAGGGCTGCGGCGAAGCTTTTTTAGGCGACGCTTGGTTCGAGGTGGGCGAAGGTGATGTTATTTTCGCCCCGGAGGGCATCAGACATGGAACCAGGAACCGGACCGGCAGCGATCGTGAATTAGTCTGCTACAACTGGCAAGTGGGAATGGCCCTTCGCAACGGCGCTCTTGGCGCCGCCCCGGATCAGGCATCCGAGGATCAAAGTCGGCTGGCGACGCCTGCCGATTGCCTGAAGGAGAAAACGCCCCCCCCCGCCAGCGAGGGGATAATCACCAACGTGGAACAAGGTGCGCTCTTCACCGGTTACGGTGCGGAAATGCGTTTCGTGGTTTGGCCCAAGACCGGCTCCCACAAGATGAGCCTGCACAAGGCGATTCATCCCCCGGGCATGGCTTTCAGAGAGCACTCCCACCCCGCCTCCGCAGACATGGTTCTGGCTTTTAGGGGGCGGGGGGAGGGTTACTGCTTTGACGGCTGGTACCCAATGAACCAGGGCGACCTTTTGCTTGCGCCGCGTGGCGTCACACACGGCACCAGACACCCAGGTGGGGGCGATCCGGAGCCGTTCATCTGTGTTGGAGTGGGGGTGCCGCCCCAGTTGGATCTGTATCGCGCGGCTGGCTACCTGTGAGAGTCCTGTCCACTCCCCCCGTAAAGCAGCAAAGCCACCTATTTGATGATTGCCCACGAAGCCCTTTTAAGGGGCCTCCTGGGCAATCCAAAAAGATACTCACTAATCAATTCTAGTTTGATCCACTCCTGTCTTGACGGGCCCCTCAAAAGGAACTTTAAACGACGCGCATAATCGCTACGCTGCGATTTGGACAAGCGTTATTGTGCCCAGGGTGACGCTTTGCTCCAGGTCGATTGCAAGCCCCTTGCTTTGGTAGTCGCGGTGGGTTATCTCCAGCAGGTAGGTGGCTCCGCCCCTTTCCAGGTTGTCGAACCTGAAGTCGCCGAAACAATCGGTTGTGGTCTCCGTTACCAAAGGGCCATTGTTCAGACGCACTTTGGCGCCTTCGGCGCACTCTTCCCGGCCGTTGATCATGACCGCTACGCTGCCACCAAGGAAACACTTGTTGAAGCGGTGCAGATTTTTGTAGTAAACACGCGGGGCTGTTCCGTACTCCGGATGCAGCACCTCCAGTCCCTCGGCGGCGGCGGTGGTGCGCATCTCCTCGTCCGTGATGAGCAGGGCGCGGATGGCCCCGGTGGCGCAGGCTCCCACGCAACGGGGCTCTTTCCAGCCCTCATCCAGCAGGTGGGCGCAAAAAGTGCATTTTTGCGGGATATCCAGATCCTTGTTCCAGTAGATGGCGCCGTAGGGGCAAGCCCCCAACAGGTCTTTGCGGCCCTTGGCCTTCACCGGATCAATAAGCACAATGCCGTCCTGTCTCTGATACACCGCGTCGCCGCCCGTCTTTGCCACGCAAGGCGCCTGCTCACAGTGCATGCAGGGCGTGGGCAAGTAAGCCACATCGACCATGGGATACTTGCCCCGCTCCTTGCGCTGGATGTTGATCCAGCGGTGGCCGTGTCTGGGTTGCGGGGATGAGTAGCCCGGCCAGTCGTTGTCGACGTGCTCGTCCTTGCAGGCCAAGAAGCAATTGTTGCAGTCTTCGCATTTTTCGACGTCGATGATCAGGTGCCACTTTTTCATTTTAAGCTTGCTCCTTGTCCCACTTGACGACCTGCACCAGGCAGGAGTTGGAGGCTACCGCGTGCGACTTGTCAATTATGGTCCGCGCGGGGGTCAGTTGGTTGATGCAGCCTCCACGGTCCGGCGAACTTCCAGGCTCGCCCACTGGGTCGTATACGGCCGATGACTCGTAGGAGTGGATGGTGCCCGGTGACAGGCGCTCGGTTATTTGGGCCGCGCAGATGACCGCGCCCCGGTCATTGAACACCTTGACCAGTTCGTTGTTTACTATGCCCCGATTTGCGGCGTCCGTGCTGTTGATTCGGACGATCCAGTAGAAGTAGCCGTCGATTAGTATGCGGTGATCCTTGACGTCGTTAACGATGCTGTCCTTGCCGTCGCCCATGGTGTGGAAGCTGAAGCGGGGGTGTGGGGATATGAGCTGCAAGGGATAGCGCCGGTACAAATCTTGGGTGTGGTGCCCCTCCCAGGATGGGATGTACTTGGTCATGGTGGGCCGCTGGGGGTCGTCGGGGGCATAGCGCTCCAGGCTGGAGCACACGAACTCCAGCTTGCCCGACTGGGTCTGAAGGCCATGGCCGAAGCCCTCGCTGTAGTCCGCCGGCAGGGGGCCCAGCTCCGGCACGTCCTTGGGCCGCCCTTCCGCAAACCAGCGGTAGGAGCAGGGGGCCCTTAGTTCCTCGGGCGGAGCGGGGACCACATAGTACCCTTTGCGCAGGAACTTTTTCCAGGAGGTGACGCCAGCCAGATCGGTGCCGTCGAAAAGCTGCTTGCACCAGTCCAACTCGGTCATGCCCTCGGAAAAGAGAAGCGCCACCCCCAGCCGCTGAGACAGTTCCAGGAATATTTGGTAGTCGCTCTTGGATTCGCCCAACGGTTCGATGCATTTGTGCTGCATGGTGATCACCCGGTGGTTGCATTGGGTGAAGCTGTGGTGAACATAACCCCCGCAGTTGGCAAACTCGCCGATGTCCCAGCGCTCGAAGTTGGTGCAGGCCGGCAGGATGATGTCGGCGAACTTGGCCTCGCCTTCGAACCATATGGACTGGTTGACCACAAATGGCAGCTTGTCGGTGCGGTAGGATTTGACGTAGCGGTTGGTGTCGCTCATGGTGCCGAAAAAGGAGCCACCGTATTTATAGTACATCTGGATGGGCGAGTGGCCCGGAGCAGGGTACTCGTATTTCTGGAATTGGCCCTCAATGGTCTTGGGGTCGGTGGGATAGCCTTCGCAGTGGCCCTCCAGGATAGCCTCGGGCAGTTTGAGCCTGGGCACCACCTGCTTTGAAGTGTTCATGGAGGGGAGCTGGGGCATGCGCTGGTACATGTTTATGCTCAGGCCGGTGTTCTCCAGGTCGCCGGACATGCCGCCCTCGGCGTAGCCGGGAAAGAAGAAACGTACGTCCACCGGTGAGCCGCACTGCATGTTGCCGATGTTTATCCCCGGCTTGCCCAGCCCCTGCATGGCTATCAAGCACACCATGGCTCGGGCCCACTCGTTGCCGGTGGCGCAACGGGCGGCGCCGCCCACGCCCGCCGCGCCGCCTCCGCAGGCGAGATAGGTTTTCTTGGCGGCCCACTCCCGGGCCAGGGCCCGGACGTCCTTGGCCGGGACATTGGTTTCCCCCTCCTGCCACTCCGGGGTCTTGGGGACGCCGTCTTCCTTGCCCAGGACATAATCCTTCCACTGGTCGAAACCGGAGGTGCGTTTGGCCACATACTCCTTGTCATAGAGGTCTTCGGTGATCCAGACATAGGCTATGGCCAGCGCCATGGCGTTGCCCGTGGCCGGCCGCGGGGCGATCCACTTGCCACCCAACCAGGCGGCGGTGTGGTTGTAGTATGGGTCGATATGCACCATTTTTATGCCCAAGTCCTTAAGCCACTGCCGCCGGACGGAGCCTTCCATGGCCCCATAGACCCCGGCGGTGGACTCCGGGTCGCTGGACCAGAACACAATCATCTCGCATTCCTTGAGGCAGTCCTCCACGGTGCCGTACACCTCCGGCGCCCCCAGCCTCATGCTGTGGCCCCAGTGGTGCATGGCCCCCCAGTAGAAACCCTCCCAGCTATCGGGGTTGTGCAGCACCGGCGTCCAGCCTATGAGATTCATGAACCGCGTGCGGCAGCTCAGGTAGTAGCCGATGTTGCCCCAGGTGTGGTGTGAGCCCGAACTGCCGAGGATGGCCCCGGGGCCATAGTCCCGCCTGACGCGCTTAATCTCGCTGGCAACGATATCAAGAGCCTCGTCCCAACTTATGCGCTCGTAACCCGAGATGCCCCGCTGTTGGCAGTTGCGCTCGCCATGGGGGTCGAAGTCAACGCGCTTCATGGGATACAGAATCCGGTTGGGTGAGTAGACCATCGATTTCCAGGCGAAGGAATATGGCGAGAGGGTGGTTTTGCGCTGGGGAGTGAAGCTTTTGCCCCGCGCCTGGATGGTCCAGGATTTGGCGTCGCTGTCGTCGAAGTCGATGGGGGTGATGCGCAGAATCTTGCCGTCCTTGACATAGACAAACATCGGGCCGCCGGGGCTACCGTTGGTGTAGCGGATGACCCCACCCCCCATGTCGGTCCCGTATTTCCAACTCAGGGACATCATTTGGCTCATGGTTTCCATGAACCACTGCACCAATTCATCGGGGCCCTCGGCGCCCATGTGGAAGTTTTTCATGGCGTTGATGCGCGCCAGCTGGTCGTGAGGCGGCATGAGCAGTTTGGCGGCCAGGGCCGATTGGCTGAAAGTAAGGGTGATGTCCGGGTTGGGTCGCACCCCGGAGTGGGAACTCAGCTTGCCATCCCGGAAGACGTAATACCTGCCTTCTGTATGCTCCAGCACCTTTATTTGGGCGGTGAAGTTCTTTTCGTGCAGGCGGGCGCGGAAGGAGGGGTGCTTGCGCGCGGTGCGCTTGAGCATTTGATAGATGCTGTAAAGTATCACCGAAAGTTTCATGTTCTCGCCCTGCTTAATTTGGCAGAAGGGGCGGCATGGCTGACAGAAGCTGCCGTCCCGCATCCTTGATTAAAAATGGTTTCTAGTAACTCACCTGATCAATGCCCTTAAGTCCCAGCATCTCCCTGACCTGCCGGGGCCCGGCCAAGGGGCGGTTGTACTCTGATGCCAAACACTTGGCCTTTTCCACCAATTCGGCGTTGGATTTGGCAAGTTGGCCCGGCTTTATATAGATGTTGTCTTCCAGCCCCACCCGGACGTGGCCGCCCAAGGACAAGGCCACCGGGGCCAGGTTGAACTGGGCAGAGCCCACGCCGCAGATGGACCATGTGAACTTGTCTTCGCCGAAGAGGGTGCAGGCCTTCCGGTGCAGGAAGGTGAGATCTTCGGGCATGGTGCCGATGCCGCCCAGAACGCCCATTACGAATTGCAGGTGTAGGGGCGGCCGCAGCATGTCCTCCTTCACCAGATACGCCAGGTTGTAGAGGTGGCCAACGTCGTATATCTCCAGCTCGGGCTTGCAGTTGTATTCCCGGACTAGGTTGCAAAGATGCTCGAAGTCGTAAAAGGTGTTTTTAAACACGAAGTCCTTGGACATCTCCAGGTACTCGGGCTCCCATTCATAGCGCCACTTTTTTATTTTCTTGAGCGGCGGATGCAGCGCAAAGTTGATGGAGCCCAGGTTGAAGGAGCACATCTCCGGAGCAAAGACGCCCACGTTGGCCGCCCGCTCCTGGACCGGCATAGTCGGCGAACCGCCGGTGGTGATGTTGATCACCGCGTCGCAACGTTCCTTGATGGAAACCAGTATCTCGCGGAAGTGGTCCGGATGGGCCGAGGGCGCTCCGTCCTCGGGTCGGCGGGCGTGGATGTGTACGATGCCCGCGCCGGCCTGGGCGGCTTCCACGGCCGAGTCGGCGATCTCTTGGGGGGTGTGCGGCAGATAGGGGGTGAGAGTGGGTACCGTAGCCGCGCCTGTGATGGCGGCGGTGAGGATCAAAGGTTGCATGCCTGACTTCTCCGTTTTGCCTCGGGCCGGCCGGGGCCACCCAAGGCTTGTGATGATCGGGTCGGTTTCTTGGTCAAGAAAGGGATCGCTTCTCTCGGCAGTCATCTCTGGGAGGCCCCTTGCTCGCGGTTCCACCGGATCAGGTGCTCCTGTAGGTTGCGCCGAACTTCGGCTATGGCCTCAGGCGACCACGTTTGAAATCCCACGCCGCTCTTGAAACCCAATTCTCCATGGTCCACCTTTCTTCGCAGAAGGGAGGATGCCTCGGTGGAACGATCGAGGTGCTCAAGAATGTAGTCGTGGATGGCCAGGGTGAGGTCCAAACCGGCCAGGTCGGCGTTTTCCAGAGGGCCCAACACCGGCAGCCTGACGCCGAAGCCGAACTTGATGACCTCGTCCACCACCGCGGGCTCGGCGATGCCGTGCTCCACAATGGAGATCGCTTCGCGCCACAGGGCGTGCTGCAAGCGGTTGCCCACAAAGCCCGGCACGTCCTTTTCCACCCTCACCGGGTGCTTGCCTACCCGAGCCAAAAATGCCAGGGTGATTCCCATGGTCTGCTCTGAGGTGTCCCTGGCCCGAATGACTTCCACCAGGGGGACCAGATAGGGCGGGTTCCAGAAGTGTGTCCCCACGATCCTGTCCCGGCCCCGGGCTTTTTCCGCCACCTCACTTATGCTGATCACCGAGGTGTTGGTGGCCAGGATAGTCTCGGCGGGGCAGATGCGGTCCAGCCTACGGAATATCATTTGTTTCAGTTCGAGGTTTTCGTTGACCGCCTCCACTACAAATTGAGCGCCGTCCGCCGCCTCCTCTAGCTCCGTGGTGGTTTGAATCATGGCCAGGGCGGGCTCAATTTCTTCGGCGCGGCCCAGGCCACCCTGGGCCATGAGACTCATATTGGCGCGAATGCTTTCCCGCGCCAACGCCAGAGCTTCTTGGCGAACGTCCTGCAACCGGACCCGGCAGCCATGGGCGGCGAATATCTGGGCCAATCCGTGTCCCATCAAGCCCGCTCCGATTACGGCGACGGAACTGATGTTGTCAAAACTGGGGGCCATACTCTTCCCTCTCGTTGTGCGGGCCACTGTGCTCGTGTCCAAAATGGAGCACTTGGCCGGTGAGCATATCGCTGACCTTTGAGGCCATGTACACGGCAGTTTGGTTACGGTTGGGGTAGCTGACAGACTCCGCCCAGACCGATCGAAGCAAGGGCTAGTACCGCCACCTCGCCCCCGGGGCTGAACAGCCCTCGACCTAGACGTTGTTCCCCCCTGCGAATGGTTTCCCCCGTGGCGCCGGCAATTTCCGCCATCGACAGCGAGGCCGCGAGCCCCGGCCCGGTTCAGCAGCGGCGGCGCCTCATGTCTACATCTCGCGTATCTCCGCCTGGTGCATAATTTGGATGCAGCCCATGACGCTTTGGGCGGCCGGACAATTTTTCAGATAAGCGGCCATGGTCTGCCGTATCCCGGCGGAACTGCCCTTGGGAGCCACGATCGTGTAATTCACGCGAATCCGGGTGATCTTGAGCACTCCGCCGATATCCTCGATGTCCCCCTCCACATCCGCCATATAGGTTTCACTGGTGGTGATGATGCCCTTGCTGGCCAGCGCCGTGGCCAGTGTCCCCATCATTCAAGCGCCGATGGCGCTGACGATGTGGTCCAAGGTAGCCGGGTGCTCCTCACGTGCCTCCGCTTTGTAGAATTTCTTGATCCCGCCATGCAGTCCGTAACGGACCTCCCCGGAAAACCCTTCAATGGTGGTAAGTCGGGTGGGGCCCTCCTCGCGAACAATATGGCTGCGTGAGGTGTGGATTACCTTGCGCATTTTTTCCTCCGGGCCGCGGTGTGCCGCCGCCCTGTCTTGGCCATGGTTAGCGCGCAACGCCCAGCAGGCGATAGCCCCGCCTATTTGCGGCGAGGCGAAAGTATTTCGAAACCTAGCTTTGCCTGCAGGGTACCCATGATGCCTTTGGGGGCCAGCAGAATCACGGCAATGGCTATGGCCCCCAGGATGAGCAGGCTCACCGAAAAGTAGTCGGCCAGGACCTGGGACAGGAACACCAAGATAAGCGCCCCCACTATGGGACCTTCAATGGTGCCGATGCCCCCGATGATAACGATGAACACCAGCTTGACCGTCCAGTCTATGGAGAAAGCCTTGTAGGGCTGCACAAAAACCTGAAAGATGTAGAAGACGCCGGCCGCCATGCCGGTTATGAAGGCGGCGATCAGAAAACAGTAGAGCTTGTAGCGGAAGACCTGTACTCCCATGGTTTCGGAGACGTCCTCGTTGTCGCGCATGGCCATAAGGCCCAGACCCAGCCGGGAGCGCATGATGAAGTAGACCAGCGCCACCGAGCCCACGCCCAGCACAAAGGCGATGTAGAAAGTCTCGTTCGTGGAAAGCGGTGGGTTCGTCTTGATGAACAAGCCGGTGCCGTACTTGACAAAGCTCCAGTTGCTGAACCATATCATCAGGATCTCGGCGAATATCCAGGTGCCGATGGAGAAGTAGACTCCCTTCATCCTAAAGATGAACAGGGACATGAACAGGGCCAGCAGCACGGAGAAAAAGCCACCGGCAAGTATGCTCAACAAAACGTTGAGCCCGTAATAGTTGCCCATAACGGCCACGGAGTAGCCGCCGATGCCCAAAAACACCTGCTGGCCCAGGGAAATGAGCCCGGAATAGCCGGCCAGGAGGTTCCACATCTGCGCGACGGTGAGATATAGGCAAAAAAGGAAGAAAAACAAAACCAGGTAATCGGAGCCCCATAGGGGTACAGTGCCCAGAGCCGCTGTCAAAACCCCCATCCAGACCAACCTGGACCGGCAAATAACATCCTTCATAATGGGTTTATGCCTTTCCAAAGATGCCGTTCGGCCTAATTGCCAAGACGATGAGCAACACCATGTAGCCGCACAGGAGTTGGTAGCCCGGCCCGAAGAAATGAGCTCCCAGCAATTGGGCCATGGCCAGGATGAACCCTCCGACCAAGGTGCCCTTTATGCTGCCCAGGCCGCCGATGATCACCACCCCGAAGGCGATGATCAAGTATTGGGGGCCTGTGTGAGGATAGAAGATGAAGGTCATGCCCACCAATACTCCGGCCACCGCAGCGGTGAGCGCGGCGATTCCCATGGCGTAGGCATAGATGCTGGAGGTGTTGGCCCCTACCAATTTAGCGGCCACGACGTCGTCGGATGCCGCCCGAATGGCTCGACCCAGGAAGGTCTTGCGGAAAAATTGCCTAAGCCCCAAGATCACGGCCAATCCGATGAGGAAGTTCAACAGATATAAGAGCGAGATGTTTATCTCACCGAGCGAAATGGTCATCATGCTTAGGTCGGATTTTAGGGCGCGGGCATCGCTGGTGAATACCAAGAGCAGAAAGTTCTGAACAATGATGGATATCCCAAAGGCCATCAACAGCGGCGGCTCCATGCCCTTACCCAGTACCCGGTTGAACAGCACGCTCTGGATCAAGAAGCCGACGCAGAACATGATCGGCGCGACCAGCAAGATGGTCCACAGGGGATTAAGGCCCAGCCACATGCAGAAGGCCAGGCTAAGGTAGCTCCCCAGGATCACCATGTCGCCGTGGGCCAGGTTCACTACCCTGACGATTCCGAAAATCGTGGACAGGCCCAAGGCGATAACGGCGTACAAACCGCCCAACAAGAGCCCATTAATTATTGGTTGCGCGAGGTCTATCATAATTCTTCCAGTGGCTGTGGAGCCCGATGGCGGCCCCGCTGCAGCGTATCAAACGCCAAAGTAGGCCCTTTTTACCTCTTCCAAGGTGAGGGAAGCGGGATTGCCTGACAGCACCACTTTTCCCTCCAGCATCACGTGGGCATATTGGCAAGCCTTGAGGCTGCGGTTTATGTCCTGCTCCACCAACAAGATGGCCACGCCTTGCCGGTTGATCTCCTCCAGCTTTTTGTAGATGTCCTTGATGATCAGCGGCGCCAGGCCTAGCGATATCTCATCGCACAATAAAAGTTTGGGTTCTGACATCAGCGCCCGGCCGATGGCCAGCATCTGCTGCTCACCACCGCTCATAGTGCTGGCCAATTGGTTGCGCCGCTCATGGAGCCGGGGGAACAGATCATAGACCATTCTCAATACAGTTGATCGGCGCTTCCTGGCCCTGGGGGTGTAGGCGCCCATGATCAGATTTTCATAGACCGTCAGGCGCCCGAAGACCCTTCTGCCCTCCGGGACCAGGGACACGCCCCGGACCACGGTTTGGTGGGGCTGCATGCCGCTGATCTTTTCGCCGAAAAGCTCGACATCTCCCCCTCTGGGCTGCAGCAGACCTGCTATGGCGTTGAGCAGGGTGGATTTGCCGGAGCCGTTAGTGCCAATAACCGATATGATTTGCTGGGGCTCCACCTCCAATGAAACGTCCCAAAGAGCGTGGAACTCCCCGTAAAATACGTTGATATTATCGACCTTGAGTGCCAACTCGCGTTGCACTAGTCTTCCTCCGATCCCAGGTAGCATTCCATCACATCTTGTGAGTTCATGACGTGACGAGGGTCGCCGCATTGCAGACGGCGGCCCCCGTCCAGGACCAAAAGACGATCCACGCCCTCCGACAGCATCATCAGGATGTGTTCGATCCAAACGATGGAGACGCCTCTGTGTTGGATCTCCTTGACGACCTTCAGCAACATCTCCACTTCATTTTCAGTTAGACCGCCGGCCACCTCGTCAATGAGAAGCAGGCGCGGCTGGGTGGCCAGGGCTCTGCCCAACTCAAGCCTTTTGCGGTCCAACAGACATAGTCCTCCTGCCAATTTGTCCTTCTCTGGCAACAGGCGAATCAACTCCAGCACCTCCATCGCAAACGGTGCGGCATGCTTTTCCCTCATGCCGGCCCCGTGTACCGCCCCCACCAGCAGGTTTTCATATACGGTCATGTTCTCGAAGGGACGTGGTATCTGGTAGGTGCGCCCGATGCCCTGGCGACAGCGCCGGGCGGGAGACTCGCGGGTGATGTCCACACCGTTAAAGATTATGGAGCCACCGTCAGCCTTGAGGGTTCCTGTGATGAGATTGAACATGGTCGTCTTGCCCGCCCCGTTGGGGCCTAACACGCCCAGTATCTCGCCTTGCCTCACTTCAAAAGATAGTTGGCTGACCACCAAGAGATGGCCGAAATACTTTTCCAGGCTTTTAACAACCAGAATGTCAGGCATGTTTCCCAGTTCCCGCGGGTGTAATTGTCTGTCTAGATGAATGCAGCCGGACGTAACTGCCGGGGAAACCCCGGGATGCCCGCTGCGGGCCGCGATTGGCGGCTAGTCCAACCGGCGCGCCTAGGCCTTTGGTCATACAGAATCCGCCAAAGGCCATGCTCGAGCCAAATGCCATCCTACAAAAGATCATTAGGTCAGCTCAAAGTTAATATCGCTAGCAGACTGTTGAAAAACAGAGCGCCGGGCCTTGGCTTGGCGTTTTTTGCTAGAGTCCTATCAGCCGTGCCGGCGGCCTGGGCAGCCCTGAAATCAACCAGGTCTTTCAGGCAGTAGGAACGCTTGGCATCCTTGCCCCTACCCTTGCGCATCAGCCGCGCCTCGCGATCGGTGGCCGAACGTTCGTGTAATCGCAATGCTTCTCGCCCCGGGCGCGGCCGACCACTTGCGAAAACTTCACGGGAGAAACCCGCTGGTCAGGCGGCAACAAACACGGCAGGCTTCCCTGTTTTTGTTCTACTCCGCGCATCCGGCCCTCCTCGGTTGAACCGATTTAATGTGAAGCAGCTAAAATCGGTGACTTTCTCAACAATCTGCTAGTGATTTTGATGCATTTTTTAACGTTGGTTCTGCAATTTCCATCATCGTTTTTGTTGCCAATCAGCGTTACCGTCTTGCACAAATGTATGCGGCTGAATATTTTTAATTCTTGGGCTAATTAATCGATACCTGGGCTTAACACCGTTTCTAAATTTGCGGCAACCAGCCAGCCTTGCCTCGTGGCCCCGAAACAAGGCCAACATAAACATTTCAAATGCCCTGTCGCGCGTGCGGACAGGCCCCCCAATAGAGGCCGCTGGCCGGTTGCCGCTAAAAAGCTGCCTTCCTAGAAAGACTTGGTTACGGTCACAACGAACTGTTGGCACTCGGCTTCGTTCTCGACACCGAAGTCTTGTACAAAAGCGAAGTTGATCTGTAGCAGGTGAGTCAACCAAAAGAAGTTGATCTCGGGCCCGATTCCGAATGCGCGGCTCAAATTGTCCGTGGCGTTGGCACCATCGTCCTCGCTCAATTGCATGTAAACGTGGCCTCGGACGCCGGGGGTGATAATCAGGCTGTCGCTGGCCTTAAGGTCCTTGCCCACACCCCATTCGGCCACCCACTCCACACCAGGCGTGATGTTGGTGTCCTCTTGAACGCTGTTCCAAGTCAAGCGGTTGAGGAGTGAGGCCGACCAGGTTCTCGCATCGTCAAAGTAATAGGTGCCGCCGAAAGTCAACAGGCCGGTCCAGTATCCCAGGCCAGGAGAGGCGGGGTTGTCAGTATCGTAGTCGCCGGTGGGCAGGACTACGGCCAAGGCAAAGGAGCCGTCATAGCGGGCTCCATGCCATCCCAGGACAAACGGCTCGACGACGATGTCGCCCAACCCGCAATGACTTTCATCAATGCCCGCCGCCGCAATCTCAATGTTTGTGTTGGCAGTCGGTATGAGTACATGCACGCCGAAGTCGGCGCCCAGGATCTTGACGTCAGTTATGTACACGAATCTGTTGACCCACACGAACTTGTTTAGGTCAAAGCCAATCTTCATTTCGTCGCCGTTGTTATCCATCAATTTGTCGGAATTGACGAATACACCGTAAGTCCGGTAGTGGAAACCGGGCGGTGGCACGGTGGCCGCCCTTACGCCCTCACCGCCTGGGGGATAATGGCCCATGGCCCCTGCAGGCAACGCCCCCAAGACCACAACGCACGCGAGAAGCACCCCCGAAATTAGCATTTGTTTCAACTTGCCCACTTGCTTTTCTCCTCCCTCTTTTTCCAGCCCGTCACTAAATTGCAAAGATTGACAAACATTGGCCCCTGGCGAAACCGGGCGGCTATCCGCGGCGACAACTGCATCGTCTCAACGCTAGCGGGCCGCAAGGCTTCCAATAGTTGTTTCGCCAGCGATAGTTTTAGGTTGCTGGCGGTTGCGCCTAGACAATCTGCCCGGCAAACCCAAAAACGCCTAGGGGCTGACAAACGCGCTCCTTTTAGGCCCCAGGTTCATCTCCTTAACCTGGAAGACAGGTTAAGCTGGAGGTTGCGCCTTGCCGGCGGTGCTAAAGCGCGGCCCCTGGCTTTGCCAAGCGGGGGTGGAGCGTAACCCCTGCTTATTGGTTCACATATATGAACTAACGTCTCGCTATATAAACTAATCCGCCGGCTTTTAAGATGTCAAGTATAAAATATGGCATTTTGAGGCTGGCGGAGCGGCTGGCGGCCGAGGTGGCTCGGCGGGGGATAGGACTGGCTAGGTTTTATGCTGGCATATAAATGAGCTCGTGGCTATTAAATATATACAAAACAAATAGATGACAATGATGCTCTAGACTGGGCCCAGGGGATGACTTCCTGGCGGGGCATCCGGTTCCTGGGATGTTAGGCAGGCGGGCCAGGCCTGACTGCTGGGCCAGCACCCCTTGCCACGAAAGAGGCGCCAAAAGCGTCTACGCGGAGATTTGTGATATATTTATAATTATAATCTATAGTTGTAAAACAATAAAAGATGGCGTTTCTTTTTCGCTGTCGGCACCTGCCTCCGGGTGTGTATCCGGGAACGGCCCGCCCCCTTTTTTCTTGACAACTGAATGAGGCGGAATGTAGGTTCTATACAGAGATGTAAGTTCGCATATGAGAATTTTACAGGTTGGCAGGGAGCCATGGTTAAATCAGCAGACAGGGCCATAGACATATTAGAAGCGGTGGGAGATGCCCGCGAAGGTCTCACTCACGCGGAGATCGCGGCCAAGCTAAACATTCCAAAGAGCAGCCTGTCGGCCTTGCTGGTCAACTTGGTTAAGCGTCAGTACCTCGCTTTCCACGAGGAGGGAAAACGCTATAGCCTGGGTCCACAGTTGCTGGTTTTGGCCGGCCGCTACCGCGCCGGGTTGGATGTAGTTAGCCTGGGGCAGCCTTTTTTACGGCAGGTAACTATTGACACCCAAGAATCATCTGCCTTGGCGGTGCTAAACCAACGCTACCAAATCATTGTGGGGAGGGAGAACAGCCCGCAATCGCTCATGCGGGCCATGCAGATTGGTGAAAGAAACCACCTCTATGCCACGGCGGCCGGCAAGGCCTTGTTGGCCCACCGTTCGGAGGAGGAGATAAACACCTATCTCGGCTCGGTGGAGATGATTCCGGTTACCAAATACACCCTCACCTCGCCGGAGGCACTGCGCCTAGAGCTAAAAAATATACGCAACGGGGCCATCGCCTATAGCCGCCAGGAACTGCAAGAGGGCATTGTCGCCATGGCCGCGCCGATATTCGATTTCACGGAGGTGGCCATCGCGGCCATTGTGGTGGGTATCCCATCGGTTCGCTTTGACGAGAAAAAGGAAAAGTGCGTCGAGGAATCTCTGAGATACCTGACGGCAAAATTTTCTCGCCAGTTGGGCTACGACGGATGACAGGGGTGGGGGGGCATCCGGTAGGGGTTTTGGGGGGAATTTTTTCTACTATTCCCAAAGGTAAAATCGGTCGCCTTGCCGCTGTGGGTTGACTAGGGCGGGGAGATGCGGATCAAAACACAGCCCATGGTTTTGGGCAAAGACAGCGCGCTCCAGGAGCCCAATCGCCCGCCGGTCCGGGGGGCAAAGAGAGGCCCATAACCGTTGTTTGTACCGCCCGAAGCCGGGCACCAAACCAAGTGTAAAAAGGTGAAGATGCCATTAATGGGGGAAGAAGGGGATATTATGCGCGATGTCAACAAAAAGGAACCAAAGCGAGAAGGCTTAAACAGAAGATCATTCATTAAAAAAGCCGCTCTGGGGGCCGCCGTTGCTGCGGGTTCTGCCACAGGGCTGACCGGCTTGGCCAGCCGGGCCCGTGCCTCCGGCCGTGACTACATCCTAGTGGGCCGGCCCAATCCATCCACCGGCCCCATCGCTCCATTTGGGGAGGCTTCGCCCTGGGTCGAAGAGAGGGTGCTGGCCGAAATCAACAAGGACGGCGGCATCTATATCGAGGAGGCGGGCAAGAAGCTTCCCATAAAAATTAAAATGGTGGACACCGAAAGTGACCCCACCAAGGCTGCGGAAGCAGCCTCGCGGCTCATCGTCCACGACAAGGTGGACCTGATGATCGCCCTGCACACGCCCAACACCGTGAATCCGGTGACGGCCATCTGCGAAAGGTACCAGATTCCCTGCATAGCCTTGGACGCGCCGTTGGAAAATTGGTTGGAAGGCGGCCCCTACAAATGGTCCTTCCACTCTTTTTGGTCCACAAAACTGGACTTCGCCCCCGTCTATATAGGTATGTGGGAGCAGATCCCCACCAACAAGGTGGTGGGTTTCGTCATGAACAACGACCCCGATGGAGTCTCCTTCACCAATATCTTCGGCAGCATGCTGCCCGGCATGGGCTACAAGGTGGTGGACCTGGGGCGTTTCCCATACGGCCACCAGGACTTCAGCTCCTTTATCAGCGCCTGGAAACGGGAAAAGGTGGAGATTCTGTTGGGCAACGTCATACCGCCCGACTGGATCACCTGCTGGCGCCAATCCCACCAGATGGGTTTTGCCCCCAAGGTGGCCACCATCGGCAGGGCCACTCTTTTCCCCTCGGCCGTGGAGGCCCTGGGCGGCAACCTGGCCAATCATTTGGCGACCGAGGTGTGGTGGAGCCCCTACCACCCCTTCAAGTCTTCGCTCACCGGGGAGAGCGCCAAAGGGCTTTGCGATGCCTGGACCAAGGCCACCGGCAGGCAATGGACCCAACCGATAGGGTTTAAATACGCAGCGCTCGAAATTGCGGCCAACGCCCTGAAGCGGGCGCGCTCGCTGGAAAAAAATAAGCTGCGCCGGGCCATCGCGGCCACCGATTTGGCGACCATGGTCGGACCCATCAAATTCAACCAGAAAAACTACAGCCGCACCCCGCTGGTGGGGGGCCAGTGGGTCAAGGGCAAGCAGTTTCCCTGGGCCTTGGACATCGTTTACAACAGACAGCATCCCAATATCCCCCTAACCGGGGCAATTCAACCCATTTCCTAGGCTTCGGCGGTGAGCCGGGAAAATGATAGGCCGCTGCCAGGGGTTGTTGGCGGACGGAGAATGGATAGGTGAGGCATGCCCCCCTCCATTCCATCTGAACCAGCGGTCCAAACGCGCCATCTCTGTCCATCGTGAGGTGCGTGAAACACAAGGAGTTTAGCTTTGCCTAAGAGTATCGTTTCCATCGCTAAAGGCGTCGATGTGGAGAAAATGGTCCACGAGGTTCTGGCGCCGTTTGGCGGGGTGAAAAATATCATCAAGCCAAAATCCACCGTGGTGCTCAAGCCCAACGCCGGGCATGATGCGCCGCCCGAATCAAGTGTTAACACCAATCCCGAACTGGTCGCCGCAGTGATCAGGGAAGTCCGCAGGGCCAACCCCAAGGAGATCATTCTGGCCGAGGCGTCGGCCATCGGATGCGACACCATGGAGTGCTTCGAAGTAAGCGGCATTCTCAAGGCCGCCGAAGATGCGGGCGTGGACAAGGTCATTGACATCAAGCAGGATAAAGACCTGATCAAGATGCCCATCCGGGACGCCAGATCCGACATATCCCGCATGCTGCTGCCGCGTTTTCTGGTGGAGGCCGAGCACATCATCAACATGCCCATATTCAAGTCGCATTGCAGCATGGTCTTCACCTGCGCTTTGAAGAACATGAAGGGTGTGGTGCAGGACAAGGTCCACTACCAAATGCACCAGACCGACTTGGCCGCGGCCATGATGGATTTGTGGTCCATCATCAGGCCCGACCTGCAATTGGCCGACCTCATCCGCCCGTCCGAGGGCTTTGGGCCCCACGCCACCCTGCCGACAGACTTCGGCTGCTTGGTGGCTGGCAGAGACCCAGTGGCGGTGGACGCCACGGTTTGCCGCATGGTGGGCCTGGATGTGAACAGGGTGGCCTACTTCGAGCCTGCCCGCGAAAGGGGCATCGGTGTCTCCGACCCGGATCAGATCGAGATTCACGGCCCGAGCATCGAGGATGTCTACAAAGAACTGTGGCTGCCGTATCTGGAGGGCTTTGACAAGTATCCGGAGTACACGTTGGACACCGAGGGCGCTTGCAGCAGTTGCCTGGGCCTGGTGCAGTTGACCCTGGAGAAACTCAAATCATTGGATGAGTACGACAAGAACAGTGACGTGACTATCCTGGTGGGCCGCAAAAGCGGAATACCTGAGGGGGTGGAGCATGACAAGCTCATCCTGCACGGCGATTGCCTGAAAAAGTACCGTAAGCATGGCGTATTCGTGGGGGGATGCCCCCCGGCGGAGCCTCATCCGGTCTGGGCCATTGTGGACCGCAAGGACTACACCGAAATAGGCCCCGGCCTGCGCGAGAGAATGGCCGTAGAGGGGCCGTTGTTCGAAAAGCACATGCACAAATTGAAGCAGCAGCGCGACAAGGACCGTCAGAATTAGGACCCGGCCGGAGTGCCCAAGCAAATTTATTGCGCAAAAGGAAGGAGATTTAAAAAATGAGCAAGGGTTACAAGCTGGTTGATTTGAGCCAGCCTTTTGGAGACAAAACGCCCCTGTGGCCTTATTTCCCCGACATCAGGATCGAACGCACCCACTATCATTCCCGGAATGGGGTGCTCACCCAGTGGATCACAGCTCCCATGCATTGCTCCACGCACGCCGATTCGCCCATCCATGTGCTGCCGGGGCTGCGATATACCGATGAACTCCCCCTGGAAGGATATTACGGTACCGGGGTGGTGGTGGATATCCCCAAGGGAAAGTGGGGGGTCATCACCCCCGAGGACCTGGAAAACGCCACTCCCAAAATCGAAAAGGGCGACATCGTCATCATCCACACCGGTTGGTACAAGCACTTCGGGGATAACGACGACTACTTCTGCTACTCCCCCGGCCTCTACAAGGAGGCGGGAGAATGGCTGGTGGAAAAGGGTGTCAAGGCGGTGGGAGTGGATCAGCAGGCCCTGGATCATCCCCTGGCCACGGCGATCGGCCCGCACGGCGCCGGTCCCCTGCGTCCCGATATTTGCGCTGAATACAAGGCGGAGATCGGCCGGGAAGTGATCGAGGACTTCCCGCTGTGGGAGCCTTGCCACAAGATCCTGCTGGGCAACGGCGTCATGGGTTGGGAGAACGTGGGTGGCGACATCGCCGAGGTGGTTGGCAAAAGAGTGACCATCGCCGGCTTCCCCATCAGATGGGTGAAAGGCGACGGTTCCATGGTGAGGCTGGTGGCCATAGTTGACGAGGAATAGGCAAGCGCGCCCCAACTCGGACCGGAGTTTTTCTCTCGTCCTTCTGCGGGACTGACCGGCGGCGTTTTGTTTTTAGAGTGAACCCAAGGTGGTCGGCCGGCCAGCCGGCCGGCCGCCTTGGCCGCCGCAATGGGGCCGCGAGACCACAGAGGGGCAGCTAAGGTGCGGCCGGAAATAGACTCGAAAGAAGGAGCGAACGTGGGTGAAATCAAAAAACTGACCAATGGCACTACGGGCGGGCCGGTCTTCGTCTATGTAAAGGATGGCCGCATCGTTCGTTTGACGCCGATAGAGTTCGATTCCAGCGACGCCGGGTCCTGGGTCATCAGGGCCAGGGGCAAGGATTTCTCACCTCCCCGCAAGACCACCATCTCCCCCTACTCGCTGAACCTCAGGTCAACTATCTACTCGCCCAAAAGGCTGCTACACCCCATGAAGCGGGTGGATTTCGACCCCAACGGCAAGCGCAACTGCACCCGGCGGGGCGAGTCTGGCTACGAACGGATCAGCTGGGACGAGGCGGCGGATATCGTCACCTCCGAGATTAAGCGCATCAAGCGGGAGTATGGTCCGGCCGCCATCCTAACCACCCCCGGCTCGCACCACATGTGGGGCAACATCGGCTATCGGATCAGCACTTATCAGAGGTTTTGGGACTTGGTCGGATATACCTACGCCGATCACAATCCCGATAGCTGGGAGGGCTGGCACTGGGGAGCCATGCACAACTGGGGCTTCAGCCACCGTTTGGGCATACCAGAGCAGTACGATCTGCTGTCGGACGCAATGCAAAACAGCGAAATGATCGTCTTCTGGTCCGCCGACCCGGAAGCCACAAGCGGGGTGTACTCGGCCTTCGAAAGCACCGTGCGGCGCCAGTGGCTCCAGGAACTCGGCGTGAAGATGGTCCACATCGATCCTTTCATGAACCACACCGCCGCCCTCTACGGCGGCAAATGGTTCGCCCCCCGGCCGGACTCGGGCAACGCCATGGCCTGCGCCATTGCCTATGTTTGGATCACCGAAGACCTCTACGACAAGGAGTATATTGCAACCCGCACCCAGGGCTTCGACAAGTGGCGGGATTACATCTTGGGCAAGGAAGACGGCCAGCCCAAGACCCCCAAGTGGGCCGAAAAGGAAACCACCATACCGGCCCGGGATATCCGAGCCCTGGCCAGGGAATGGGCTTCAAAAAAAACCATGCTGGCCGCAGGTGGCCCCGGCGGCATGGGCAGCGCTTGCCGTTCGGCTACCGGCGCGGAGTGGGCGCGCCTTATGGTCTGCCTCATCGCCATGCAGGGGCTAGGCAAGCCCGGGATAAATCTCTGGGGCACCACGCAGGGCGGGCCAAGCAACACCGGCTTCCTCTTTCCGGGCTACGCCGAGGGAGGCATCGCCTGCAACGTGGACAACTCGGCGGCCGGCTACCGCTGGGCCAAGATCATGAACTGCCGGCCCACCCGCTCCAACATCAATGCGCCCATGGGGCAGCACATCCCGCGCCTGCGCATCCCCGAGTGCATCCTGGATGGCAAATACGAATGGCGCGGCAAGGGCTTCTGCGGACCCTCCATCGAGTCCCAGTTCCATCAATACAAGTACCCCGCTGAAGGCTACCCCGAGATTCAGATGTATTACCGTTACGGCGGATCCTTCATAGGCACCATGAACGAGACCAACCGCTACGTAAAGGCTTACCGCACTGACCGGCTGCCCTTTGCCGTGAACCAATCCATATGGTTCGAGGGCGAGGCCAAGTTCGCCGACATCATCCTTCCTGCCTGCACCAACTTCGAGCGCTGGGACATCAGCGAATTCGCCAACTGCTCGGGTTACATCGCCGATTCCTACACCCAGGTGAACCACCGGGTGGTTACCATGCAGCACAAGTGCATCGAGCCTCTGGGAGAGTCAAAATCCGATTATGACATCTTCTGCCTGCTGGCCCAGCGGCTGGGGCTGTATGAGGCCTTCAGCGAGGGCGGCCTGAGCGATTTGGACTGGGTCAAGAGGTATTTCGACTGCACGGACCTGCCTAAACACATCTCATGGGATGATTTCTTTAACAAGGGCTACTTCGTGGTGCCCATGCCGGAGGACTACAAGCCCACCCCGGCCCTTCGGTGGTTCGCCGAGGACAGGTCGAAGGACACCCCGGATTGGGGGCCTCATCCCGAAACCCAAGACCAGTTCGGGCGTGGACTGCAGACCACCTCGGGCCTGATCGAGTTCGAGTCCTCCAGCCTCAAGAAGTTCGACCCCCAGGACCAGGAGCGAGCGCCCATTCCGCGCTACGTACCCTCTTGGGAAGGGCACCACACCACAGAACTAAAGGCCAAGTACCCGCTGCAATTGATCTCCCCCCACCCCCGCTTCAGCTTCCACACCATGGGCGACTCCAAACAATGCTGGAGCGATGACATCAAGGACCACCGGGTATTGAAGGAAGACGGCTATTACTACTGGATCATAAGGATCAATTCCCAGGATGCCACCGATAGGGGCATCAAAAACCACGATCTGGTGAAGGCTTTCAATGATCGGGGCGCGGTGATTCTGGCCGCACGGGTAACGGAACGGGTTCCGCCGGGAACGGTGCACTCTTATGAATCCTGCGCCGATTACGATCCCGTAGGGGTTCCCGGGGAGTCGGCTGACCGGGCGGGATGCATTAACATCCTCACACCGGGGCGCTACATCAGCAAGAACGCCTGCGGGCAGGCGCCCAATTCCTGTCTCGTGGAAATCGAGAAGATTAAGAATGGGGGGCCGGCATCATGAAAAAGTGGGGCCTAGTGATCGATGTCGCCAAGTGCAGCGACTGCAACAACTGCTATATGGCTTGCAAGGACGAGTTCGTGGATAACGACTGGCCGCCCTATGCGGCAGCCCAGCCCGCCCGGGGGCATAGGTGGATGAACATCCTGTCCAAGGAGCGCGGCCAGTATCCCAAGGTGGAAGTGGCCTACTTGCCCCAGCCCTGCCAGCATTGCCAGAACGCGCCTTGCTTGGCCGCGGACCAAGACGGGGCGGTGCGGCGGCGTGAGGACGGCATCATAATCATTGACCCGGATAAGGCCAAAGGGAGAAAGGATCTGCTCAAGAGTTGCCCCTACGGCGCCATATTCTGGAACGCGGACAAAAATCTGCCCCAGAAGTGCATCCTCTGCGCTCATCTGCTGGATGAGGGCTGGGAAAAACCCCGTTGCGTGCAGGTCTGCCCCACTGGCGCCTTGCAGGTGGAGCAGTTGGACGACCAGGAGTGGGCCGAACTTAAACAGGCGCAGGGGCTTCAGGCCCACCGAGAGCAGTTAGGCACCGACCCGCGCGTACTCTACAAAAGCTTGAACCTCTACACCAAGGGCTTCATAGCCGGCAACGTGGCCTTCGGCGACAGCGACGAGTGCGCCGAAGGCGTGGAGGTAACCCTTCGCGGCGATTCGGGCCAGGAGTTGAACAAGGCCCTCACTGACAACTACGGTGAATTCGTCCTTAGGGGGCTAGAGGAGAATGGCGACAGCTACCAGTTGGAGTTCGTACTCCCCGGCAGGACCAAACAAACCAAGACTGTGCAACTTAAAGAGAGTCTCAACTTGGGGACCATCTTTATGTAACCGCGGCTTTTGCGGGACCGGCGGACCGCAAACCGCCTGCCAGACGCCTCCGTGGGGGGCAAACGCCAGAGGAGTCCGGAAGGACTACATGGGCGAGTACGGCTGTGATGACGAAAACCTGAAAAAGAAAGGGATTCGTGGATATGGCTAAGGATAAAAATCAAGACAAAGCCGCGCGGTTGAACCGGCGCGACTTCATGAAAAAAGTCGGCCAAGCCGCCGCCTTGGCCGGGGCCGCGACGGTAATGCCCCACATGGTAAGACCCGCCGCTGCGGCCAAGCGGGACTATATTTTGGTGGGCTACCTCAACCCCTCCACAGGGCCGGTGGCGGCTTTTGGCGAACCGACGCCCTGGAGTGATGACCATTGCCTTGCGGCCATCAACAAGGACGGCGGCATCTATGTCGAGGAGTATGGGAAAAAGGTTCCGGTGAAGGTCAAGATCGTGGACTCGGAGAGCAGCGGTACCAAGTCGGCCGAACTGGCCGCCCGGCTCATCCTCCACGACAAGGTAGACCTCTTGATGCCCTGCCACACGCCCGGCCTGGTCAACCCGGCCTGCGCGATTGCCGAACGCTACAAGGTGCCCTGCATCGCAGTGGACGCGCCCTTTGAGGACTGGATGCCCGGTGGGCCCTATCATTGGTCTTTCCTGCACTTCTGGTCACTGAAGGACAACCTCACCGACGTGTTTTTCGGTATGTGGGACCAGCTCGACACCAACCGGGTGGTTGGCGCCCTGTGGCCCAACGACGTGGACGGCACGCTGTTCGCCGAGTACTTCACCGGAATGGCCAAGGAGCGTGGTTACAAGTTTATCGATCAGGGGCGCTTCCCTTTCTTCCAAAAGGACTTCGGCTCCCAGATCAGCGCTTTTAAAAAGGCCAAGGTGGAGATTGTCACCGGCGCCTTAATTCCGCCCGACTTCGCCACCTTCCTGATGCAGGCCAAGCAACTGGGCCTCAAGCCCAAGGCGATCACCGTGGCCAAAGGCCTGATGTTCCCCTCGTCCATCGAGGCCCTGGGCGGAGATATGGGCAAGGGCGTGACCACCGAGTTGTGGTGGAGCCCGCACCACCCCTTCAAGTCTTCTCTCACCGGCGCGACCGCCAAGCAGCTGTGCGATGCCTATGAGAAGGCAAAGAACAAGCAGTGGACGCCGCCGTTGGGCTTCAAGCATTCCGGCTGGGAGTTGGTGGCCGACGCGTTCACCCGGGCCCGTAGCGTAAACAAGGAAAAGGTGCGCAACGCCCTGGCGCAGACAGATCTGAACACCATCGTGGGCCCGGTCAAGTACAACAAGCAAAACTGGAGCCCCACCCCCCTGGTTGGCGCCCAGTGGGTAAAGGGCAAAAAGTGGCCCTGGGTGCAGGAGATTGTTTACAACAAACCCGCCCCCATGATTCCGGTCGGTGCCAAGCAGCGGCCCATGAACGGCTGAGGCCAGGCCGGCTCCTGGCAAAACCAGCCCTGCCCATCGGAGAGCAGGGCAATCTTGGGAATAACGCATTCCGCCGGCCGGGTATGGACCCGGCCGGCGGAATTTCTTCTAATCAGCTTTCTTTACCAGGACCGGTCGCCCGGCGCGGCCGAGCGCTCCGCATGGCTAATGCTCTTCCACGATTCGCCGGCATATGTGCAGGCCATCCACGGCATTTGTGGCCCAGTAATCAGCACCCACGAATTGGCACACCCGGTCGTCTATGTAACTGCCCCCGATGAGAATGGAGCACCCGGGCAGGGAATCCCCTGACTCGGCCTTTAACAGGGCGATGGTTTCCCGCATCGCCTCGTGTGACAGGGTCAACAGGCCGGACATGCCCACAATATGCGGTTTGACCTCCAGGGCCCGCTTCAGGAAGGTCTCCGGTGGTACGTCCACGCCCAAATCCACAACGCTAAAGCCATAACAGCCCAGCAGTATCTTCACCAGATTCTTGCCGATATCGTGCAAATCGCCTTGCACCGTACCCAGCAATACTCGCCCGGAAGAGTTGTCGGAAAACTCCGTCTTCAAGAAGGGCAGCACCAGGGCCATAACTTGGCGCAAGATTTCCCCGGCCATGATCAGCCCGGAAATAAAGTAGCGGCCGTCCTGATAGCGCTCACCCACCAAGCGCATACCAGCGTCGCAAGCATTTATTATGTGCATGGGGGGGTCGCCAGCGGCGATGCAACGGCGCACAATCTCCATTGCGCCGTTTTCGTCAAGATCACCCAGCAGGTTTATCAACTGGGACTTTTCGTCTTTCAAACTCATATGCCCTCACCCGCACCCAATGTATCGGCCAACTCCGCGCCTGGCCAAGGGTTAGCCGTAAATCCAGGCCGCACGGTCCATGGATAGCCGCCCCAAGGCTGCGGGCGGCCTACCCGCCAAAAATGCTAAATCCCCACCATGGTGCTGAAACGCAGGTGATCCCCTCTGCAAATGAAACGGCCCCAACTCACCGGGTTGTCATCGAAGTCGTAGAATACATGCTCCAGGCGGAAAGCGGGCAAGTTAGGCGGCGCGTGCAGCAGGGCCGCCTCCTCTTCGTTGAGCACCGAGGCAATCAGGTCCACCTTGCCCTTTTTAAAATAGGATTCTCTGGCTCCCACGAGCAACCCCAGCAACGAAGTCACTTCCATTTCCGCCTCCACGATGGGGCGTCCTGGGTCATAGATCAACGACTCCTTGTGATAAATGATCGGCTCTCCGTTTTTCAAAATAAGGCGGCGGAGAAATATAGTTCGCTCCCCTGGGGCTATGTTCAGTTCGTCCGCCACATCCTGGCATGCTGAAACGATCCGCACCTCCAGCAAGTTGACAGTCGTTTCCTTTTTGTCGGTAAACAGGGCCTTGAAATTACGGAGGTTGAACGTGGCGTTGCCCAATTCTGGCGGTTTGACAAAGGTGCCGCGCCCTTGGACGGTGCTGACGACCTCTTGATCTATAAGGATGTTTATGGCCCGCCGCACCGTCATGGGGCTTATTTTGTACCGGCGGCAAAGCTCCGCCTCCGAAGGCAGAACGTTGGCTGGCCTAAACAGCCCTGCGGCGATCTGACGCCGCAGGATGTTAACCAACTGAGAATAGGCCGGTTCGTAGGATTCGGAATCTATTTGTTCTGCCTGTTCCACGAAGGGCTTTTTTCCTTCCTACGGCCTGCTGCCATGATGCGTGGTGCATCCCTGCCGTGGATTTTGTTTACACATGCAGCCTAATAATTAATATTTACCTATAGGTATGTATGTGTCAACCCCTCAACAAATAGTAAATATTTTTGATGGGCTGGCCGTTCCTGGTTCGGGCGAGAACTGCTTCCTGGCCAGACCGGCACAATCGGCTGTAGTGCCGCAGCTAACCCACCGGATACCGGCCATTTATTTCAGCTGTCCTCTCCAGGCCAGCAAGACGGCTAGCTTGGGTTGTAAACACCCATTGCCCGCCAAATTTTGAACAACTGCGCTTTCGTGCTTGACTAGTTATATATATAACATGTTATTATCCGCTCATAAATATCGAAGATGAGGGCCCGACGGCGAAACACTAGTAGGGTTTGGCGGTTAACGCCCTGTCACCCACGGGGTCGACTATGAGCACAACACTTCTTCGGAACACCATGATTATTGCTTGCCAGGTGATAACGGAAGAACTACTGCCTCTGCTGCAGCCGGGGGTGACATGCCAGACCCTTGACTTTGGCCTGCACACCAACCCTGCGGCCCTGCGGAAAGCGCTCCAGGAAGCCATCGACTCCGCCGCCTCGGAGATAGACACAATCATCCTGGGTTACGGCCTTTGTTCGCGAGCGGTGGAGGGATTGAGTTCTCCCTCCTGCACTCTGGTGATTCCCAAGATGGATGATTGCATCGGGATATTTCTAGGCTCACACGCGGCGTATCGCCAACAGGTGTATGGCGAGCCTGGAACCTACTACCTCACCAAGGGATGGATAGAGGCCGCGGGCAATGAGTTTTGCGAGTATGACACCCTGGTGAAACGCTACGGCCAAGCGCGCGCCGAGCGCGTTCTCGGCCTTATGCTCAAGCACTACACCCGTTTGTGCTACATCAACACCGGCCAGTACAACGTCGACGAATACCTCAATTATTCGCGGGAGGCAGCAAACCGTTTCGGCCTGCGCTTTGAGGAAATCAAGGGAGACAACACTATATTAAAAAAAGCGGTCAGCGGATTGTGGGACGACGACTTCGTGTTGATATCACCCGGGGAAACCGTTGGTTACAACGATTTCCTGCGAGCCGAATGAGCGGGGCGCATATCTTATAAACTGGGAATTTTATCTGTTTTACCGGCCTGATTCCGCAAAAATTGATTGCAGCGGTCATGGCTCGGCGCAAGGAAACAATCAAAATATACGGGGATAAGGAGGCATCATGAATGAAGAGTTGGTTGCGAAGATATCGGACCTTCAGGAAGAAGACGCCCTAAGGCTGGCAGGCAATATCATCAAGCAAGGTGGAGACCCCAATGATGTATTGGCGGCCGCCCGAAAAGCCATGGAGGAGGTCGGGCAACGGTTCGCCGTTGGTGACTATTTCATACCCGACCTGATTTACTCGGGGACCATTTTAAAAGGCATCGTGTCAATCATCAAGCCACACCTAAAACAGGAAGAAGCGCCGAAAAAAAAGGGCGCTGTCATCATCGGGACCGTGGCAGGCGATGTGCATGATATAGGCAAGGATATCGTGGTCTTCATGCTGGATTGCAATGGCTTTGAGGTGTTTGACCTAGGGATTGACGTACCCAAGCAGGTATTCATAGACAAAATCATTGAAACCAACGCCAAGGTCGTGGGCCTCAGCGGCTTTTTGACCTTGGCGTTCGAGGCCATGAAGGAGACCGTGGACGCCATAAAGGAAGCGGGTTTGCGGGACGAGATAAAAATCATGATCGGCGGCGGACAAATTGACGAAAAAATCATGAACTACACCGGCGCTGATGCCTATGGAAACGATGCCTTGGATGCCGTGAATCTAGCCAGGGATTGGTTGATGCAGTAAGACAGGCCGTTAGCTGGCGATTTGCATAAAAAACACATACATAATAATTAACCAAGGCCCATGGGAACGGTTGAAAAAGCTATAAGGAGTGGCGGATGGCTAAGAATTGGAAGGAGATGAATTCTGGCGAAAAGCTGGAAGCCAGGTTTGAAAAATGGCTTTCGCCAGAGGGTCTGGACTTTAAAAGCCTGGAGGCCAAATCGTCTTATCAAAGAAAAATCATCCGGTTCAGGGACGCCGTCCAGCTGGACAAGACCCCCGATCGGGTGCCCATTTTCCCCTTCTACACCTTCCTGCCCGCAGACATATACGGCGTTACCAACGAGCAGGTGATGTACGATCCGGAGAAGCTGGCCTCCACTTGGATGCGATACCTGGAGGATTACCGCCCAGATTACTACCTCAGCCCGGCCCTGGTTTCCACGGGTCAGGCTTTGGATGCTCTTGACTACAAGCTATATAAGTGGCCCGGCCACGGGGTGCCGCCCACCTCCCCTTATCAGTGCGTCGAAAAAGAATATATGAAGGAAGACGAATACGACGCGCTCATCGAAGACCCCTCGGGCTTCTGGACCACGCGCTATCTTCCCCGTATCTGCGGAGCGCTGGACGGCCTCAAATTCCTGGGGTCGGCGGTCGAGAATTGCGAGTTGCCTCTGCTGGCGCCGATGTTGATCCCCTACGGTCTGCCGGAGGTGCAAAGCGCCCTGAAGGCCTTGATGAAGGCTGGCAACGCGGCTCTGAGTTGGGTGCAACACATAGGAGCTTTTGAAAAAGAAGCACAGGAAAGAGGTTTCGTAAATGGCGCGGGTGGTGTTGCCAAAGCGCCTTTTGATGTACTGGGAGACACCTTGCGGGGGACCCAGGGCATGATGATTGACATGTATCGTCATCCGGAAAAGATAGTAAAGGCCCAGGAAAGATTAGTGCCCATTTTGATAAAGATGGGCATCAAGGCCAGTGAGATGTCGGGCAATCCCATCGTGTTCATGCCGCTGCATAAAGGCGCGGACGGTTTTATGTCCGATGAGCAGTTCAAGAAATTTTATTGGCCCTTCCTGAAGGAAGTCGTCATGGGACTCATCGAGGAGGGCTGCCTGCCTCTGCTGTTTGCGGAGGGCGGCTACAACACCCGCCTGGAATATCTCAAGGAGATTCCCCGGGGCCGCAGTATTTGGCTTTTCGACAGAACGGACATGTGCAAGGCCAAAGAGATAGTTGGCGACACGATTTGCATGGCCGGCAATGTTCCGGCCAGTTTGCTGGTGACGGGCACTGCCCGGGAGGTGGAGGGGTATTGCAAGGAGCTCATAGACACGATCGGCAAGAACGGCGGATTCATAATGTCCAGTGGAACATCTTTGGATGAAGCTAGGCCCGAGTCTTTACGCGCAATGATCGAGGTGACCAGGGAATACGGTGTTTATAAATAATATTTTTGCCTTATTTCAGGGCAGAGGGTGAAACCAACATATTAGGAGGCGGTAATGAAAGGGGATCCCACGGACAAGGCCGGGCAACGCCTGACCAGGCGTCAGTTCATAAAAACGGGCACAGCGGCAGCGGCGGTTGCCGCTGTTTCCCTGGGGGGGCTGCCAAAGCTGACGGGCAGGGCCCACGCGGCTAAACGCGACTATATTTTAATCGGCCGGCCCAACCCGTTCACCGGCCCCCTGTCCGTTTTCGGCGACAACTCGCCCTGGACCGACGACCGAGCCATCGCGGCCATGAACAAGGACGGCGGCTTTTATATTGAGGAGCTTGGGAAAAAAATCCCCGTAAAGATCAAGATCGTGGACACCCAGAGTGACCCGACAAAGACCGCCGAAGTGACCGCCAGGCTGATCACCAAGGACAAGGTGGACTTCATAATCGCCAACAGTTCGCCGCTGACGGTCAACCCCGCCAGCGCCATTTGCGAAAAATACCAGGTGCCCTGCATCGCCATGGAGGTGCCGGCCGAGCCTTGGCTCACGGGCGGTCCTTATAAATGGTCCTACCTGGCCTGCTTCGACTTGGAGAGCCTGGCCGACCTTTATATTGAATTTTGGGATTCAAAGGCGCAGCAGACCAACAAGGTCGTGGGGGCCTTGTGGCCCAACGATGCCGATGGAATCTCTTTTACGGAAATATTCACCAGAAAGTTGGCGGCCAAGAACTATAAACTGATCGACCCGGGGAGATTCCCTTTCTTCAGTAAGGATTTCAGCACCATAATTAATCTCTTCAAGAAAAACAAAGTGGAGATACTCACAGGCGCCCTGCTTCCCCCGGACTGGACCACGGTTTGGCGGCAATGCCACCAGATGGGCTTTATCCCCAAGTTCGCCACCATTGGCAAGGCCCTCCTCTTGCCTGGAGCGGTTGAGGCTCTGGGAGGCGACTTGGGCAATGGCCTAAGCACTGAGTGCTGGTGGAGCCCGTATCACCCCTTCAAATCTTCGTTGAGCGGGGAAAGCTGCATGGATTTGGCCAAGGCCTGGACAAAGGACACCGGCAAGGAGTGGACTCAGCCCTTGGGGTTCAAGTATGCCGGTTTTGAGATACTGGCGGACGTATTGAAGCGGTGCAAGACCTTGGACAAGCATAAATTCATGAAGGCGTTTGGCGAAACCAACATGACCACCATGATGGGCCCAATCAAATACAACAAGCAGCATTACGCGCCGACCCCCCTGGTGGGCGGGCAGTGGCTCAAGGGCAAAAAATTTCCGTGGAACTTAGAGGTGGTTTACAACAAATCATATCCCTCCATCCCCACCACGGCAAAGATGCTTTTCCCGATTACCCAATAGCATCTGCCCATAACCCATAACTGCGAAAAACGATCCGCCGCGCTGATTTTCTTGTTGAGGCGCGGGGGGTCGTTTTTATCCTCCCACGGTTGGATCGGCGAAACGAAAAACAATTGCTTGGAGCACAGTGATGTTTGAGGTCATCGGTGAAAGAATCAACACCACCCGCAAAGACGTCAACGAGGCGGTGTCCAACCGCGACGCCAACTATATTCAAGAGGACGTAAAGGCTCAACAAGCGGGGGGGGCCACCTACATAGATGTGAACGCCGGGTCCAGGGCGGGCAGCGAGAAGGAGGATATGGCTTGGCTGTTGAAAGTCGTCCAGCAGGCGGCCGAGGTGCCGCTTTGCCTTGACAGCCCGAGCACCGAAGTTCTGGAGATAGCCTATAGCATGGTCCAGCAGCGGCCCATGGTCAACTCCATCAGCCTTGAGACCAGCCGCTACGAGCCCATGCTTTCCTTTCTCCGGGGAAAGGACTGTGATGTGGTGGCCCTGTGCATGGACGATTCGGGAACGCCGTCCAACCCCCAGGAGGTCGTGGCGCGAGCCGTCCGCTTGACGCGGGGGCTGGAATCGGTTGGCATCAAGCAAGAGTCCATACGCATCGACCCCGTGATACAACCCATCAGCACAGGCGACAATAACAGCGTTCTGGCTATGGAGTCGGTTCGGGGCATCATGGAGGCTCTGCCGGGTGTACACACTATTTGCGGTCTCTCCAACGTATCCTTCGGCCTACCTCAGAGAAAGGGAATTAACCGTATATTCCTGACGCTCCTGTTGGCCAGCGGGCTGGATGGCGCCATTCTAGACCCCTTGGATGTCAAGATTATGTCAACGTTGCGGGCCACTCGCATGCTGCTTGGGCAAGACTGCTATTGCAGAAATTTTCTCTCGGCCGTGCGGGCCGGCAATATATCCTTATAGCCGGATGCCGCTACTGGCTAATAATAAATGGGTAAATCCCGGCCCTGTGCCGTGGGGATGCTAATCTTTGACATACCCGGAAGTGCAAGAAAGAGGTCAAGTCAACCCAAACTATGCGGCGAGATCAGTCAAAATTCGCTTCAGCAGAGCCCAATATGTTTATATGGTGTTCAAAAGTAAGATTGGCCGGAGGTTTTGGAGTGTCCGGTTATAGTGAAGGCCAGAAAGAGACCATAAGACCGGATTTCAACCGGTCGATCGTGATGTATTGCCAAAGCGCCAAACTTTCATCTGTGCCTTATATGACGCATCGCCTTGGCGGATGGGTCATGAGTCCTTTCGGTGTTGCCCAATTGGATCATGGCATGCACTCTAGGCACCAGAAGGCCCAAAACAAGGTTAGGCGCGGCAATGCTGCATAATCATGGTTAAATTATTTGCCAAGGGCCAACGATATTGATTTGTTTCACCCGGCCTCGCATACAGCGAAGCAATCGCATTTTGGTGTGTATATACGACATTTTTCAAAGTTGATTCCTTTTTTTCTTGAGAGCAGCCAAACATGAATGATTGCGAGATCATGGTAAGGGTCGGCGGCCGAGAGGTCCCGGCCGCCGCAGGCGAGTTGTTGGGTGATGCCTTGCTTCGGGCAAAGATTCAACTGCCAACCGATTGCGGCGGCATGGGACTGTGCGGACAGTGTCAGGTCAAGTTGCGCCCGATCGCGGCCGCCTCACCCCCCAGCGAGGCAGAGCGCGCCGTTTTAAGCGCGGATCAATTGGCCTCGGGTTACAGGCTGGCCTGCCAGGCAACTGTCCTAGACTCACTGGAGGCGGAGCCTTTGCGGGTGGATAAAGACGGCGGGCAGGCCCAGGCCTTCAAGTCCAGGCTCGAAGGCAAGTTCGCGGTGAGCCACGGGCTGCGGCGAATCATCCTGACAGGCGACGATTGGAAGGCGGCCGGTACGGCGTGGAGGGCTTCCAGCCTGATTTCCCAGGTTGGCGCCCGGGCGGGAGAAGCGGGCCTTGATTTTTCCGCCAGCGCCATCCACCAGCTAGCTGAAATGGGTTCCCCCAGGGGAGACATCACCCTGGTGGCGGATAGCACGGAGGTGTTTTCGGTGCTGCCCGGCAAACGCTCCCAGAGTCTGGGGCTTGCCGTTGATCTTGGCACCACCACCATCGGGGCATATCTGTGCGACATGGTTTCCGGGCAAATCCTGGTTTCGGATTCCACGGTAAACCCCCAGAGGCGCTTTGGCGAAGATGTCATCAGCCGGATCAGTGTGGCAAGCGCCAAGCCCTCCTTGGTGCCCGAGATAAAGCAACTGGCCGTGTCGGCCATAAACCATTTGATCAATTCGGTATGCGCCCAAGCCCAGTGCTCGGCAGATGACATCGACGAGGTGTGCCTGGTGGGTAACCCCACCATGCAGACGCTGTTTTTGGGCTTGAATCCCCGGAGCCTGGGCCTTGCTCCCTATTTGCCGGTCACCAATGAATCCCTGACCATTGACGGCCGGTCTTTGGGACTGAAGGTTAACGGTGGAACCAGGGTGCATATCCTGCCCATGGTGTCCGGCTTCATCGGCGGCGACGCCATCGCCATGGCCCTTCGCATAGAGCAAGACAAGCCCGACGGGCCGGTGCTGGCCCTGGACCTGGGCACCAACGGCGAGTTGGTCCTGCTTAACGACGGCCAGGCCTGGGCGGCCAGCGCCGCCACCGGGCCCGCCTTTGAGGGAGCCAACATCGAGCGGGGCATGCGGGCGGCTCCCGGCGCGGTGGACCGGATGTGGTGGGACCAGGCCTCATCGGGTTTCGGCTATCTGCTGTCGCCGGGGCTGGAGCATAACGGCAAGGCCCTGGGCCTGTGCGGGTCCGGCCTGATCGACGCGGTGGCGGTGCTGCTCGAACAGGGAGCCATGGACCCCAGCGGACGCCTGGTGACCGGGGCGCCCGGGGTGGTCAGCGCCCCGGACACAAAAACCTGTGCAGCGCAGCTGTTGCCTCCCGAAGCTTGCGCCGACGGCAAACCGCTGTACCTGACCCAACAGGACATTCGCCAGGTGCAACTGGCCAAGGCCGCGCTACGGGTGGGCCAGGATTACCTTATGGAGTTGTCCGGCTGCAGCCGGGTGGCCCACACGGTGATAACAGGCGCTTTCGGGGTGGGTTTTCATTGGCCCAGCGCCATGGCCCTGGGCATGCTGCCCGACGAAAAACGGCTGGGCGTCATCGAGGCCTTGCCCAACGCGGCGGGAGCCGGAGCGGTGATGGCCCTTTTGGATGCTGGCAAACGCCGGCGGGCCAGGGAGTTGGGGCGAGGCATGCGGGTAATCGAGCTCAACCGGCAGGCCGACTTCAACGACCGCTTCATCCAGGCGTTGAATTTCCCCCCCAGACCAGGAAGCAATAATGGCGTCGCTGGGAATCCCAAAGCCGGACCTCGACCCCGTTCAGTTGGCCTTGGCCATCAATCATGACCGCCCCAACGAACAGTTGGGACAGTCCGTAAGGGATTGCCTGGCCCAAGCCCGGGAGTTGATCGCGCCGCGGGCGGTTTATGAACTCTTGACGGTGGTGGGGCGGGGGCCGGACTGGATCGAGGATGTCTTGATCCGAGCACTGCGGAGCATATCTGGCGTGATCGTAGCTTGGGTCGAGGATTATCGGTTTGAACTCGGCAGAGTGCGCGAAGCCACCTGAAAGCGCCAGGGCCAAGGCGACAACTAGACCCAGCAACATTGCAGGGCGCGAAGCCCTACGGTTCCTCATCGCGCTCCTTAGTCCAAGCCGGTGTAGCCCACACCGCCCAATAGCCCTCTATTACCCGTCTGGTTTTGCTAGAATACCACCGTGACCACAGCAAGGGAGCGATGCCATGCCTAAGAAAATGGTCTTCTTTTTGATCCTGCTGGCCATGGTGGCTGGGTTTATCGGCGGAACTTTCAGCTCTCAGCTAGTCCTGGCCAAGGCCAAAGTACATAAAGTGCTCAAAGCCCAGGAGTTCCATATAACCGATCAGCAGGGAGTCACTCGGGCGAGCATCTACCTGACCAGCAAGGGTGATCTCTACGTTGCCCTCTACGACGCCAAAGGCAAGGCAATTGACTCCATGGTGGTAACGCCCAAGCTGATTGCGGCATCTAAGAAGACAGCGGCTACTGTGCAGAAGTTGGAGCGGATGTTTTCGGGGATTTTGCCTGGAAAGTAGGAATGGTCTAGAAATACCGGCCGAGGGCCGGTCGTCGTGAAAAAGGCCGCTACCGCTGTCTCTGCCCACCAAACAGGGAAGAACTGAACGGCAACGGCCTTCCGGGTAAAATTAAAGGGTTAGGCCGTTTGGCCTAGGCCTGATCCAGTTCCATGGTGATGGCCCCCTTGGGGCAGACGTTGGCGCAAAGCCCGCAGCCCTTGCAAAAGGCCAGGTCGATCACCGGCCGGCCGGTGTCCGGGTTTTTGGTCACGGCCAGGTCCGGGCAGATCAACAGGCAAAGTTCGCAACCCTGGCAGGAGTGGCCCGACAAGCAGCGGGCCGCTTCGGCCTGGGCTTGCCCCAAAGTCATCTCCCCTTCCCCGGCCATGGGCTCGGAAACCGGCAGGGAGCACGGCGGACGCAGGCTCATGATCGCACCTCATCCATGATGGCTCGGGCGGCCTTGATGCCTCCGGCCATGGCATCCACCACCGTGGCCGGGCCAGTGACCAGGTCGCCGGCCACGTAAAGCCCCGGGGCCAGACGCCCCTGGGCGTCGCTTTCCAGGCTGGCCAGGCCCAGTCCCCGGGCCCAGGCCCCGGCCTCGCTCTCCTGACCCAAGGCCAGAATCACGCTGCCCGCCTCCAAACTGCCCTCGTCGCCTGGGTCAGGCAAGAAGGCCACCCGCCCGTCCGGGGCGGGACGCCCGGGAGTCGTGCCCTGCAACTTGAGGAAGGCCACACCTCCCTGGCCACCGGCTTCCAGGGCCACCGGCTGCACCCGGAAAATAAATTCCACTCCTTCGGCCTCGGCCGCCTGTATCTCCTCGGCATAGGCCGGCATCTGCTCGCGATCGCGGCGATAGGCCAGGGTCACCTGGTCCACCAAACCCTTGGCCACCCGGGCCGCGTCCAAGGCCACGTTGCCGCCGCCCACCACAACCACCGGAGCGGTGAGTCGGGGCTGGTTGCCCAAAGCGCTCTCCCGCAAAAAGTCCAGGCCCTGCCATACGCCCGGCAGGTCCTCGCCGGGCAACCCGGCGCGTTTGGCGCGGGGCGCGCCGCAGGCCAGGATCACCGCGTCATACTCTTTGCGCAATTCGGCAACCTGTTGCGGGCTCAGGGTTTGGCCCAGCTTTAGCTCCACCCCGTGGCCCAATACGTAGTCGAGGTCCCTGGCCAGGGCCTCTCGGGGCAGGCGGAAATCGGGTATGGCCCAGGCCAGCAGGCCGCCGGCCACGGGCTGGGCGTCATACAGGACCGCCTGGCCGCCCTGGCGGGCAAGCTCCCAGGCGGCGGCCAGGCCGGCCGGTCCGGTGCCCACCACCGCCACTCTGGCCACGGGTCGGCCCTGGCGCGGCGAGGGCGCGGGGCGCGGGGCCTGGGCCGCGAAGCGCTTGAGTTCGCGGATGGCTGGCGGCGTTTGCACCGGGCCCGAGAGGCAGGCCTTTTGGCAGGGATGGTGGCACACGTGGCCCAGCACCGAGGGCAGGGGGTTGTCCCTGAGAATGATCTCCAGGGCTCCGTCCTGGTCGCCCTGGGCCAGGCGGCCCAGGTAGCCATTGATGTCCTGGCCAAGGGGGCAGGCCTCGCGGCAGGGGGGCAAGCCACCTCTGCCTTGGGAGGCGTGAGGGGCCAGAGCGGCCCGCACGGTGTCGGTTTCTCCTGTTGCCAAATCGGGGCTGACCAGGGCCGGACAAGCGCCGCGGCAAATGCCGCACACGCCGCAAAGCGCCTCGTCAACCCGGGGCACATGAGTTCTGCCCTCCATCTCAGGCCCCTCCCCAGGCACGGCCCAACTCCAGCCCCCGGGCCAAAGCCGCCTTGTTCAACTCCGCGAATCGCTCGGGCACCAAGTTCACCAGAGTCCGCTCCAATACCTCGGTCTGGAACCAGCCGGTGACGCCGGCCACCAGGCCCACCCAGATCACGTTGGCCACCTGGCGGTTTTTGAACTCCTCCAGGGACATGGCGGTCACCTTGGCCCCATAGCGGTCATGGGGGGCTTTGGGCTCCACCAGGCCGGAGTCAAAGAGCACCTTGCCCCCTGGGGCCACGCCCGAGGCGTAGGTGTCATAAGCCCCCTGGCTCATGGCCACCAACAGATCGGGCAGTTCCACGTGGGGGTAGTCGATCTCCTGCTGGTCCAAGACCAGATCGGCCCTGGCGGCCGAGCCCCTGGCCTGGGCTCCGTAGGAGTTGGAACCGGCCGCGTACAGGCCCTGGTCCACCGCGGCCTGGCCCAGCAGCACCCCGGCCAAGACCACGCCCTGCCCTCCAAGTCCGGCCAGGCGGATTTCCCTTCGCTCAGTCATTGAACTCACCCAAGAGCAATGCGTCCTCCGGGGGGAAGCACGCGGGATCATTACCAGCCTCGGTACGGCACAGTTGCCCTAGACGGTCGTACATGGCCCCCGGCGAGTCCAGCTTGTTGCGGCGTCCATACTGGGTGGGACAGGGGCTCAAGACCTCCACAAAGGCGAAGTCCGGCGAGGCGATGGCCTTTTTCAGATAGCCGATCAAGTCGTACGGCCGGACAACCGACCCCCGGGCCACGTATGGCGCGCCGGCCCCCTTGACCAGCTTCACCAAGTCAAAGGCCCGGTAGGGGTTGCCCTGGACGCTGGTGGCGGTCAGGTGCCCCTGGGGGGTGGTGGGGGCCATCTGGCCGCCGGTCATGCCGTAGATCATGTTGTTGGCGCAAATGACCGTAAGCTCCTGGTTGCGCCGGGCCGCGTGAATAAGATGGTTGCCCCCGATGGAAGTCAGGTCGCCGTCTCCGGAGATGACGATCACCTTCAAATCGGGATTCGCGGCCTTGACTCCGCTGGCGAAAGCCACCGCCCGGCCGTGCAGGGTGTGCAGGGTGTCCGCCGCGAAATTGGGGCTGGGAATCCAGGCCGCGCAGCCGATTCCCGAAACGAACACGGTTTTTTCCATGTCCAGTTGCAACTGGTCCATGGCCCGTAGCAGGGCCCCCATCAGCACCCCGTGGCCGCATCCTGGGCAGAAGGGCGTGGTCTTCACTTCGGGCCGCAGGTATTTCTCCATGGAGCGGGCCATCAGCGCATCTCCCCCAGCGCGGCGAGGATGCTCGCCGGGCTGATGGTGCTGCCGTTGACCTGGGTCAACGACTTCACCGGCGTGTCTCCGGCGGCGGAGCGCACCAAGCCGTCCACCTGGCCCAGGTTCATCTCCGGCACCAAAAAGCCCCGCGCCCCCTGAGCCACCCGAGAGATCAACTCGCCGTCAAAGGGCCAAATGGTTATCAGGCGCAGCAGGCCCACGGCCATGCCATCCTGGCGGGCCTGGCGCACCGCGCGCAGGGCCGAACGGGCAGTAAAACCGTAGGCCACCACCACCACCTCGGCGTCATCGAGGTAATAACCCTCGTGGCGGCATATCTCGGCCTTGCGGTCGAGCACCTTCCGGCTCAGGCGGCGCACCAAACGGTCGTGAAACTCCGGGCCCTCGGTTTTGCGGAATCCCCACTGGTCGTGGGTGGAGCCGGTGACCATCAGCTTTTCACCGGCCCCGAAACATGGCATGGAAGGTATCCCGTCCGCCTCGGCGCAGCCGAAGACCGGCTGACCCGGGGTGTAATCGCGGTTGTAAATCTCTATGGTTTCGGGCAGGTCAACCCGCTCCCTCAGATGGCCGGTGGCCTCCTCGGCCAACAGGAAGGCCGGCACCCTAAGCCTCTCCGAAAGGTTGAAGGCCTCCACGGTGAGGCTGAACATCTCCTGCACCGACCAGGGCGACAGGGCCACCACCTGGTAGTCGCCGTGAGAGCCCCACTTCACGGCCATGATGTCCCCAGCCCCCACCTTGGTGGCCTGGCCGGTGCAGGGCCCGGCCCGCTGGACGTCCACCACCACCACGGGGGTTTCGGTGAAGGCAGCGTACCCCAGGCACTCCTGCATGAGGCTCAGGCCCGGGCCGCTGGTGGCGGTCATGGCCTTGGCCCCGGACCAGGAAGCGCCCACCACCGAGGAGATGGAAGCGATCTCATCCTCCATCTGCAAAAAGGCGCCGCCCCGGGGAACCATTTCCCGGCTCATGTATTCCATGATTTCCGAAGAAGGGGTGATGGGATAACCGCCATAGAAGCGGCATCCGGCGGCGATGGCGCCCTCGGCGGCGGCATCGTTACCCGACAAGTAGCGCGAGCCCGCTTTCACGGGATTGGTCACTGTGGTCAGTGGCATGGCCGGACCTCTTCCCTCTTGTAAGAGCCGCCAGGCCCGCGAGGGGCCTTCCGCTGGCCTGGTCAGCAAACCGCCCACCCAGCCAGCCGCTTATGTTAATTAAATCATAATATTACGACCACCAACATTAAACAATATATTTTATAACATTTCTCATAAAAAGTTGCAACGCCTGTTTGGCTGGCAGCGTTCGGGCCGCCATCATTGTAGAAGGAGATGCCGTGGGAACATCCCGCCGGCAGGCAATTACCAGGAGCGGCGCGGCGTCCCCGGTGATGAACGCCTGGCCCAGGGGCCACCGGACCCTCCTGCCCGTCGGACTTGGCCAGGAAACGCCCGCCACCGTGAGGCCGGAACGAGGCTCAGGCTTCTTCAATATCCCGGGTCAGTTTGATTATCTCCAGCAGGGCCCGATCCCGCTGGGCCTGACGCTTGGCTGCCTTTTCTTGGGGCCAGTCGTAGAATCCGCCGCCGGTCTTGACCCCCAGCCGTCCTTGCTCCACCTGATCCACCAAGGGCCGCGAGGGGCCGGTGCGGTTGTCCAGCATGGGCAGCAGATAGCGCTGCACCGCCAGGGTGGTGTCCAGCCCGCCCAGGTCGGCCCGCTCCAGGGGGCCCATCAGGGCCAGGCGCAGGCCGAATCCGTAACGCACCACCCGGTCCACGTCCTCGGGCTCGGCCACGCCCTGCTCCACCAGGGCCAGGGCTTCCCGTTGCAGGGCGTGCTGCAAGCGGTTGCCCAAAAAGCCGGGGATGTCCTGCTTAAGGCGCACCGGCTCCTTGCCCGCGCCCTTGAGCAAGTCCACCACCCGGTCACACACCTCCGGTTCGGTTCGCTCGCCGGGTATCACCTCCACGCAGGGTATGACCTGCGGCGGGTTCCAAAAGTGGACTCCCAGGAAACGGCCCGGCTCGGCCAGGCCCTCCCCCACCCTGCTGATGGCCAGGGCCGAGGTGTTGCTGGCCAGGACGGCCTCCCGCCCCACCAGGGGCTCGATCTGGGCGAACAGGTCCTGCTTGAGCTGCATCTTCTCCGGGGCGGCCTCGATCACCAAGCCCGCCCCTTGGCAGGCCGAGGCCAACTCCGGATGCGGGATGATGTTATCCAGGCAGCGTCTGGCGTCGGGTTCGGTCACCATCCCTACCTGAACGAAGCTATCCAGGCTGGAGCGCACCCGCTGCTTGGCCAAGGCCAGGACCTCGGGGTTGGGATCGAACAGCCTGACCTGGTGGCCGGCCAGGGCGAAGACCTGGGCTATGCCATGGCCCATGATGCCGGCCCCGATCACGGCCACTGGGATCGCCTCACGCCGGGTGTTGTTCAAGATTCCATCCTTATCCATATAAACCGCCCCATGTTTGCCGAAAAATATTGATCACCGCCCCGCCGCCCGCTTGGCCGAGTGAATTTCCCGCGCGCGGGCCGCCCCGGGACGGCGGCGAAGCCAGGGGCCGATTGTAATACATCGGGCCTGGCCTGGTCGATGACGTTTCGGGGGGTGGGCAGAGCCGGCCTGGCGTGGGCAGGTTACAACCACCCGCATTGGCTCATGGTGATTAGGTGTCTTGCTTTGCTTACCGGAAGAGGCATGTATGGCGCGGCGCTTGACTGAGGCCGTGAAGACAACGATTTTATCTCTTGCCGCGCAGTGCTGGCCCTACCGAAACATACATGCACAACACACAAAACTTGATGCACCCTTGAGGCCTTTGGCGCAGGTCCAGAGGCCTCAAGGGTGCGCGAGCGTTCTTAACGCCTTAATCCCGGCAACCCGGTGAAGGAATCGATTTGTTAACCGATGCGCTTGCCGTCCTTGTCATAGTCGTACCAGCCCTTGCCGGTCTTGCGGCCCAGCTGGCCGGCCTCCACCTTGCGCCGCAGTATGGACGGCGGATAGAAGCGCTGGTCCTTTTCCTCTTCGTACACGTTGGTGTAGGCCATGAGCTGCACGTCCAGACCCACCAGGTCGGAAGTCTCCAGGGGGCCCATCTTGCGGCCAAAGGCCAGGCGGAAGCCGGTGTCTATGTCCTCGGGCGTGGCCACCTTCTGCTCCACCAGGCGATAGGCCTCCATGTTGGTGAGCATGTTGCAGCGGTTCAGGATGAAGCCGGCGATGTCCGAGTCCACCCTGATGGGGTGCTTGCCGATGAAGCGGATGAACTCCATGCCCGCCTCCATGGTCTCCTCGCTGGTGGATATGCCCTTGATCACCTCCACAGCGTCCATCATGGGCACGGGGTTGAAGAAATGCAGGCCCAGCACGCGCTGGGGGCGCTGCGTGGCCCCGCCGATGGCGCTTATGGGGATGGCCGAGGTGTTGGAGGCCAAAAGGGTGTCCGGGCCCACGGTATTCTCCAGCCTGGCGAAGACCTCCTTTTTCACATCGAGGCTCTCGAAGACCGCCTCGATCACCAGGTCGGCATCGGCGCCCGGGGCGTAGTCCTCGCTGGCGGTGATGCGCGCCATCACCGTGTCCTTGTCGTCGGTGAGCTTGCCCTTGTCGGCCAATTTGCCCACCGACCAGGCGATGCTCTTAAGCGCCTTGTCCAGCATCTCCTGGGAAAGGTCGGTCATCACCACCTGCAATCCGCTCTGGGCGCAAACCTGCACGATGCCGGCGCCCATTGTGCCGCAGCCCACCACCATCACTTTCTTGATATTCATCACAGACCCTCCGACGGTCTAAATTATGGTTTTGTCCAAAAGCCCTAGCCTTTTTCGTTGCCCAGGATGGCCACCGCGCTTATCTGGGGCGGGCCGCCAAAGGTGTGAGACAGGCCCAGGCGGGGGTTCTTCACCTGGCGCTCGGGATTGTCCACCTTCTGCTGCAACTGCTTGTATATCTCATAGGTCATGCGCAGGCCGCTGGCCCCGATGGGATGGCCGAAGCACTTGAGCCCGCCATCGATGTTGACCGGCAGGCCGCCGCCTATCTCGAAGAAGCCGGACCTGATGTCCTCGATGGCCCCGCCGGGCTTGCTGAACCCGAAGTTCTCGTAGATGGCCAACTCGGTGATGGTGAAGCAGTCATGCACCTCGGCCAGGTCCAGCTCCTCGCGGGGGTTGGTGATACCGGCCATTTCATAGGCCTTCCTGGAGGAGTTCATCAAAGCCCCGAAGTGAATCCAATCGAAGTTTGGCCGCAGGTGAGGCATGGTGGAGTCCATGGCCACGCCCACGCCCTTCAGGTAGATGGGGTCGTCCCTGAAGTTCTTGGCCATGTCCGCCCGGGTGACGATGGCGCAAGCCGCGCCGTCGCTGTTGCCGCAGCAGTCGAACAGGCCCAGGGGCCAGGCGATCACCGGGGCGGAGAGCACCTTGTCCAAGGTCACCTTGTTATGAAAATGGGCCTTGGGAGTGCGGCTGCCGTTGTCGTGGTTCTTCACCGCGATGCGGCCGATAAGCTCCTTGCCTTGCTCGTTGGTCAGCCCGTAGGTGTCGAAATAGCGTTTGGCGATCAGGGCGAAGGAGCCGGGCGCGGTGCGCCGCGCCTCCAGGACCGGGTTCATGCCCCGGCCCATGCCCAGGCCGGGATAGCCGGTGTCCTTGAGCTTTTCCACTCCCAAGGCCATGACAACGTCATACATGCCGCTGGCCACGGCCATGCAGGCCTCGAACAGGGCGATGTGCCCGCTGGTGCACCAGTTTTCGTTGCGGATGATGGGGATGTCCCTGAGCTTGAGGGCATCGGCCGCCGCAGAGGAGCCGGTGCCGCCCATGGGCGCGTACACCGTGCTAAAAAAGCAGGCTTCGATGTCCTCGATGCCCACGCCAGCGTCCTTGAAGGCCTCGCTGGAGGCCTCGATGGCCAGATCGCTCATGCCGGCGTCCCAGCGTTCGCCGAACTGGCTGCACCCCATGCCGATTATCGCTACTTTGTCCTTTATGCTACCCATGATTATCTCCCCGCTACCTGACCAGCCGGCACTTCCAGAAGTAGTTGTGGAACCCACCCAAGTCGTGCATGCGGCGTAGGGTGAGGCGCACCGGCGTGCCCAGCTCCACCTGGGTGGGGTCGGCGTCGGTCATCAGACCGTAGAAACGGGCCCCGTTTTCCATCTGCACCACGGTCTGCACTACCACCGGGTCGTCGGGCCTTCCGGCCAGGTTATCCCGGCTGAAGGTGAAGACCTCTCCGGCCATGCCGCTCAGGCGCACCGTCTCAAACTGGTCCACGCTACGGCAGTTGTCGCAGATGCGCTGGATGGGAAAGGCCGCCGTGCCGCAGGCCTGGCATTTGCTGCCCCGGCAGCGCAACAGGGAATCGCGCTCCCGCCAGGTCACGGTAGCCGAGGGCACCAGGCGGAAAGGTTCGCCCGGCTGAGGCTCAACCAGCCCGTTGAAGCTGAGGAAGCGTGCATAGGAGTTGATGGCGCGGCGGTTCTCCAATTGCTGGGCCAGGCTCACCGCGGGCAGGACCGGCTGGGCCTTCACCTCGAACAACAGGGCCTGGGCCCCATCGCCGTAGGCGGCCAGCAATATCTTTTCGCCGGGCTGGGCCTGCTCCAGAACTGCGGCCAGCATCACCAATGGATGGGCCGCGCCGCAGAAGCCAACTTGCTCCAACATAGAGTCCACGGCCTGCCCGGCTTCGGTCAAGCCGGTCTTTTTCAAAATCCCCATGGCGGAACGGGGGTCCGGCGCGGGGATAATCGCCTTGTTGATATCCTCGGGTTTAAGCCCCATTTGTGACAGCAGGCCCTTGATGGCCTGGGCGGTCACCCGCAGATAGCCTTCGCCGGTGACGAAGCGCCCTTCCCAGGACTGCACGTAGGTGTCCTCCTGGGTGCGCCATACGTCAGTGATCTCATCACTAACCGCATAGCCGCCCAAATAGGCCACCGGCGCATCGCCGCCACCCACCAAGACCGCCGCCCCGGCGTCGCCGAAGAGCTGTTCCTGGTCGGAGCGGGGATAGGCCAGGCGTTTCTCTCCGCTGGCCACCAACACCTTGCCGCCATCGGCGGCCGTGTCCAGGGCCAGCTTTAACGCGCTTAGGCCCGAACGCAGGGAATTGCCCAGGTCCAGGGTCTCCATGGCGCTGTCCAGGTCCAAAACCGTGGCCAGCATCGCCGCGCTGGCCTTTTCCTTGTAGGGAGCGGTGGTGGAGGCGAAATAGAGCCCCCGCACCGCCTCGCGTCCGGCGGCCTCCAAGCATGCCCCGGCGGCCTCGGCGGCCATGGTCAGGGAGTCCTCGTCGCTGCCCGCCACGCTGCGGCAACCGGCCAGGGAGCCCCGCTCCCAGGCCCCTCCAATGGCTTTGCGTTCCATCTTCAGATAGGGAATATGCGCAGCGGCTGAAAAAATGCCCGCCATTATATAATCCTCCTGCTCAATTTAAGGCCAACCAGGCCCGATGGGGCCTAGATGGTTCTAACCGGCTGATACTCGCCGAACACCTCGCGCAACACACCGCAAATCTCGCCCAGGCTGGCATAGGCCTCCACCGCCGCGATTATAATCGGCATGAGATTGCCGTCTCCCTGGGCCGTCTGGCGAAGGGCCGCGAGAGCCTGATCCACCTGGTCCTGACTGCGCCGGCTCCTGAGGGCCTGCAACCGCTGTATCTGTTCCTGTTCGGCCTGGGGGTTGGCCTCGGCCAGGACATCTTTTTCCTCTTCATCGATGGCGTATTTGTTCACCCCCACCACCACCTGTTCGCCTCGCTCGACTTCCTTCTGAGTCTCGTAGGCGCGGCGCTCGATCTCCTTTTGCACGAACCCGTTCTCAATAGCCTCCACCGCGCCGCCCATTTCCTCTACCTCGGCCATCAATTCCTTAATGCGCGCGTAGAGCTGGTTGGTCAGAGCTTCCATGTAATAGGAGCCGCCCATGGGGTCGATGGTGTCGGTGACCCCGGTTTCCTCGCGCAAAATCTGCTGGGTGCGCAGGCTGGTGCGCACCGACTCCTCGGTGGGCAGGCTGAGAGCCTCGTCATAGGAGCAGGCGGCGATGGACTGGGCCCCGGCCAGCACAGCGGCCAGGGTCTGGTAAGCCACCCGCACCACGTTGTTCAGGGGCTGCTGAGCGGTTAGGCTGGCCCCGCTGGTCTGGGTGTGAAAACGCAGCATGCACGAGCGCGGATCTTTGGCACCAAAGCGGTCCCGGAGCAGCTCGGCCCAGATGCGCCGGGCTGCCCGATATTTGGCCACTTCTTCGAAAATCTTGTTGTTGGTGTTGAAAATCCAGCTTATGCGCGGAGCGAACTTGTCGATATCCAAACCCGCCTCGAGACCGGCCTCGATGTAGGCAATGGCGTTGCTGAAGGCAAAGGCTATTTCCTGCACCGCCGAGCAACCCGCCTCTCGCATATGGTAGCCGGCCACGTTGATGGTGTTGAAGCGCGGCACGTTCTTGCTGCAATATTCGAAGATGTCGGTGACCAGCCGGATGGACGGCTTGGGCGGGAAAATGTAGGTGCCCCGCACCGTGTACTCCTTGAGCACGTCGTTTTGCAGGGTGCCCCGCAGCACCTTGGGCTCCAGGCCCTGCTTCTTGCCGATGCTCACGTACATGGCCAACATGATGGCCGAGGGCGCGTTGATGGTCATGGAGGTGGAGAGCTTGTCCAAGGGCAGGCCCTCGAAGATCACCTCCATGTCCTCCAGGGTGTCCACCGGCACCCCCACCTTGCCCACCTCGCCGGCGGACATGGGATGGTCCGAGTCATAGCCGATCTGGGTTGGCAGGTCAAAGGCCACGCTCAGGCCGGTCTGGCCCTGCTCCAGCAGATAGCGGAAGCGGGCGTTGGTGTCTTTGGGCGAGTCATAGCCCGAATACTGGCGCACCGTCCAGGGGCGGCCCAGGTACATGCTGGGGTAGACCCCGCGCGCAAAGGGATGTTCGCCGGGGAATCCCAACTGCTCCAGGTAGTCCTGCTCCGACACGTCGGCCGGGGTGTAGAGTTTTTCCACCGGGTCGCCCCAGTCGGTGTGACGGGGAGCCACTTTGGCCAGACCGGGGTCGCTTTGGGCCCACTTGGTTTTTGCTTCTTTTATCTTGCTCTGGTCCATGGACACGGCTCCACCCTCCCGGTTATCAGCTCAGGGACACGTTGGCCCTGATGAACTCGGCGATTTGAGTCATGGTGGTCCCGGGCCCGAAGACTTCCTTGACCCCCTGTTGTTTGAGGGTGGCGCGGTCCTGGGGGGGCACGATGCCCCCGGCCACCAGAAGGATATGCTGCGCGTCTTTTTCCCGCAGAAGTTGAGCCACCAGGGGCAGGTGTTGGTTGTGAGCCCCGGACAGGGTGCTCAGGGCGATGACATCCACGTCTTCCTGCAGGGCGGTGGCGACGATGGCCGCTGGAGTCTGACGCAGGCCGGTGTAAATCACCTCCATGCCCGCGTCCTTGAGGCCGGCGCAAACCACCTTTATGCCCCGGTCGTGGCCGTCCAGACCGGGCTTGGCCGCCAGGACCCGAATACGCTTACTCATGACTGTCACGCTCCTTTTGCCGGCAAGCGCGGCTTACAGTGGTACGTTGCCGTGCTTGCGCCACGGTTTGGGTTCCTGCTTGTCCTCCAGGGCCTGGAGGGCCTGCACCAGGTAGCGCCGGGTGTCGCCGGGCAGGATCACCGCATCCACATGCAGCTTTTTGGCCACGTTGTAGGGGTTGGCGAACTTTTCCCGGTACTCCTCGATCTTGGCCTGGCGGGTGGCCTCGGGGTCGTCCGCCTTGGCTATGTCCTTGGCGTAGACGATATCCACCGCGCCCTCGGCCCCCATCACCGCCACCTCGGCCGAGGGCCAGGCCCAGACCTGGTCCGCGCCCAATTGCTTGGAGCACATGGCCTGGTAGGCTCCGCCATAGGCCTTGCGCAGGATGATGGTGATCTTGGGAACCGTGGCCTCGGAGTAGGCGTAGATCATCTTGGCCCCGTGGCGGATGATGCCGCTGTACTCATGCTTGACCCCAGGCAGATAGCCCGGCACGTCCACCAGGTTCACCAGGGGGACGTTGAAGGCGTCGCAGGTGCGCACGAAACGGGCGGCCTTGTCCGAGGCGTCGCTGTCCAGGGCCCCGCCCAGGCAGCGCGACTGGTTGGCGATGATGCCCACCGAGCGCCCGGCCACCCGGCCGAAGCCGACCACTATATTGGGTGCGTACAGGGCCTTGACCTCCATGAAGTCTTCGCCATCCACCAGGCGGCGGATCACCTCGCGCACGTCGAAGAATTTTTTGCGATCTTCAGGGATGAACTGGTGAATCTCATCGTCAAAGGGCGCTTCTTCCGAGGCGTCCAAGCGCGGAGGAACGTTCCTGGCGTTGCTGGGCAAGAAGGAGAGCAGGCGCTTTGCCTGCTCCAGACAATCATTGTCGTCCTTGGCGGCCAGGTCGCAGTTGCCCGAAATCTTGGTGTGGATGCGTGGTCCGCCCAGCTTTTCCATGGTCACATCTTCGCCGGTGACCGACATAATGACCTTGGGGCCGGTGATGAACATGTAGGAGGTCTTTTTGACCATGAACACGAAGTCGGTCATGGCCGGGGAATAGACCGCCCCACCGGCGCAGTTGCCCATGATCAACGAGATCTGGGGCACCACCCCGCTGGCGTTGACGTTGCGCTTGAAGATGAGGCCGTACCCGGCCAGGCCCTCGGCGCCTTCCTGAACCCTGGCCCCGGCCGAATCGTTGATGCCCACGATGGGGGCCCCGGCCTTCACCGCCAGGTCCATTATGGTGCAGATCTTCTGGGAGTGCATGTCACCCAGGCTGCCGCCCATTACCGTGGCGTCCTGGGCAAAGGCGAAGACCGTGCGGCCGTCCACCTTGCCGTAGCCGGTCACCACGCCGTCGCCGGGCATATGCTGCTTTTCCAGCCCGAAGTCGCGGCAGGTGTGGTCGGTCAACAAGCCCACCTCGATGAAGGTGTCCTTGTCGAACAGGAAATCCAGGCGCTCCCGGGCGGTGAGCTTGCCTTTGGCGTGCTCCCGCTCGATGCGCTTGGCCCCGCCCCCCAGGCGGTGCTCATGGTTCTTCTGCTCAAGCTGCTTGATGAAATTATCCATTGCCGTCTCTGCTCCTAAAATCCGCACTCACGGGAAATGACGATGCGCTGAACCTCGGAGGTGCCCTCGGTCACCGTGTACAGGCGGCCGTCGCGCCAGTGACGCTGGATGGGGTACTCCATCATGTAGCCGTAGCCGCCGTGGATCTGCATGCCGGTGTTGGTGATGTTCTGCAGCAACTCGGCGCAGAACAGCTTGACCATGGAGGATTCCTTCTTCATGTTGGCCCCGGCCTCGTACAAGCGGGCCACCCGCCATACGTAGGTGCGCATCACGTCGATATAGGTGGCCATCTCAGCCAGCTTGAAGGAAGTGTTCTGGAACTTGATGATGGGCTTGCCGAACTGCACCCGCTGCTTGGCGTACTCCACACTGAGGTCGTAGGCCGCTTGGGCGGTGCCCAGGCAGCGGGCCCCGTAGGTGATGCGCCCGGAGATCAGAATGTCCTCCAGTTGCTGGAAGCCGCCGCACTCTTTGCCTCCGATGAGGTTTTCGGCGGGGACCCGGCAGTCCTCGAACACCAGTTCGCCGGTCTCGGCGGCGTGGTTGCCAACCTTGTCCAACTTCTTGCTCACCGTGAAACCGGGGGTACCCTTGTCCACCAGGAACAGGTTGATGCCCAGGCCCCGTTTGTCCGGCTGGGTGTAGGCGGCCACGATCACGTAGTCGCAGATGGGCGCGTTGGTGATGAACATCTTGGTGCCGTTGATGACGTAGTCGTCGCCGTCGCGCACCGCGCGGGTTTGTATGGAGGCGGCATCGGAGCCCACGTTGGGCTCGGTTAGGCCGAAGGCGGCGATTTTTTTGCCCTGGATGGCCGGGATCAGGTACTTCTGTTTTTGTTCGTCCGAACCGTGCAGAAAGATGGGCATGGTGCCCAGGCCGCTATGGGCCACGATGGCCCCGCAAAAGCCGGCGTTTATCCGGCAAACCTGCTCGATCATGATGCACTCGCTGAGCTTGTCAGCCCCGCCGCCGCCCAACTCTTCGGGGTAGCGGGGGCACAAAAAGCCCATCTCAGCCATCTTGGTGAACAGGGCCAGAGGAGTGTGGCCCGTCTCTTCAGCCTCGTCTACCATGGGGGCCAATACCTCGTCGGCGAAGTCGGCCATCATATCCTGGAATATTCTCTGCTCTTCGGTGAGCTCGGAGGTGTTGTATTGCATCACTGCCTCACTTGGTTTTTAAATAGTCGTATGTCTGGGGCAAGGTGCTTTACTTGCCCTGGAAGTTCGGCTCACGTTTTTCAAACAGCGCCTTGATGCCCTCTTGGCGGTCCTCGCTGGTGAACAGGAGACACTCCACCATGGCCTCGTAGTCCAACCCGGCCCTGAGGCCGGTTTCCTGGGAGGCATTGATGGCCTTCTTGGCCCACTTAAGGGCCAAGCTGCTTTTGGCCGAGATTTTTTTGGCCACGGCCATGACCTGCTCCTCAAGCTCATCCGCCGGGTAGACCTGGTTGACGATGCCCAACCGCAGGGCCTCGTCGGCCTTTATGAGCTCCCCGGTGAAGATGAGTTCCTTAGTCTTGGCCACCCCCACCAGGCGGGGCAGACGCTGGGTGCCCCCGCCCCCAGGCATGATGCCCAGGCGTATCTCGGGCAGACCCAGCAGGGAGCGGTCCGAGGCATAGCGCAGATCGCAGGCCAGAGCGAACTCCAGTCCGCCCCCGAGGCACAGGCCGTCGATCATGGCTATTACCGGCCGGTCGAGCCGCTCGAAGCGGGAGTAGAAGCCCTGGGCCAGGGTGTCCATGAAGTGCTCCATGTCCAGGGCGCTGTACTGGCTGAGTTCCTTGACGTCCGAGCCGGCCACGAAAGCCTTGTCCCCTGCCCCGGACACCACCAAGACCTTCACCCGCGGGTCTTGTTCCACCCGGGCCAGCACATCGGCCATTTCCAGGCGGGCGGCCCGGTTCAGTGCATTGCGCGCCTCCGGGCGGTTGATAATGAGGTGTCCGATGCCATCGTTAACCTCAAAAATGATGCTTTGGTACTCCATTGGTCTGCTTCCCCGATATTGGCTAGTCAGGTTTCGGGCTTTGCCGTTCCCCCTGTTATTCATCCCAATGCTGCAAGGCCATGGTTTTTATTTATCATAAATTTGATTTTATATTAAATTACATTAATCCGCCGCATTGGCAAGAAAAAATTAGGCCGTTTTTTGTTTTGCTATGGTTTTAGGTGGTTATCCACGCAGATGACCGAGGGGAGCCCTGCCGTGGCTACTGGCGGTAGAACCCGGTTTCCTGGCGATAATGTAGGGCGCGGGTTATTCGCTCTTTGCTGGCCGCGATGTGCCTGCTGGTGGTGGCGATGGCCGTTTGCGCGTCTCCCCTACCCAGGGCGGCCAATATCTGCCGGTGCTCGGCGGCCACTTCCCTCACCTGGGGCGCCTCCAAGTATTCGGGGCGATACTTGAGGTATAGCTTTTCAAATATTTCTCTGAGCATCGTGTTGACCACTTCGTTGCCCGAATACTCTGCCAGGCTCAGGTGGAACTGAGCGTCCACCAAAATAATCTTGCGGCTGGGCCCCCCATCTGCCTCCTCGTTGTATTTGCGGAAAAGGGCCTTGATATCCTTGATTGCCGGCGGGGTGATGTTCTGGATGATCTTGGGGATGATGTATATCTCCAAGGCCTCACGGGCCTCGTAGAGTTCCATGGCCTCCTCCTGGGTTATCTCGCCCACGAAGTAGCCCTTATTGGGGATATAGGTGACAAAGCCGTTGGCTTCCAGGCGGTTCAGGGCCTGAATCACCGGGGTCACGCTGGTGTTGAGGCGTTTGCTTAGATCGCTGTAAATTATTTTTTGTCCGGGTGCCAGTTGGTTGAGGTAAATCATATTTTTAATGCGGCTGTGGGCTTCCTCGATGGCCATGCCACGTTTTCCCGCCGCCCCCCCTCGTCCCGTGGTTTTTTTAGCCATTTCTATTATCACCTTCAGGCCGTGCTTAATTTCATCGTTTATTTAATCATCAATATAATTTATTAATGCGCGCCCAGCCAGCAATTAATGGCTAAATTTAATTAATTTGATTTATTATTACTAATTACAACTATTTCCAAGGAGTGCCGGGATCCATCCACGCCCAGGCCGAGTCTTTCCCTAAACCGATTTTACTCAAAAAAAGGTTGACATGCTGGCCCAGTTAATTGAAATATTATGTAACGCAATGCATATTGCTATTCCGCATTGCGTTATTTGATGTTAGTTCCCGGCAGAGATGGCCAGCCCTGGAGTGCAGCGCCGTTCTAAGGTGAGCAGTGAAAGGGTTGGTCAACCGGGGAATTCATGGACATTGTGAACAGTTGAAAAGGAGCTAACTGTGACGGTTCTAGAGCGGTTGCAGGCTCAGTTGAAACATTTGAACGGGATTGATTTCTATCGCCGCAAATTCCAAGGGGCGTCCATGGATGTCGGTGACATAGCCTCTTTGGATGACTTTCAAAAAATCCCTTTCACCGCGGCAAAAGAGTTCCAGGAAGAGATTAAAAAGCCTCCCGCCCAATGCTCCCTGTATAACCCCCAGGTCACTAGGGTCAACTTCTCCCCTTCCGGGCAGGACCTTTATCCGGTTTACCAAACCAATCAAGACCTGGAGGTCATGCACCGGGTCTGCGCCCGCTCCCTGGAATCGGCCGGAGTTACTCCCCAAGACATGGTGGCGGTCACTTTTGGCTATCACCTTTTCATAGCTGGCCTCTTTTACCAGGGGCAGTTCGAATACTACGGCTCCAAGGTCATCCCCCTGGGGCCCGGCGAGTCGGCCCGGGCGGTGCAGCTCATCAACGACTACAAGATCGGCGTGCTGGTGTCCAACCCCACCTTTGCCATGAAACTGGCCGAGCAAGGCATTCCCTCGGTGCACACCATCTTCGTGGGCGGCGAACCCTTCACCTCGGTGCAGGGCTACTCCGAAAAGGTGCGCGCCGCCTTTGAGCGGGACATAACCATCATCGACTCCTACAGCATGGCCCTGTGCATGCCCATAGCCCGCTCCTGCGGCCACAACACCGGCCTGCACATCATGGACGATTTCGTCTACGCCGAGGTTATCGACCCGGTCACCGGAAGCCCGCTTCCCCTGGGCGAAAAGGGCGAGCTGGTGCTTACCCACTTGCACAAACAGGCCGCCCCCCTTCTCCGCTACCGCACAGGCGACCTCACCGTGCTGCAGCGCACCTCCTGCGCCTGCGGCCGGGAGCTCACCATGCCTCAGAGCGTCATCGGGCGCACCGACGAGATGCTCAAGATCAAGGGCGTAAAGTTCTGGCCCAGCCAGATAGCCACCATTTTGCGCAGCTACCCCCAACTCTCCTCCCGTTACCGAGTTGAGGTTGACTCACTCGAAGGCGTGGACACCTTGAGTTTGGTGATCGAGGGCACGCCGGACAGCGCGATGGTGCTGGATAAGCTGGCCTCGCACCTTAAGACCGAGACCTTGCTCAAGTTCAATGAGATCAGGATCACCGAAAAGCTAGAAGGCGGCCCCAGCGTTGTGGACAAGCGCAAGGGACGGTCATTTTAACCGTAGCTATAAAGACCGGAGACTTTAGCCTTGGATAAGCCACTAAACACCTCAAGTTCCCTAGCCCTGGAGCCAGGGCGCTAGGCTCCGGTGGCAAGGCGGGTTTTTCATATATTTTTTGAGATTTTTTGATTAATTATATATATGACTATATATAACATTCGCTTTTCGCGGGCGGAGGCCTCTGGCCAACCAATAAAATTTTTCGGTTGGAGGCCTCTTGCCCGCACTAAAACAACTTCTGCCGCGACTGGCATAACCAGCCAATGTGATTTGGCGGCACTCACCCAACACCATGCCGGAAGGAGCAGAACAATATGTCCAGGACGGTAGACAACCGTGGCTACGCCAAACTTCTCTTTGAGCAAGAAGATGCGGTGCTCAAAGTAATGATCAATATTCCTGAAAAACGCAACGCCCTGGACATGGAGATCAGGCCTGAGTTGATCGATGTGTTCCAGAAGCTCCAAGGCGACTCCTCGGTCAGGGCGGTCATCCTGGCCGGGGCCGGAGAGCATTTTAGTGGCGGCGGCGACCTGCGCTCCATGCAGGAGGTTTCCGGCCCGGTGGCCGCTTACGACCGTCTGAAAAGCGGCCAACGGCTGGTTCGCAGCATGGTTGAGCTGCCCAAGCCCATCATCGCCTCGGTGGACGGAGTAGCCGCCGGAGCGGGGGTGAGTTTGGTGTTGGCCTCGGATCTGGTGATCGCCTCGGATCGGGCAAAATTCCTCTTCTCCTTCGTCAAGGTAGGCCTGGCTCCGGACTGGGGGCAGTATTTCTTCTTGCCCCTGAGGGTGGGAATGGCCCGTTGCAAGCAATTGATGATGGAGGGTGGTTCACTCACATCCCAGGAGGCTCTGGAGGCGGGCATGATAAACCGGATCGCCCCTGCGGCAGAACTGGAAGCGCAGACCTGGGATTGGGCCCAGAGCCTGGCCCGAGGGGCCACCAGGGCCCAAGCCAGCATCAAGGCCGCCCTCAACTGCTGGCCCATGAACCTGGCCAGCTACTTGGAGTTGGAGGCCAACATCCAGGCGGTGGTTCTGTCCAGCGACGACCACCGGGAAGGCCGAGACGCCTTTTTGGAGAAACGCAAGCCCAACTTCCAGGGCAAGTAAGTCCGGCTCAGGTAAATGCCGCTACGGCGGAGTCCATCGAAAATTAGTGAAATGCAGATTTGCGGGCGCTCCAAATTTATTTGCGGAGGTTGGTATGAAGCAATTGCGGCTTATCAAATGTGATTATTCTTACGCCGATTTTTCCACCAGCATTTCTCCGGCGGTTGAAAAGGGCTTGGACAGCGGCGTCGCGCCCAACACGGTTCTTCTTAATGTGTTCAGCACCGACAGCATCACCTCGGGCTACCTGGACGATCCGGAAAAGGCCATTGACCTGGATTACTGCCGCCAGACTGGAATCGTCGTGCGCCGCCGCCAAAACACCGGGGGCGCGGTGTTCGGCCCCAAGGGCGGCGCCTTCCTTTGCTTCTACCTGAATCCCAGGGCGTTGGGGGTTCCCCTGACCAACATCAAGGACGCCTTCCGCATATCCCTGACCGCCATGGCCGAGGCCCTAAGGGAGCTTTGGGGTCTGGACGCCCGCTATCGCCCCCTTAACGACGTGGAGGTGGAGGGCCGCAAGGTGGTGCCCAGCTCGGCTCGCCTGGAAAACGGCATACTTACCCTGCGTCTGCTGATAAACGTGGTCAACACCGACCGGGATGTGCTGCGCAAGGCCATAATAACCAACCCGGTAAAAGTCCAGGACAAGGCCATCAAGGACATCGGCCAGCGCTTCACCAGCCTGGAAGACGAGTTGGGCCGCCAGATCACCCAAGAGGACCTGGAGGAGCTTTCCCGCCTGACCATCCGCAAGATGTTTGGCGGCGAAATCACCCTGACTCCCGGAGAGTTGACCGCGCAGGAAGAAGGCTATCTCAGGGATTACCAGGCCACCTACAACTCGGAAGATTGGTTCCACGGCAACTCCGAGCGCCTGCGCTTCAGCCAGGCCCCTGGCGATGCCCTTAAAAGCGAAGGCTGCCAAAAGGCCCTGGCCGGGCTCTTGCGGGTCACCCTGCTGCGCAAGGAAGACCAAATCCAGGACCTTATCGTTACCGGCGACTTCCACCCCTCCCCCTACCGGGTGACCCAGGACATCGAGGACGCCCTGCGGGGAAAGCCCTGCGACCTGGATGTCGTCCGCCGGGAGTTGGAGCTTATCTACGCCCGTCCTGATGTGGAGATGACCGGCATTGAAATCGAGGACTTCGCGGCCGCCTTTTCCAAGGCCTTTGGCCAGGAGGCGAACGGCCTTTAAGCCGTATCGGCGGCGCGGGGGCGGGAGTCTACGAGTAAACAGGAAATATCTAAATCATTCGCTTAGACATGTCTGGATATTGGAGGTTGAATCCCGTGAGTGACAAATATGCCAAATACATTGTGGCCGAGCCCAAAATTATCGATGTATTCGCGGCTCACGCCGAGGGCAAATACCAGATTCTAATGGACGGCGAGATGGTGCCAGGAGCCGATTTCTTCATCGCCGGCGGCATCCACAAAAAAATCCACCAGGCCGAGCCCATAACCGTCAAGCACCATCATGACGCCAGTGAAGCCTATTTGTTCATCAGCAAAAAAGGCGACGCGGAGATAGAGATAGAGTTGGAAGACGAAACCTACACCGCCACCACCCCTTGCTCGGTGTACATACCGGCTGGTATGAAGCACACCTACCGCTACAAAAGGATCGACGGTCCCCTTACGGTAGTGGCCATCGTACAGAGCGGGGAATACGTTCCCATCGGTTAAGCACTCCCCGGCCTCTCCGGCCCCCGCCTCTCCCCGCTGGCGGGGCCATTTTTTTGCTTAACCAGTCCCCTTCCTACTTCCCGTTTCCCCTCTGCGTTGCCAATCGCGCACCGCACGGTGCAGGGCCAGGGTCACCAGGCGGGCGCAAGGCCATTTGTCATCCGGAAGCCCCGCCTCCTCGCGAGCCAATGTTTCGCCGTCCAACTCCAGGGCTTCCCGGGGGGTGAGCCCCATGACCATCTCGGTGATCCATGAAGCCATGGCCACCGCCGCCCAGCAGCCATGGGTGGTGAAGGCGGCCCGGTTTATGCGGCCCCCGGTGATTTTGAGATACAGCACCACCTGGTCACCGCAGGCCGGGCCCACCACCTCCCCCACTCCATCGGCCCCGGGGATCACCCCCTGGTTGCGGGGTGAGATGATATGCTTCTTTATCAACTCCGATAGCATATCCCCGCCCTTGGCCCACTCCGGCTCCGGCCCATCGCCGCCACGCCTAAAGCTGCTTCAACGCCTTGTCCAGCAACGCGGCGAAGTCGCTTAACTCGGTGCCGGGTATCTCCACCCCGGGCGCGTTGTACACCGGGTCTATCCTGGCCATGAGGGTGTCCAACTCCAGGGGCTGGCCGCGCATGGCATCTTCCAGGCGGCCCATCACCGAAAAGGGGCTGGGGTGGAAGTCCGCCAAAAGGATCAGGTCGTGGACCTTCCCCTCGTGGGCCAACAGGGCCAAGCCCATGAGCCCGGCGGGAGCCTTGTGAAAAGCCTCCACCTTGCGGGCCGCGGGATTCGCGTTTGCAAAGCGCGTGCGTTCGCTGTTGGCGTAATACCACTCGTCGGAGCTGTATTGCTCCTGATATTCCTCCAGGTACTGCTGCTCCAGGGGGCTCAACTCGCCTTGGGAGATTTCCAAGTCAGGGCCGAAGACCTTTTGCATGGTCTTGGCGGCCAGGGCGTATATCTCCTCGCGCTCAATGGGACGGCCCACTTCTTCTTGGAAGCAAGTGAAACGGCTACCCCCGTCCTTTTGCTTCTTGTCCTTGAATTTCTCCGGCCGGGCGATGATGGCCCCGGACATCAAGGAGCGGTCCACGGGGGGGACGTTGATAACGCTGCGCAGGGTCAGCACCCCGTTTTCCAGGCGGGCCGAGGTGGCCACCAGTTTGCGGCCATTGACCTCGACATCGTTCACGGGGCGATAGCGGGCGTCCAGGCCGAACAGTTCGCTGGCCACCTCCGCCATGCGCCCCAAAAAGTATGGAAAGGCCTCACGGATGGTTTTAAAGGGCACCCAAGGCTGGGTCAGGTCCAGATAAAGACAGCTCATCACCGAGCCCTTGTTGGCAAAAACCGCGCCACCCGGGTTTTGCCGCCGGCGCACCACTATGCCCTGTTCGCGGCAGAAATCCAGGTTCAGGGACTTTTCGGGGTCTTCCAGCACCCCGGTGGTAATGCTGTCGGCGCTGAAAAAGTTCACCACCAGGGTGCTGGAAGCCTGGCGCTCCTCCAGGCATTTTTCCAGGGCCGGCGAGAGGCTGGTGGATAACTCGGCGTAGGTGTAGTCGGTCTTGAGCAGTCTTAGTCGCCCCATTGTTTCTCCCGATGTTCAGCTGGCGGAATCTTGCGCCTGAGCGAACTCTTGGTAGTGTTCTCGTTGTACCACCAGGCGCATGATCTCGTTGGTCCCCACCGCGACCATGCCACCTCGTATGTCGCGGAAGTGCCGTTCGATATCATGCTTGGTAGTGTATCCGATGCCTCCCATGACCTGTAGGGCCTCGTTGGCGATCCAGTATGCGTTTTCCGCAGCGAATCCCTTGGCCATGGCCGCTATCTTGGTCACATCCTGGCCTAGGTCCAGCATACGGGCGGCCTTGGTGCGAAGCAAGCTCGCCGCCTCCAAGCGGGTGGCCATCTCGGCCACCTTGAAGCTCACGCCCTCGAAATTGCGGATGGGCCGGTGGAAGGCCTCGCGCTCCATGGTGTAGGCGGTGGCGATCTCCAGGCAGGTGCGCGCGGTGCCCAGAAGCCCGCTGGCCACCAGGATGCGCTCGCTGTTGAGCATGTCCATGAGGATGGGGAAGCCCTGACCCGGTTCGCCGATGAGGTTGGCGGCCGGTATCGCCACCTGGTCGAAGATCAGCTCGGAGACGATGCGCAGGCCCCGCCAACCCATGGTGTCGAACTCCTCCATGGCCACGATGCCCGGCGTGCCCTTTTCCACCGCAAACACGCTCATGCCCTTGGTGGGGTGCACGTCGGGGTCGGTGATGGCGAAAACCACGAAAAGGTCGGCCACCGCCCCGGAAGCCTGGAAGCGCTTCTCACCGGTTATTACCCATTGGTCACCCCGGCGCTGGGCCTTGGTCTTCATGCGGGCGGCGTCCGAGCCTCCGGTGGGCTCGGTGATGCACTCGGCGGTGAGGACGTCCGCGGTGAAGATGCCGGGCAGCCATTTTAGCTTCTGCTCTTCGCTGCCGTAATTGGCGATGATAAAGGCGCAGTGATGAGGCACGCTACGGGCGCAGGCCAGGGCATAGGATTGGGCGGCGGTTTCCTCGTTGACCAGGGCCTCATGCATCATGTTCAGCCCGCCGCCGCCGTAACGGGCCGGAAAACGGACCCCAATATATCCCTGCCTACCCATTTTCTTCAGCAATTCAAAGGGATATTCATTGTCCCTATCCATGGCCAAGACGTGGGGGCGAGCCTCTCGCTTGAAAAACTCCCTTGCCTGGTGGGCGTAGGCCTGCTCCTGCTCCGACAAAAATATTGATACCATCTGCATCTTCCTCCTGCGACTCTTCTTGATGCGTTGCGCCGCGGAAAAACCCGGCGGATACCGATCCGGACCACGGCCAACAAACCGCCTCCGAATACCAAAAAGAAACTTGACTTTAAATTAAATTAAATTTTAGAATAACGCAAGATATTACGAGGTACCGCATTGAGTGACAGAAAATTCATTAAATCGTTAGGCAAGGGCATCGCCATCATGGAGCTTCTGGGCAACTCGCCCGAGCCCCTATCCCTGACCCAGATCGCCGAGCGCATGGAGACCAACAAGACCACGGCACAGCGGTTCCTCTACACCTTGATGGAGTTGGGCTATATCCGCATTGTGACGGGCAAGCGCTACATGCTGGGCAACAAGGTGCTCAGCATGGCCTTCCAGTTCCTGCACAGCGAGGGCGTGTTCAGCATCGCCCGGCCCTTCCTGGAGGATTTGTCCAACGATCTTGAGCGTAGCGTGAGCATGGGGGTGCTGGACGGCACAGAGGTCTTGGTGATCTTCCGCAAGGAGCGCACCCGCTTCTACCCGTTCGCGGTGTATGTGGGTTCCCGGGTGCCTGCCCATTGCTCCACCATGGGCAAGGTTCTGTTGGCCAGTTTGCCCCTGGAGCGTTCAAGGGAACTCCTTGACCAGATGAACCTGATCAAGGTCACCACCAAGACGGTTGTCAACAAAAACGAGATCCTCAAAGACCTGAAAATCACCAGGTCCAGGGGCTACGCCATTTCAGATCAAGAATTTTCCTTGGATTTGTATTCCATCGGAGTCCCTCTGCTTAATCACGAAGGTCAGGTGGTGGCCTCGGTGGCCCTTTCCCTCAACGTGCGGGACAAGGGAAACAAAAAAACTGTAGAGGAAGCCTTAGGAAAACTTTTCAAGGTGGGACAGGGGATATCCCAAGGCTTGGGATATAAAGGCTCTTATCCGGCAATTCCATCTTAGAATATCCATCGACTGACAGCCTAATCAGCTTTTCAAGCCCAAAAACTGGTCCCGCCCAGGGATATAAATTTTGAAGGCTGTGATTTCCGACTCTAGTTGCGCGTTTTGTAACAACTTGCTGAACATTCTTCACGCCCACGCACAACAGAGATGTTTGGGTCATTCCGCACCCGGGGCCGCAACCGACGTTCAAGCAGGCGCCAGTTCCTGCGGTTTTTTTCGCGCCCTAGTTGGCGTTCACCCATCCATACAAGTGTTCGGTCAAACCTTAGTTACGGGTTCCTTATAGGGGCGAAGCCGGTACCCACGCAAAGGTGAGACATGGGTTTTGTTTCAATAATCAGGAGGAATTAACCATGCGCGATCTGATTAAAAATAAAATTTTTTTAGTGGTGGGCGCAGTCATCGCCTTAGCTTTGACCGCCGCGCCGGGAGCCTGGGCGGACGCCAAGACCGGCCTGCCCAAGACCATGGTATGGAGCTGTTATGACGTGGGCGCCTCGGGCTACATGCAGGCCTCGGCCATAGCCGACGCCTTTGGCAAGAAGTTCGGCCTTCGCATCCGTCTGTTGCCTTCCGGCACTTCCATCGGCCGTTTGATGCCCCTTACAGCCAACCGCGTGGCCTGCGGTTTCTTGGCCAACGAGGTGTACTTCGCGGCGGAAGGTCTTTATGACTTCGCCACCGTGGAATGGGGCCCCCAGGACCTCCGGGTGGTCTTGGCCCATCCCTCCACCATTGCCCTGGCCACCACCAAGGACTCGGGCGTAAAGGAGCTCAAGGACCTCAAAGGCAAGCGAGTGTCCTACATCCCCGGCGCGCCCACTCTAAATGTGAAGATGGATGCCTTTTTGGCCTTCGCCGGCCTGAGCTGGAACGATGTAAAACGCGTGGAGTTCCCCAGCTATGGCGCCGCCTGCAAGGCTTTGATCGAGGGCAAGACCGACGCCTCGGTGGTTTCCGCCAGTTCCTCGATCATGTACGAGCTGGAAACCTCGGCCCGCGGCTTGTATTGGCCCCAGTTCCGGCCCGATGACAAGGCCGCCTGGAAGCGCATGAACAAGGTCGCCCCCTTCCTGGCGCCCTTCCAGGAGACCATCGGCGCGGGCATCTCCAAGGAAAAACCCGCCTGGTTGCCCGAGTACCGCTACCCCATGATCACCGTCTACGCCGACAAGGACCCGCAGTGGGTTTACGACATGGCCAAGGCCATGGACGAAACCTTTGACTTGTACAAGGGCGCCCACAAGGTGATGCCCCTTTGGAGCATCAAAAAGTCCGGCATCCCTCCGGCTGACGCCCCCTTCCACAAAGGCGCCATTCGCTACCTGAAGGAAAAGGGCGTTTGGACCGCCGAGGCCGAGGCCTGGAACAACGAGCGCATAGCCCACATGAAGAAGCTCCAGGCCGCCTGGGAAAAGGCCCTGGAGGAAAAGGTGGCCAAGAAAATCAAGGAGAAGGCTTTCTCTGAATTCTGGCTCAAGATCCGCGCTGAAGCCGTGGGCGATTAAGCAATAAGAGAAGGTTGGCCGGCGTCCTTGGTGGCGCCGGCCAACCTTCTTTTCGCGCCACCCGTGATGAACAAAGTCAAACAAGGGCACGCGCCAATAAGGTAAAAAAACATGTCCGAAACACCGCGCGAAAATATTAAACCCCTACGGGTCAGATCCTCCCGGGTGGTGTACCTGGTGGCGGCAGTTATATCCGTCCTGGGCACCTTGCTGTGTATAAATCAGATATTCCACCTCAAAATCGCCGGTTTCATGCCCATAGGCAACGCCTACTATTATTATATTTTGGCCATGTATCTCTCGCTGGTCTTCCTGCTCTTTCCGGGCAGCAAGGCGGGCAACGCCAAGGTCATGTGGTACGACTGGGTGCTGTTCGTCCTGTGCATGTCCATAAACCTTTTTCTGGCGGCAAACGCTTATAACATTTTGACCAAGGGCTGGGAGTACGCCGCTCCCATTCTGCCCACCGCGGCCGGAGGCATTCTTTGGCTTCTGGCCTTGGAGGCGGTCCGGCGCGCCGGCGGAGGCTCCCTGTTCTGGATCTGCCTGGGATTTTCGGTCTATCCCCTTTTCGCCGGATACATGCCCGGCTTCCTCTGGGGCAATGAACTAAACCTGATGGAAACGATGCGCTACCATTCCATGGGGGTGGAGAGCATCATCGGCATACCCACCCGGGTGGTGGGCAACCTGCTGGTGGGCTTCATAATCTTTGGCGTGGCCCTGGTCTCCACCGGGGGGGGCAAATTTTTCATGGACTTCGCCATGTCCCTGATGGGAAACAGCCGGGGCGGCGCGGCCAAGGTCTCGGTTATCTCCAGCGCCTTCATGGCCAGCCTGAGCGGCAGCGTCATCTCCAACGTGGTGACCACCGGCTCCATGACCATCCCGGCCATGAAAAAGACCGGCTACAGCCCCACCTGGGCCGCGGCGGTGGAGGCCTGCTCCTCCACCGGCGGTTCCATCATGCCGCCAGTCATGGGCGCGGCCGGCTTTTTGATCGCCTCTTTTTTGAACGTGCCCTACGCCGAGGTGATGCTGGCAGCTTTTTTCCCGGCCTTTTTGTATTACTTCACCCTGCTGTTGCAGGTGGACCTGCACGCCGTTGCCCACGACATGAGCGGCATCCCCCGCGACCAGCTTCCCCAGTTCGGCAAGACCGTAAAACAAGGCTGGTTCTTCCTGGGCACCATCGTCATGCTGGTGTTCATACTTTTCTACATGCGCACGGAAGCCTGGGCGCCATTCTTTGTCATGATCTTCCTGTTCAGCTGCTCCATGCTGCGCCGCTCCACCCGCCTCAACTTGCGCGGGTTCGTGGGCTTCCTGGTGGATTCGGGCCGCCTGCTGGCCCAAATCGCCGGCATCCTGGCCGGCGTCGGCTTGATCATCGGAGCCTTGTCTTGCACCGGGGTGGCCAACTCCTTTAGCCGGGAGTTGGTGCTCTATGCCGGCGGCAACGTTGCCTTGCTGCTGGTCTTCGGCGCACTCACCAGCTTCGTCCTGGGCATCGGCATGACCGTGACCGCCTGCTACGTGTTCCTGGCCATCGTGCTGGTGCCGGCTCTGGTTGGCGTGGGGCTCAACGAAATGGGAGCCCACTTGTTCGTGCTCTACTGGGGCTGCCTTTCCTACATAACCCCGCCGGTGGCCCTGGGAGCCATCACCGCCGCGGCCATCGCCGGCTCCGACCCCATGCGCACCGGCTTTTTGTCCATGCGTCTGGGCTCGGCCAAGTACATCGTGCCCTTCTTGTTCGTGCTAAACCCGGCCATGATCCTTCACGGGACGCCGGGAGAAGTGATAATCACGGTCATCTCCGCCCTGGTGGGCTGCATTATTTTGGCCGGGAGCCTGGAAGGATACCTTTATGGCTTTGGCAAGCTGCCCTGGATGTACAGGGGACTGTTCTTCTGCACGGCCTTCTTGTTTCTGGTCCCCCACCTGCCAACCGACCTGGCCGGCATTGGAGTGCTGATCGCACTTTACTTCTTGGCCAAATTTGGACCCTTTAAACTTGATCGGAGCCTGGGAAGCCCTCAAAATACCGGCCAGGCTTAAAAAGTTCTGTCCTTCGTTTAATCGCCAGGAGAACACTTCATGCTATCAACCGACTTGACCAAACGCTTGGGAATTGAACACCCCATCCAATGCGGCACCATGCAATGGCTTTCCCGGGCCGAATTGGTGGGGCCGGCGGCCGAGGCCGGAGCCCTGGCCTGCCTTGCCTCGGCCATCACCCCCGATCCCGTGGCCCTTCGCGAAGAGATAGACAAGACCCGCTCCATCACCGGGCGCCCCTTTGGGGTGAACGTCTCCCTTTTCCCCAGCCTGGAGGCCAGCGACATAGGTAGGCTCATACAAACCGTCGCCGAGTGCGGAGTGGGCATATTGGAAACCGCCGGCCGCAGCCCCGAGCCCTACCGCGACCAGATCAAGGAAGCGGGCCTTTTCCATATCCACAAGTGCGCCCGGATGCGCGACGCCGTCAAGGCCCAGACCCTAGGGGTGGACGCGATTTCAGTGGTGGGGGCGGAGTGCGGCGGCCATCCCGGCGAGACGGGCCAGGGGTCGCTGGTGTTGATCCCCCAAATAGTGGACACGGTTTCCCGGCCGGTGATCGCCGGCGGCGGCTTTTGCGACGGCCGCGGCCTGGCCGCCGGCCTGGCCCTGGGCGCCCAGTGCATAAACATGGGCACCCGCTTTATCCTGACCCAGGAATGCCCGGCCCATGGCAAACTCAAGGAGTTCTACCTGAAGTCATCGGCTGACGACACCATGCTCATCATGGGTTCGCTCAAAAACACGGGGCGGGTCTTGCGCACCACCTGGACCGAAGAGATTGACCGCCTGGAAAAGGAGGGAGCCGGCCTGGAAAAGCTGGCTCCGTTCATCTCCGGTCAACTGGCGCGCCATGGATGGACCGAAGGCATCGTGGACAAAGGGATTTATTACGCGGGCCAAGTGGTGGGGCGCTGCAACGACTTGCCAAGCGTGCGCGAACTCGTCGCGCGGATAGTTGCGGAGGCGCAAAAGGCGATTTCGCGCTTGACCGGAACCTGAGGCCCGGCCGGGCGAATACGGGGACGCTACAGATCCACGCCGAGCATTGAGTCGCCTTCGGATTGGGCGCGCAGGCTTTCAACAATTCTCTTGGCTCCCGCCGCCAAATGGAGCCGGGTGGTTTCCTTTGCCTTTTCCACGTCCCGCTGACGTAGCGCGTCCAAAAGCTCTTTGTGCTCCCGGTAGATGCCTTGGAAGGTGTCGGTGTGCAAATATTCCGGCCGATACTTCAGGAATATTTTTTCGAAAACGTCCTTGAGTAAACGGCAGATCACCTCATTGCCCGAAATTTTGGCTATGCGCAGGTGGAACTCGGCGTCCACTAGGATGAATTGCCGCCGGGCCTGGTCGCTATGCTCAACCCGTTGGCGGGCAAAGGTCTTGCGGACCTCATCCAGTTTCTTGTTGGTAAGGTTGGCCACGACCTTGGGGACCAGGTACAACTCCAGGGCCTCGCGCGCCTCGTATAGCTCCTTGGCCTCCTGCTCGTTTATCTCGCCGAGAAAGTAGCCCTTGTTGGGCACATACTCGACCAAGCCCGAGGCCTCCAACCTGTTGAGTGCCTGAATCACCGGGGTCACCGAGATATTCAGGCGCCGCGACATGTCCTCGTAGTGAATCTTCTGCCCCGGAGCAAGCTGGTTGAGATAGAGCATCTCCTTGATACGCTGGTAGGCTTCCTCGATAGCCACTCCCTTGCGGGACGGCCTTTTCTTTATTTTATCATTGCCTTTTGTGGGCATGCTTCAGCTGTTTCACCCCATCGGCGATTTATGTTTTATGGTGGGCCGGAACGGATATGCATCCATGGTTTGGCGCAAAAAACCAATAACGGCAACAAGAAGAATAGGTTCCAGACCTAGCCGTTTTATATCCCAGCATGTGCCTCCTGTCCATACTGTCCCACCGCCATCCCAACCCTTGGCCTGTTCTAAGATGAGATGAGTGTGGTCATCCCCCCGCTTTGGGATAATGGTCTTGGGTATTTAGGGACCATTAAACGGAGGGACGACCATGATTTATGTTGGCATGGACATTCACAAGAAG
>JAHJPG010000131.1 GCA_018819925.1 Pseudomonadota bacterium
CCACCATGGCCGGCAACAGCGCCCTGGTCATGGCCTGGGCCGAGAGAAGGGTAAGCTCCACCGCCTGGCGCCAAGCCGCCTCGTCCAGTTCCAAAAAGGTTCCGGCGGGCGGGCCGCCGGCGTTGTTCACCAGGATGTCCACCCCGCCGAAGCGAGCCGCCGCCTCCCGGGCGAAGCGCGCCGCCGCGCCGGGCGCGGCCAAATCCACCGGCCGGGCGAAAACCTCCACCCCGAAATCGGCCCTGATCTTTTCCGCCGCCGCGTTCAGCTTGGCCTCGGTGCGGGCGCACAGGGCCAGGTTGCAGCCTTCGGCTGCCAGACCCCTGGCCACGGCCAATCCCAGGCCCTGGCTGGCCCCGCCCACCAGGGCGGCGCGGCCCTCAATCCCCATTCGCATGGTGATCCTCCTTGTTCTTGAGCCGTTGCAGACGCACCAGGCGGGCATAGAGCCCGTCCGCGTCCATGAGTTCTTGATGCCTTCCCTGCTCCACCACCCGGCCCTGGTGCATCACCAGGATATTGTCGGCCCGGCGGATGGTGGACAGGCGGTGGGCCACCACCAGGCTGGTGCGCCCGGCCATGACCCGGGGCAGGGACTTTTGGATCAGGCGTTCGCTCACCGGGTCCACGCTGCTGGTGGCCTCGTCCAAGACCAGCACCCGGGGATCCCCGGCCACCGCCCGGGCCAGGGCCAGGAGCTGGCGTTGCCCCGCGCTCAGGCGGCGGGCCCCCTCGCCCAGTTGGGTGTCCAGGCCATGCTCCAGATGGCCCACGAACTCCGCCGCCCCACTCACCTCCAGGGCCCGCTCCAGGTGCTCCTGGTCCACCTCGGGGCGGTTCAGGGTGATGTTCTCCTTCACCGTGCCCGAGAGCAGAAACACCTCCTGGGACACCATGGCCACCCGCTTGGCCACGTCTTTGCGGTCCATGTCCCTGAGGTCCACCCCGTCGATGAGCACGCTGCCCTGGTCCGGGTCGTAGAGGCGCATGAGCAAGTTCACCAGGCTGGTCTTGCCCGCCCCGGTGGGACCCACCACGGCCCAGCTCTCCCCGGGGGGAATCACCAGGTTCAGATCGCGCACCACGGGCCGGCCGGGCTCATAGCCAAAGGTGACCCCGCGAAACTCCACCCGCCCGGGGCCCGCTTGGGCCGGGGCGGGGGTGCGGGGGGCGGGCAGGGCCTGGGGATCGTCCAGCAAATGGAAGATGCGCTCGCCCGAGGCCATGGCCGCCTGCATGATGTTGTATTTCTCGGCCAGGTCGCGCACCGGGCGGAAGAACATCTGCATGTAGGAGAGGAAGGCCACCAGGGTGCCCAGACTGAGTTGGTCCTGCACCACCCGGCCACCGCCGTAGTAGATGATGAGCGCCATGGCCAGGGCGCTGAGAAGCTCGGTGATGGGCAAGAACACCGCGAAGACCTTGACCTGGCGCATGCCCGCGTCGAAGTAGCCGTCGTTTAGCCGGCGGAACTGCTTCTGCCCGGCTCCCTCGGCCCGGAAAAGCTTTATGACCGCCAGGCCGTCGAGGGTTTCGCCCAGCCAACTGTTTATGCGCCCCAGGTGGCCCTGCAGACGGCGGAAGGCGTCCCGGGCCAGGCGGGAGAAGGCCCAGGCCAGGCCGCCCACCACCGGGGTGAGGGCCAGGCAGACCAGGGCCAATTTAAAATCCAGCCACAGAAGCACCACCACGATGCCCACGATGACGAAAACGTCCTGGAACAGCGACACCAGGGCGCTGGTGAACATCTCGTTGAGGTTCTGGATATCGTTGGTCAGGCGGGTGACCAGCTTGCCCACCGGATTGCGGCTGAAGAAAAATTCGTCGCGGCCCAGCAAATGGCGGTAGAGCTGCTGGCGCATGGCCAGCATCATTTCCTGACCGGTGCGCTCCAAGAGCATGGTCTGAAAATAGCCCAGGCCGAACACTCCGGCGGCGGCCAGCAGAAACAACAAGGCCAGGCGGGCCATGCCCCAGGCATCCGGGGCGCGCAGGGCCCGCAGCTCCTCGCCCGGCAGGCGGGCCAGGTCCGGAGTTGCCACCACCCAGCGCTCCCCGGCTTTGACAAAAAGCTCCGGGTGCAGGCGGGCCAATCTGTCGGCCTCCGGGGTGGGCGGCGCCAGGTAGAAGGGGTGCTCGCCCACCGCCCCGGCGGCGCGCAGCCGGGCGGTCAGCTTGTGGTCCAGCTTGCGCCAGGCGGTCTCGGGCACGAAAACCGCCTGGCCCCGGCCGGGCAGAAACTCCGCCCCCGCCTCTTGCCGCAGGGCCCGGACCAGCTCGGGCGGGGCCGCCTGGGGCCGCACCTCCAGGGCCTGGCGCACCATGTAACGGTCGATGGCCAGCCGGGTGATGTAGGGCAAGGTCAATTCCAGCCCCGTGGCCATCAAGGTGAGCAGAGATGCGAAGAGGATCACCGCCAGGTGGGGCCGCCCGTAGGAGGCCAGGCGTTTGAGCAGCCTGACGTCATAGGGCTTGCCCAGCTGGTCCCCTTCCATGTAGCCGTAGTCTGCGGGGAATGACATCTTTAGCCGTCCCCCAACTCGGCCAAAAGGGCCTGCTCGGCGAAAAGGTCGTGATACATGCCCTGGAGGGCCATGAGCGAGCGGTGGTCGCCCTGCTCCACCACCTGGCCCCGGTCCAACACGTAGATATGGCTGGCAAAGGCCACGCTGGCCAGGCGGTGGCTGACCACCAGGGTGGTGCGCCCGGAGCGCAGGCGGGCCAGGTTGGCCAGGATGCGGGTTTCGGTGCCGGTGTCCACCGCGGACAGGGGATCGTCCAGCACCAAAACCGCCGGGTTCAGGAGCAGGGCCCGGGCCAGGCACAGGCGTTGGCGTTGGCCTCCGCTGAGGGTGTGGGCCCGCTCGCCCAGTTCGGTGGCCAAGCCCCGGGGCAGCTCGCGCACCTCCGGGGCCAACTCCGCCGCCTCCAGGGCGGCCCACATTTCCTCCTCGCTGGCCCCGGGGCGGCCCAGGGCCAGGTTGTGGGCCAGGCTGTCCGAAAACAGAAAGGCCTCCTGGGGCACCTGCACCACCTGGGACCGCAGGTCGCGTTGGCGCAGGTCGCGCACGTCCAGGCCCTCCACGAACACCGATCCCCGGGGCGGCTCGTAGAGGCGGCCCAGCAGGCGCAGCAAGGTGGATTTTCCGCTGCCGATGGGCCCCACCAGGGCGGTAAGCTGGCCCGCCGGGGCGGCCAGGCCCACTCGGCTCAAGGTGTCGGAGGCGGCCCCGGGATAACGGTAGGTGAGCGCCCTCACCTCCACCCCCAGGTCGGGGCGATCTGGCAGGCGGGCCGGATGGTCGGCATCCTGCACCGCCGGCTGGGCCAAGAGCACCTCGCTCACCCGCTCCAGGGAGGCGCGGGCCCGCTGCATCAGGCTGACCACCCAGCCCAGGGCCATCATGGGCCAGGTGAGCATGCCCAGGTAGGCGGTGAAGGCCACGAAATCGCCCGGAGTGATCTGGCCGAACACCGCCAAGGGCCCGCCGGCCCCCACCACCACCGCCAGGCTCAGGTTGGTGAAAAAGACCATGAGGGGAAAGAACATGGCCATGATGCGGGCCAGGTTTAAATTTGCCTTGAGATAACCCCGGGCGCTGACCTCCAACCGGCGCTCCTCGGAATCGGCCAAGGCGTAGGTCTTTATCAAACGCGCCCCGCTTATAACCTCGCGCACCTGCTCGGTCATGGCCGAAAAAGCCTCTTGCACCTTGGTGTAGCGGCTGTGGAAGTGCCGGCTCTGCTGGCGGGTGAGGATGACGATGGCCGGCATGGGCAGGATGGCCAATAGGGCCAAGATGGGGCTGATGTAGATCATGAAGGCGATGGCGGCCAGGCCCATGAAGGTCCCGTCCACCGCGGCCACCAGCCCGATGCCCGTGGCCATGCGGATGTTGTTAAGGTCGTTGGTGGCCCGGGCCATTAGTTCGCCCGGCGGGTTGTCGTCCAGATAGCCCAGGTGCATTCTCTGGAGGTGGTCGAAGAGTTCGCTGCGAAGCTGGCGCTCCACCTCCCGGGAAAAGCCCATGAGCAGGGGACGCCACACCATGCGCAGCGCGGCCATGACCAAGGCCAAGACCAGCACCCCTCCGGCGATAAGCAACAACCGGTGGGCGTCGGCCCGGCCATAGGTGAGATCATCCACCGCGAACTTGATGAGGCGGGGGATGTACAGCTGGGTCACGTCCACCAATATCAGGGCGGCGAAGCCGATGCCCAAGCCCAATGCCTTGCGCCGGGCCAGGGCGCGAACCAAATCCATGCCGCTCATGGCCACGCCTCGAACCGCCGGTGCAGGGGGGTCACCGCTTTTGGGAAGCCAACAGGCAAGGGCGCGGCAGCACGAACTCCTTGCTGCGGGCCACCACGCTCTTTTGGGGGCCGATGAGCACCGTGAGCCACACCCGCATCCGGCCGCCCTCGGGCAGCTCGGGCATTTGGTCGCAGCGCACGAACAACAGGTAGTCATCCAGGAAGGTGCTGTCCACCCGGTGATAGAGGCTCTCGGCATCGCCGGTGGGGGACAGGGACCTGCCCTGGGCGTCCTCGGGCCAGAGGTTCACCGCCATCCACAAGCCCTGGTCGGTGGGCAAATCGCCAAGCTTGGCGTTGACTCTGAACATCACCCCGGGTTTGTCCTGGTGCACCTCGTTGTCGCTGATGGCCAAAGATTTTATGCGCCCTTGGGCCGCGTCCACCGCAACCACCCGGCTGTCCCTATCCGGCAGGGGGGACATCTCCGGCGGGGCTTGGGAGGAGGACGGGGGGGCCTGGAACTTCTGGGGCTCGGGCACGGAGCGGGCGTAACTGGCGCCGCCGGCGCCGCACTGGGCGGCGATGGGGAACTGCTGGCTGGACTCCATGGCCCTGTGGTCCTCGTTCAATATCGACACCCGGGCCACGTAGGCCGGCGAGTCGCCCAGGGGCGGAAATTGATCGCAGGCCACGAACATCACGAAATACTCGGTCAACACGTCGTCGATGCGCAGGTACAGGGTCTTGGTCTGCCCTCCGTTTCGGGGAGCGATGTCCAGGGCCAGCCACAGGCCGCGCACTGCGTTGAGGTCGGTGACGTTCACCACCACGTGGACGTAAAGGCCGTCTTTGCCCTGCAATTGTTCGCCATCGGTGACCCAAAGATCCACGAAGCGGGGGTCGCCCGGCTGGCGGCGCTTGACCTTGGCCTCGTCCGGCACCGGACTCTTGGCCTGGGCAAGGTAGGGACGCACCGCGCTGGCCAGGTGCATCTCGGAAACCGAGCCCTCGAAGCGATGCACCACCCTGCCCCGGGGGTCTATGACCAGGGTGGTGGGCAGCACCTGCACCCCAGCGTGAATTTGCGCCCACTTCACGTCGCCCAGCACCACCGGCATCTGCAATCCCAGGCGGGCCACGAAAGGTTTGACCAACTGGCGGCCTCCCTGGTCCACGCTGAAGGCGATGGCGCTGACCCCGCGGGAGGCGTACTTTTTGGCGAAGCTGTCCAGTTTGGGCAGGGCCCGTTTACAGGGGCCGCACCAGGTGGCGAAGAACTCCACCACCACCACCCGGCCCCGAAATTGGCTCAGGCTCAGGCGCCCCCCCTCCAGGGCGGGAAGGTCGAAATCCAGCCGTGGGGGCGGCGCGGCCTGGGCGGGCAAGATCATTCCCAAGAGCGCCAGGCAGATTACAAAAGCGGACAGGGCCTTAGCCATACAGTCTCCCTATAGGTTGACAATCAAAGATAATACCATCTGCCGGTCCCTGGGCAAGTTGACACCTCACCCTGGCCGCCTGTAGACTCAGCTACCCACCATCTGGGAAAGCCAAAGTATCATGAGCGACCACATAGGCCAGCTAGTCGAATTCATCGAAAAAAACCGCGTGGAATTGGGCCTGGCCCTGACTGACAAGAAAGGCCGCCTCAATCTGCTCACCACTGCGGGCCGCCAGGCGTCGCTCAACACCAACCGGGCCCTGTTCATGTCCCCTGGGGCCATGGGCCCCGAGTCGTCCCGGGCGGCCCAACAGGAATATCTGGAGGAGTTGCAGGCGCGCCGGGAGGAGCTGGCCGCCCAAGTGGATGTCGGCGAGCTGTGGGAGTTGGTGCATGAAGAGGCCGAGCCGCTGCCCCTGCGCGATTTGGCGCAACTGGCCTTTGGCCGCCCCCTGAACGACGACCAGATCTCGGCCACGCTGCGGGCCCTGTTCAACGAACGCATCCACTTCCGCCTGGCGGGCAACCAGTTCTTGCCCTTTAGCCCCGAGCAGCTGGAGGCCAAACGCATCCAGGCAGAGCGGGAGCAGGCCCGCCAGACCCAGGTGGCCGCCGGGGTGGACTTCCTCAAAGGCCTGCCCAGCGACGGCCCCATGCCCGAGGCCCCGCCGGAGCTGGCCCAAATGCTCGTCGAATACCTGGTGTTCCAGGAGGACGCCTCCCAGGCCAAACTGGCCAAGGAGGTGGTGTCCGGGGCCGAGGTGGGCGGTCCCAAGAAGCTCTACCGCCTGCTGGTGGACCTGGGGGTTTTGCAGCCCCACCACAATCTAGAGCTTATCCGACAGGGCATCAGCCAGGAGTTTTCCCCCGAGGTGGCGGCCCAGGCCGACGCCTTGGACCCGGCCCAGTGCATGGGCCAGGAGCGCACCGACCTCACCAGCCTGTACACCTTCACCATCGACGGCAACTTCACCACCGATTTTGACGACGCCCTGTCCTTTGAGCCCGACGCGGGCGGCGGAGGCACGGTGGGAGTGCATATCACCGACGCCGGGGCCATCATGCCGGCCCAGGGCCCCCTGGAGGACGAGGCGCGCCTCAGGGCCACCTCCCTGTACCTGCCCGACGACCGCCTGCCAATGCTGCCCCCGCGACTCAGCGAAGACCAACTCTCCCTGCGCCAAGACGAGCTGCGCCCCGCTCTTTCGGTGTTGGCCCGCCTGGACAGCGAGGGCCGTCTCATCGACTATCGCCTGGAGCGCAGCCTGCTGAAGGTGCATAAGCGCCTGACCTACGACGAAGCCGACGGCATGCTGGAGAGCGATCCGCGCCTGGCCGGACTGCACGCCCTGTGCCACGCCCTACGCCGCCGCCGGGGCGAGGCGGGAGCCTATTTCCTGCCCCTTCCCGAGGTGCTGGTGGGGGTGGACCCGGCCACCAAGGAGGTGTGGGTGCGCCGGGTGGACCGCAACGGCCCCAGCCGGGAAATGGTGGCCGAAACCGCCATCCTGGCCAACTGGCTCTTCGCCCTGTTTTTGGCCGATTCCGGCGCGCCGGCCCTGTTTCGCACCCAGGCCAAGCCATCCGAGCCCATCGAGGATGGCGATCCTAGCGACATCTACCACCATTTCAAGCAGCGCCGCCTGCTTAACCGGGTGGAGATAACCACCAAGCCAGGCCTGCACTCCAGCCTGGGAGTGCATCCCTACACCCACGCTACCAGCCCCATCCGCCGTTACCTCGACCTGGTGATGCAGCGTCAATTGGGCAGCATCCTATGCGGAGGCCCGCCCACCTACAGCGCCAAGGAGTTGGAAGAAGTGGCCATGGAGGTGGGACCCGCGGTGCGCCGGGCCATGCGGGTGCGCCAGGTGCGCCAGCGCTACTGGCTCTTGCAGTGGCTGCGCCAGCGCCAGGACCAGCCCCAACCGGCGGTGGTCATGGAGCGCCAGATGCGGCGCTGGCAACTGCTGCTCACCGACATCATGATGCTGGTGAACATCCCCATCCGCTCCGGCCAACAGATGGCTCCCGGCCAGGAGGTGGAGCTGATGGTGGAGCGGTCGGACCCCTTCGAGGACATCCTCAGGGTGAAGCTGGTCTGACTAGAGGTTGGTTTACACCGACCCACTTAGGGGTCTTAAGAGTAAAGAAAAAACCTGAAAGCCGGCTGACGCTTGGGCAACGAATCGCTGTCCCCTGCAAGAGTCCGACGTACGGGCAAAGACAGTCATGACAGGCAAAGGAGTTCATGACCCCCCAGCCCGCCTAACACCCGCGTCCAACGCGGCCATCGGTGCCGGACGGCGGGACGGGCGGCGGCCAGAGTGGCGGGCCAACCCCAAACCGCGTTTTCCCCTTCCCTACCTCTTTTCTTGGAAGCTATCCTGTCGGCGGACTTACTCGTTACCGGTCCAAAGGACGCCAAGTCCTTGTGCCTGGAACGATACCCCAGCCTACATCGAGGCCTGAGCGATGCCGGCAACGCAGCCCACGGGCGTCCGGCGAAGCCGGGCTACTCCATCTGATTTTGCTTGCCGCTGAGGTGCTCTATCTCAATGCGGATCACGGCCAGGCCCTTGACCTTCTCCGGGGGAAAACTCATGTCGCCGTCATAGCCGCACTGGCGGGCGATGGCCTCCAGCCCGGCGTTCTTCTCGGCCATGTCCTCCACCAGCGAGGCCCGGCCCAGGCCCACCACGCTGCGGTAACGGACGTCCCACTTGCAGGGGTTGGGAGCGCTCATCAACTCCACCGTCTCCATCACCGTGAAACTCACCTGGGGGTTTTCGGCCAGGATCTCCATCTTCAGGCCCTTGGGGCCGGTGTGCATGTAGATTTTGCCGTCCAGGCAGCCGTAGTTCATGGGCACCACGTAGGGCTGGCTGCCTTGACACATGGCCAGGCAGAGGATGTTGCCCCGCTCCAGGATGGCCTGGGCTTGCTCGTTGAACTGCTTGTCGGTCTTGCGCAAGGGCCGCCGCATTCTCAGGCCTCCTTCATGGTCTGTTGAATTATTTTTTGCCAGGCCGGGGCCTGGGCTTGCCAGGTGAATTTTTCGGCCAGGGGCCGGTAGTTTTCGCGCCGCGTTTGCTCGGGCAGCCGGGCCAGCGCCTCCAAGGCGGGCAGGAGCTGCCCCGGCTGGTACCGGAAACGCTCCGGATAAAGCTCCGGGTAGACCAGGGCGTCCGGCGCCAGGGGCCGGCAGCCGGCCCATACCGCCTCGGCCACGCTCAGTCCAAAATACTCCTGCCGGGCGGTGGAAACCACCACGTCGGCCCAAAAAAGCCAGCGCCAATATTCCGCCCTATCCTCCGCGTGACCCCATTGCACAATGTGTCGTCCTAGGGTCTTTTGGGCCGAGGCAAACACGGCAGGAGGCTTGGCCGGGGCCGGGCCCAACACCGCCACCTGGAAATCCAAGCCATCGGCGGCCAGCCTCTCCAAGGCGGCGAAGAACTGCTCCGGGTCCTTGTCCTGGGCCCAGCGATGGTTCCACACGATACGCAGCGGGCCGGTGCGGGGCTCACGGACTTGACCGTTTGCCTCGGTGGGATCGATGGGCATGGGCAGGGCGCCGCTCTTGGCCTCGATGTTGGCCGCCAAGCCCAAGGGCCGCATATCCGGCAGGCGGCTCACCAGCTCACGGGCCGCGCGCAAGAACTGGTCGCGATGGAAATTGGAGTTGAACACCACCCGGTGAGCGGCCCGGGCGCTGGTCAGGTTGCTGAAGGCCAGATACAGGTCGCGGTCCTGCTGGCTCTGGTCAGCCCGGCCCGGGGCGGGATAGGCCAGCTGGTTTTCGTGGAACACCACCAGGGCGGGCGCCTTGGCCAGGCTGGGGACCAGGCCTCTGAGTTCGGCCAGGCCCAGCATGTCCGAGCACACCAGACCCTCCCAGGGCCGGGCCAGGACTTCGGCCGCCTGATCGGCCAAAAAAGCCGCCGCCCCGCGCAGCCGCCAGCGCCAGTGCCGGCCGGGCAGGCCCAGCAGTGTCCAGCGGGCCGGAACATGAGCCATTAATCCCTGGGCGAAGGCGGCATGGGAGGCGGTGAGGTAGGGCTCCACAAACAAAAGACGCGGGCCGCTGGAGCCCACGTCTTGAATAAGCAGGTCGTTGGCCACAGGCTAGCGTATTACGCTCTTGGGCTTGTAATATCCGCCGGGCACGCTGGTGCAGGGGGCCACCAGACAGCCCCGGCCCAGTACGGTGCCCGGATTGGTCACGCTGTTGCAGCCGGTCTGGCAAAGGTCGCCCATGATGGCCCCGAACTTGCGGCGGGCCACGTGGTACATGGAGTCACCGGCCTTGAGATGATAAGGCCGCTCCAAAATTTTCAGGTTGGCCAGCTTGGTGCCCGCCCCCAGGTTCACCTCCCGGCCCAGGATGGAGTCGCCCAGGTAGGCGAAGTGGCCCGCCTTGGCCCCGTCCATCAGGATGGAATTTTTGATCTCCGTGGTGTGGCCCACCACGCAGCCCGCCCCCACCAGGCAGCCGCCGCGCAAATAGGCCCCCTGGCGCACCTCGCTGCCCGGGCCTATGTAGGTGGGGCCCTTGAGCAGGGCCCCGGGCTCCACCACCGCCCCGGGGGCTATGTGCACCTGGTCGTCCATGAACACCGCCCCGGCGTAGACCACCGCCGCGTCGTCCACTTCCTGGTCGTTCAACAAAACCCGCATTTGGCCCTTGGTGGGGTCGCCGCCCAGCAGCTTGAAGTCGCAGTCGAAAACCATCCCCCGATGTAATACCACGGTGCGGGGCAGCACTTCGCCGCCCCCGTGCAGCAGGGCGCCGGTGTGCCCGGCATGGTCCACCAAATCGCTGGTGTAGGCCTTGATGCGGTCCAGGGCATCCCAGACCAGGTCCATCCCTTTGAAAAGTTCCTTGAAGGTGGCCTCTTCCAGGTCGAACAGGTCTGCCGGAGATACCATGACTTCTCCCTACCAGTATTTGCGGACCTTGATGCCCCGCTCGGATAAATAGTCCTTGATCTGAGCCACGCTGTAGTGGCCGTAGTGGGTCATGGAGGCGATAAGGGCCGCGTCGGCCTTGCCCTCGGTGAGCACCTCGGCCAAGTGCCGGGGCTCCCCGGCCCCGCCGGAGGCGATCACCGGAATGGAAACTTGGCTGCTAATCAAGGCGGTGAGGGTCTTCTCGTAACCCTCCTGGGTGCCGTCGGCGTCTATGCTGTTCAGGCATATCTCGCCGGCTCCCAGGCGCTGGGCCTCCCGGGCCCACCACAGGGCGTCTATGCCCATGTGCTTGCGGCCGCCGTGGATGACCATCTCGTAGCCGCTGGGGATCTTCTCGCTCACCGGCACCTGGAGCACGTCCATGCCCAGCACCACGCACTGGCTGCCGAACTGCCGGGCCCCCTCGGCGATGATCCGGGGGTTGGTGACCGCCGAGGAGTTCACGCTGACCTTCTCGGCCCCGGCCATGAGCACCGCGCGCATGTCCTCCACGGTGCGCAGGCCGCCGCCCACCGAGAAGGGAATGAAGATGCGCTCGGCCACCCGGCGCACCACCTCCAGCATTATGTCCCGGGCCTCGTGGCTGGCGGTGATGTCGTAGAACACCAGCTCGTCGGCGCCCTCCCGGTAGTAGAACTCGGCCATCTCCACCGGGTCGCCGATGTCCACGTTGCCCTTGAACTTGATGCCCTTGGTGAGCTTGCCGTCGCGCACGTCCAGGCAGGGGATGATCCGCTTAGAGAGCATCGCCGGCCTCCTTGCCGTCCCAGGCCAGGAAGTTGTCCAGGAGCTTCAGCCCGGGCCGTCCCGACTTCTCCGGGTGGAACTGCACCGCCACCAGCGAGCCCCGGGCCACCGCTGAGGCGAAGGGGAAGCCGTAGTCAGTGACCCCGGCCACCAGATTATCGCCGTCCGGTTGCAAATAATAGGAGTGCACGAAGTAGAACTCCGCCTGTTCGGGGATGCCCGCGAACACGGGGTGCCGCTTTTTCCAACTCACCCCGTTCCAGCCCATGTGAGGCACCTTGAGGGGGTTGCCCGCCGTGTCGCGGTGGTCCACCGGGAAGCGCACCACCTTGCCGGGCATGAGCCCCAGGCAGCCGGTGAGGTCCTCCTCGCTGTAGTCGAAGATGATCTGGGTGCCGAAGCAGATGCCCAGAAACGGCTTGCCTTGGGCCACGGTATCGGCCAGCACCCGGTCCAGGCCCAAACGGCGCAGGCTGGCCATGCCCGCCCCGGCCCGGCCCACCCCGGGCAAAATCACCCGCTGGGCCTGGGCGATGAACCCCGGGTCCCGGCTGATGGCGCAGTCCGCCCCCAGGGAGCGCAGGGCGCGCTCCACGCTGGTGAGGTTTCCGGCGTCATAGTCGATGATGGCGATCAAGGTTGTTCTCCTTTTGGCTTGCCGGAACCAAAGCATCCGGCCAAGCTTAAGGAATATATCACACCCCTAGCCCTGGGTCAGCGCCTCCGGCGGGCGGGCCGCCTCCACCGCCCGGGCGGCGGTAAAGAACATGCGGACCGCGATCACGATGAAATATATACCAATGACGATGCCGGTGATTTCAAACGGCTGCGTAGGTATGACTCGTGGAGCTAAATAATCCCCTAGACTCGCTTTGTCCGCGACAAACAAAACCCACATAAATATATCCGGGACCACCACAACACCCGTGCATGCGAGCGTTACAAACAAACTGATAGACAGTTTCCTGCTATAACCAAAAATATCTACCGGCTTTTTTAGTAGGATCCAAATAGCATATAAATATAAAACTGACCTGATAAAATCTAATAACCAACCAAAATAAATCGGCAAATAAGCTACCTTAATAATAGATAAGCCTATGGCAATTAGGGGTTCTAATAAGAAAGCCACCAAAAGCAGGTTTATAGTCAGGTCAAGCTTTTTAAAGGCGAAAAATTCGTTAAGCAGGAGGCGAAAAATAAGGAGCACGCAAATAAATAATGCGCTTAGTATCAGCAAGTAAACATCATACCACTTATCAACGAAAATATCCCTCAGCGCTCCAGTGACGCGGTATTTCAACGCGGGTCCAGATATCCCCAACACTGCCGCCAAAATAACCATCCAACCAGCGGCTCTCAGCTTGCCAGCCGTTAGCTCCATGCTTTCCCCCCTTTATTCACCAACAAATTTGAACCTAGTATTTTAGAATTCCCGGCTGGTCTTTCCCCCCAGCCATTCTTGGCCCCTAACCAGTGGCCAGCGCCTCCGGCGGGCGGGCTCGGTCCATCGTCCGGGCGGCGGCAAAGAACATGCGAACCAAAACCACGACAAAATATACAGCGGCAACAAAGGCCGCAATACCGGCAAGAAACATCGGGATGAAGAATAACGGTGGCAACTTATCCAGGCTTGCCTCGTCAAAACTGGTCATCAAGTAGGCCACACCCATAGTGGCCGCCATAACCAAAATGCCCCCGAATGAGGCCAACGAACTGACAGCCAACTTCTTGCTATCGCCGAAAAGATTTACCGGTCCCTTTAAAACGACGAAACTAATATAAACATCTACAATCGTCATAAAAATCATAATTATCCACTGAACCCACTCCAGCAAAACCGTTAGGTGGAACGCAGCCAAACCCAACGTAAGAGCAGATTGCGCAACGGTCGCGATGATGAGAAGATTTATCGCCGAGTCAAGTTTTCCAAAGGCGAACCAATGATTGAGCAGCAGACGGAAGACCAGCAAAATGTAGACACAGATCACCGTCGATATCACTAAATTTGCATTAACAAATAAATTATTGAGAGTTTCCGCCTGTGCCTTGGCACCGCCAACCTTCATCACGGTAAGAACTATCACCGAAAAAAATGTCAGGGCTATCGCGAGAATAATCAGCTACCCCGCGGCCCTCAGCTTGCTAGCTGTCAGCTCCATTTTTCCCCCCAATATGTAAATGCGGTGCAGAACCCTGGAACGCGCCCAGGGTTTTAAGGTCGAACCGCAATAGTTCCCCGTGGCAAGCCACGGGGAACTATTGTTTCAAATCCTAGTACTGGTAGAAGCCCCGGCCGGTCTTGCGTCCCAACCAGCCCTGGTCAACGTATTTCTTGAGCAAGGGGCAGGGGCGGTACTTGCTGTCGCCCAGCTCCCGGTGCAGCACCTCCATGATGGCCAGGCAGGTGTCCAAACCGATTAGGTCGGCCAGGGCCAGCGGGCCCATGGGGTGGTTCATGCCCAGCTTCATGATGGTGTCGATGTCCTCGGGCTGGCCCACCCCTTCCATCACGCAGTACACCGCCTCGTTTATCATGGGCAGCAGGATGCGGTTGGCCACGAAGCCGGGGTAGTCGTTGGCCGGCACCGGCACCTTGCCCATCTGCTTGGCCAACTCCATCACCGCCTCGAAGGTTTCGTCGCTGGTGGCCAGGCCCCGGATAACCTCCACCAGTTTCATCATGGGCACCGGGTTCATGAAGTGCATGCCGATGACCAGCTCGGGCCGCTTGGTGACGCCGGCGATCTTGGTGATGCTGATGGAGCTGGTGTTGCTGGACAGGATCACCCCTTCGGGGCAGATGGCGTCCAACTGGCGGAAGATGTCCAGCTTCAGGTTCACGTTCTCCGTGGCCGCCTCCACCACCAGGTCGGCCCCGGCCATGTCCTTGAGGTCCGTGGTGGTCTTGATGCGCCCCAGGATGGCCTCCTGGTCGGTGGCGGTGATTTTTTCCTTTTTGACCAGGCGGGCCAGGCTGCCGGAGATGGTGTCCATGCCGCGCTGGCAGAACTCCTGCTTGATGTCGCTCATGATTACGCCCAGCCCGGCGGCGGCCGCCACCTGGGCGATGCCGTTGCCCATCTGACCGGCGCCGATGACGCCGATGGTCTTGATTGCCATTTGTCGCACCTTTCCTTAAATTATTTTTCCCCGCCTAGGCGGAGGTTTCGTCAAAGCGGCCGTGCCACCAGTCGCGGTAGTAAATGACGCTGGCCATGACTCCGGCCAAAATGGATACCCACATTAAAACCTTGGCGCTTATCATCAGCCAGGGCCAGCCGGCCCAGGCCGCGATTATTTGCAGACCCAGCCCCCAGGCCAGGCCAAAGGTCTTGTATTTGCCCAGACGGCTGGGCTTGACCTTGGGGGGAGGCCACAGGGGTTCTTGCCGCCTGGACTGGCGGAGCATGTGCAGCAGGGGAATGACCAGGGCGTGGGCCTCCACCGCCAATATGGCGGCCAGGGCCCAGCCGGTGAGCACGCCGTGGTGCAGCAGCACCAGGGTGGCGCTCAGGGCCAGCACCTTGTCGCCCAGGGGATCCAGGAAGGCCCCCAGCTTGGTCACCTGGCCCCGGCGGCGGGCCACCGCCCCGTCCAACAAGTCGCTGAACCCGGCGGCCAAGCCCAGGATGATCGCCCACCCCAGGTAGTCGCCGGCCATGCCCACCACCCCCATGGCCACGGCGCAGGCCAGGCGGAACAAACTGATTTGATTGGGGCTGACCTTGGCCGGAACCAGGGACACTATCCTGGCCCCGAAACCGCCGCCCTGGGCGGCTTGGCCGCCGTTGGTGGGAATTGACTGCAAAAACACTCTCCCCCCCGCCTCTGCCCGAAGCGGAGCGCGGGACCCTAAGCCTCGCTTTCTCATGTGTTTTTCAAGGCCGGACTATAGCGCAAGCCCCTCATGGGAGCAAGGGTTAATCCGCCGCCCGGGCCATCCGGTGCAGGGTCAGCTGCAACACGGCCAAGGCCGCTGGAGTAACCCCGCTGATGCGCGCCGCCTGGCCCAGGCTGGCCGGGCGCACCCGGGCCAGCTTTTCCTTTACCTCATGGCTCAGGCCCTCGATGCCCTGATAGTCCAGGTCTGAAGGCAGGGCCAGGGACTCCTTGGCCCTGAAGCGCTCCACCTGCTCCCGCTCCCGTTCTTCGTAGCCGGAATAGGCCGCCTTGACCTCCACCTGTTCGGTGGCCGCCGGGTCCAGATGGGCCAACTCGGCCAGGGCCGGGAGCAGGGTGGCCACTTGGGCCAGATCCATGCCGGGCCGGCGCAGAATCTCCTGGGCCGTGTGAGGCCGGCGCAACGGGGCGCTGCCCAGCCCGGCCAGGCGGCCGTTCACCTCGGCGGTGGGGTTCAGGCGCACCGAGGCCAGCAGATCCAGGGCACGCTCCACCTGGGCCCGCTTGGCCTGGAAGGCAGCCCAGCGCCGGTCATCCACCAGGCCCAGCTCCCGGCCCAGGGGGGTCAGGCGCAGATCGGCGTTGTCCTCGCGCAGGGTGAGGCGAAACTCGGCCCGCGAGGTGAACATCCGGTAGGGCTCCTGGGTGCCCTTGGTGACCAAATCGTCAATCAGTACGCCGAGATAAGCCTGAGAGCGGTCCAGAATCACCGGCTCCAGCCCTTGGCTGCCCCTGGCGGCGTTTATGCCCGCCCACAAGCCCTGGGCCCCGGCCTCCTCATAGCCGCTGGTGCCGTTGATTTGGCCGGCCATATACAGCCCGGCCAGGCGCTTGGACTCCAGCCAGGGGGTCAGGTCCCGGGGGTCGCTGTAGTCGTACTCGATGGCATAGCCGGGCCGCACGATCACCGCCCTCTCGCAACCGGGCAAGGTCCGCACCATCAGGTGCTGCACCTCGGCGGGCAGGCTGGTAGGGATGCCGTTGGGGTAGATGAGCGGCGAGTCCAGGCCCTGGGGCTCCAAAAACACCTGGTGGCTGTCCTTGTCCGGAAAGCGCACCACCTTGTCCTCCAGGGAAGGGCAGTAGCGAGCCCCCACCCCGGTGATGACCCCGGCGTACATGGGGGCCTGGTCCAGGTTGTCGCGGATCAGGGCGTGGGTGGCGGGGGTGGTGTGAGATAGCCAGCACACCCGCTGGGGCAGCACCGGGGCAGTGTTCAAGAAGCTGAACATGCGCGGGTTGTCGTCGCCGGGCTGTTGGGGCAGACCCTCCAGGTCCAGGCTTTTCATGTCCAGGCGGGGGGTGGTGCCGGTCTTGAGCCGCCCCAGGTTGAAGCCCAGTTCCTTGAGCTGGGCCGAAAGGGCGTCGGCCGGCGGATCGCCCATGCGCCCGCCCCGGGACTGGGTGAGCCCCACGTGGATCACCCCGCGCAGGAAGGTGCCGGTGGTCAGAACTACCGCCTTGGCCGCGATCTCCCCTCCCCGGCCCGGCCGGATGCCGGCTACCCGGCCCTGGCGCACCACCAGGCCCGCGACCTCGTCGTCCAGGAGCCACAGGCCGGGTTGATCGGCGCACACCCGGGCCATGCGGGCGGGGTAGCGGTCAATGTCCACCTGGGCCCGGCTGGACCACACCGCCGGGCCCTTGCCCTGGTTGAGCAGGCGAAACTGGATGCCCGTGGCGTCGGTGTTGAGCGCCATCTCCCCGCCCAGGGCGTCGATCTCCTTTACCAAATGGCCCTTGGCCAGGCCGCCCACGGCGGGGTTGCAGCTCAGGGCGGCGATGTGGGCCAGGTTGATGGTGGCCAGCAGGCACTTGGCTCCCAGACGGGCTGCGGCCAGAGCCGCCTCGCACCCGGCGTGGCCCGCGCCCACCACCACCACGTCGAAGCTCTGGGGGAGATTCGGGCTCACCTTAGCCCCAAATAGGCGTGGTCAAACTCGTCGGTGCCCAGCACCGGCCCGCCCCGCCACAGGGCCCCCGAGGGGCGCACCAAGAGCAACTCATGATCTCCCGGGCGGCTGTTGTCCAAGACCCGGCAGCCGATGGCGCCGGGCCCCTGAGCCAGGACCGGCAGGCCCAGGGGGCCCTCCACGAACTTAATGCCGTCCCAGCGCAGCTCCGGCGGGCGGCCCAAGGCGGCGGCCAGATCCATGTCCCCGGCAGGCAAAAGGTTCAGGGCCAGTTCGCCCTGGGCCAGAATCTCGGGCAAAAGCCCCCGGTTGTGGCGCACCGCCACCTGGATGAGAGGCGGGTCGCCGCTGACCTGGCTGACCCAGGAGACCAACATGCCCCGGGGTTGGTCCAGGCTGCCGGTGGTGAGGAAATACAGGCCGTAAACCAGGCCGCCCAGGGCGGCGGCCATGTCAGGAGTCAGGTTTTTGCTTCTGGCGGCGTTCATGGTGTCGCTTCCTTTGGGGTTCCGCCTAGGTCCTGCTTAAGCCGCAGCCAAGCCAGGCCCATGTATTCGTGTAATGCGTCCTCGCAGTTCCTGAGGCCGCTGGCCGAGGGCATGAAGGAGAACAGGCTCCAGCGCCACCCCTTGGTGCGAAAGTCGCAGGGCGCGGCCACGGGGTCCAGCCCGTAGCCCCTGAACAGAGCCAGGGAGCGGGGCATGTGGCAGGCCGAGGTGACCAAGGCAAAGGGCCGGCCATTCAAATACCGCTTCAGCTCCCGGGCCTGGTCCTCGGTGTCCCAGGAGGCCTTCTCCAACACCAGCGACTGCCCGGGCACGCCCAGGTCCCGGGCCATGGCGGCCATGGCCTCGCCCTCGCTCATGCCGCCGTTGAAGCCGCCGCCGGAAAGCACCAGCTTGGCCCCGGGCATCAGCTTGAACAGGCGCACGCCTTCGAGCAAACGCTTGAGGCTGCCCGGCGAAAGCCGGTCTGCCGCGCTGAGATCTCCCCTGCCGGAGCCTCCGCTGAGTACAACAATATCGCTCACACCCTTGGCGCTCAAGGTGGTGGGAGCGGCGTAGTGCCAATTGCTAAGTTCCAACTGCTGCAAAAGCCACCACCCGGTGGGGGGCATGGACAGCACCAGCAGCCACAGGCCGGCCAGGAACATCAGCCAAGGCCCCAGGCGTTTGGATGGACGCCGCCACCAAAGCAGGGCTCCGGCCAGCCACAACACCAGCACCTGCCCCAGCGGCAGCAGCGACCGGCTGATTATCTTTTTGACCATGAATCCCAGCAAGGCCCCCTCCACTCTCCCGTGGGGTTGTTGCGCGCCTCCAATTATGCCAGGCCCGGCGGCCAGGGGAAAGCAACGGAAGAAAACCGCGGGTCCAGTTTGTCACCCCGGGGCTGCGGTATAATTTCTAGCAACCCCCATTGGAGGAAGCATGGAAAAGCCTGAGCTGCTAAAAAACATCGTCTTTGCCCAACCCCTCGATTTGAACGGCCTGGTGGAGTACCAACAAGGCCAGGTGGTGAGCCGCACCCTGGCCCAGAACAACTTCCTCAGCCTGACCCTGTTCGCCTTTGAAGCGGGAGAAGGCATCAGCGCCCATACCGTGTCCGCCGACGCCCTGGTGCATATTTTTGACGGCGAAGCCGAGGTGAACATCGACGGCCAGGTGATGACCGTGGCCGCCGGCCAGGTGGTGGCCATGCCCGCGGGCAAGCCCCACGGCCTCACCGCCCGCAAGCGCTTCAAGATGCTCCTGACCGTGGTGCGCCCTCCCCAGCAGACCTTGAGCCTCTAGACAGGCGGCTGCGCCAGGCACCGGCATACTGCGTTATCGGCGGCTCTAAAGCCTGGACGTAGCTTCTGCTACGCCTCCGGCTTTCGCTTGCCCAGCGCGCCGCTGGCGGCGGACCGGGTCGAGTAGCCAAGGTGCTCCCACATACGGTGACTGCTCCCGTTGAAGCTCCTTGGCAGCCCAAGCCTTGGGTTGCCTTGTCTGCCGTCGCCTGACTTTGCCGCTATTTCCCCTGGGCCTCGGCCAGGGCCTGGGCCAGGTGGCGCACCCTGATGGGCGAGCCCCTATGGTCCAAGCCGCCCTCCAGTTGCAGCACGCAGCCGGGGCAGTCGGTGACCAAGAGCTCGGCCCCGGTGGCCGTCACCTGCTTTAGCTTGCGCTCCAGGATGGCCGCCGACAACTCGGGGAAATCCAGGGAATAGGAGCCGCCGAAGCCGCAGCACACCTCCTCGTCCTCATAGGGCCGGTAGTCGTAGCCCGCCCCTTGCAGCAATTGGCGGGGCGCCTGGTGAACCCCCAGGCCCCGGCACAGATGGCAAGGCGCGTGGTAAGCCGCCTTAGCCCCTCGCCCGGCCACCGGCTCCAGGCCCACTTCCTTTTGCAGAAAGCTGGCCAGGTCGATGACCTTGGCGGCCATGTGCTCGGCCCGCTGGGTCCAGGCCGGGTCATCGGCCAGCAGGCGGGGGTAGTGTTTCAGATGGGAAGCGCAGGAGGCGCACAGGGTGAGAACGTAGTCGTAATGCTCGGCCTCCAGGGCGGCCAGATTTTGCCGGGCCACCTCCCGCGCGGTTTCCTCCTCGCTGGCCATGGCCGCGGGCAGGCCGCAGCAGCTCTGGCCCAGGGGGTAGTCCACCTGGATGTCCCGGCCCGCCAGCAGCTTGAGCATGGCCTCGCCCTGCTCGGGGTACACGAAATCCGTCAGGCAGCCGCCGAACAGGGCCACCTTGAGGCGCGGGTTGGACACCCTGGGAGCCAGGCGCTGCCAGCGGTCGCGCAAAGGCTCGGCGGCCACCACCGGCAGGCTGCGGAACTCCTGGTCCGGGGCGAAGAACAGGGGCAAATGGCGGATCAGGCGGCCACCCCGGGCCAGGGGCTTTTGGGCCAGATAGGCCCGGCGCAGCAGGAAATGGAACAGGGGCCGGTTGGTGAGCACCCGGCGCATGAGCTGGTTCTTGAGTGGGCGGCCCTGTTCGGCCATGACCAGGCCGGCGGTCTTTTTGATGAGCCCCGGCAGGTCGATGCCCGCCGGGCAGTTCACCTTGCAGGCCTGGCAGTTCAGGCAGTTCTTCACCAACTCCCGGGCCGCCTCCCGGCCGTGATAGAAGTAGGTGAGGATCAGGCCGATGGCCCCGATGTACACGTGGCCGTAGGTGTGGCCTCCCACCTTGCCGAATATGGGGCACACGTTGGCGCAGGAGCCGCAGCGCACGCAGCGCAGGGCCTGACTGAACACCGGGTCCTGGGAAAGGGCCAAGCGGCCGTTGTCCAGGAACACGATGTGCAGATCCTTGCGCCCCCCGGCGGCGGCGCACTCCACCGCCCCGGTGATCCAGGTGACATAGGTGCTGATGAGCTGGCCGGTGGCTGAGCGGGGCAGCAGGCGCAGAATCTTCAGGGCGGTGTTCAGATCGGGCACCAGCTTTTCCAGGCCCACCAGGGCCACATGCACCCGAGGCAGGGTGGTGACCAACCTGGCGTTGCCCTCGTTGGTCACCGTGGCGATGGTGCCGGTGGAGGCCAGGGCGAAGTTGGCCCCGCTGATGCCCATGTCCGCTTCCAGCATGGCCCGGCGCAGGCGGCTACGGGCCACCTCCACCAGGGCGGCGATGTCCTCGGGGTCCTGCTTTTGGCCAGTGACCTGGGTGAACAGCTCGGCCACCTGGCTGCGCGACAAGTGGATGGCCGGAGCCACCATGTGGCTGGGCCCCTCGCCGCGCAGTTGGATGATCCACTCCCCCAGGTCGGTCTCGGTGACCTGGAGACCCTGGGCCTCCAAATGTCGGTTGAGGTGAATCTCCTCGCTGGTCATGGACTTGGACTTGACGATGCGCCGTGAGCCGGTCTGGGCGGCGATGTCGGCGATGATCTCCCGGGCGTGGGCCGCATCCGCGGCCAGATGCACCTGGGCCCCCGCCGCCTCGGCCTGGGCCTTGAACTGCTCGTAAAGCTCTTCCAGACGCCCCAGGGCCGCGTCCTTGGCCGCGCCCACCTCGGCGGCCAGGGCCGGAAAATCCATGCCCGCGAAACCGGCCTCACGCGAACCACGGTAGTTGCCCTGAAAACGGGCCAGAGTCTGGCCCAAAAAGCGGTTGTCCAGGGCCTCCTTGAGGCGCTGGTGATACTCACGGCGGGAGGCGCGGCTCATGAGCTTTCCTCCAGCAACAGGATGTGCAACTGGCGGGGGCCGTGGGCCCCCAGGGTGAGCACCAACTCGATGTCGCCGGTGCGGCTGGGCCCGGAGATAAAGGCCAGATAGCCCGGCGCCCGCCCCAGGGTGCGGTTCACTTCATCTTCCAAGGCGAACAGGTCGGCCCTGAGGTTGGCCGCCGGCAGGACGGCCACGTGCATCTCCGCGAGCATGGTGGCCAGGCGCAGGTCCTCGGAGGCCGAATCCACCACGATGGTGCCGGTTTCGGCCACCCCCCACTGGGCCCGGGTGAGCCCGGTGTGGAACTGGCCGGCTCGCTCGCGAAGGCCCTGGGTTATCAACTCCAGGCCCTCACGCTCACAGGCGGCCTGTAGGGCGGCCAGTTCGCCTGGCTCCCAGCCCGGCGCGGCCAGGCAAGCCCCGCCCTGCTCCCGGGTCAGCCGGGCGGCCTGGGCAAAGGCATCCTCCAGGCTTTCCACGGTCTTGACCACCGCCGAAACCGCCTCGGCCCGCCGGGAAAACTCTTGTCGCAACTGAGGCTGGCTCAAGGTTTTCTCCCTTTTGAAAGGTTCCTAATTTTATCAGATCAGGCCGCCGAGCGGGTCCAAGCAGTCCATAACGTTTTCAAAACGTCCGAGACCGCATATAGTAATAGGGTCCAACCAAACAACCTCGCCCGGAGGTAAGATGAGCACCGACGCCCTGCACAAAGAGTTCTGCCGCATAGCCGGCCCGGAAAACGTCTTCAGCGACGCATCGGACCTGCTCACCTACTCTTACGACGCGGCCCTTTTGCCCAGCCAGCCCCCCGGCCTGGCGGTGCGGCCCACCACCTTGGAAGCCCTGGGCCAGGTGGTGCGCCTGTGCAACGGCCAGGGCACGCCGCTCACCGTGCGCGGCGCGGGCACCAACCTCAGCGGCGGGACCATACCTTCCCAAGGAGGGGTGGTGGTGGTCACCACCGCCCTGAACCGCATCTTGGAGATTAACCAGGAAGACCTCTACGCGGTGGTGGAGCCGGGGGTGATAAACGCCCGTTTGTTCGCCGCGGCCCAGAAGCAGGGGCTGTTCTACCCCCCCGACCCGGGCAGCCAGGCCGTGTCCACCCTGGGGGGCAACGTGGCCGAAAACTCCGGCGGCCTGCGGGGCCTCAAGTACGGCGTCACCCGCGACTACGTTATGGGCATGAGCTTTTTCGACACCGAGGGCCAACTCATCAAGACCGGCTCGCGCACCGTGAAATGCGCCACCGGCTACAACCTGGCCGGGCTCATGGTGGGCTCCGAAGGCACCCTGGGGGTGTTCGGCCAAATCATCCTGAAGCTCATCCCCCCGCCGGCGGCCAGCCGGGCCCTGCTGGCCGTGTTCGACCGGGTGGAGGCGGCCAGCGAGACCGTGGCCGCCATCATCGCCGCGCGCATCGTGCCCGCCACCCTGGAGTTCATGGACAACTTCACCATCCGCACGGTGGAGGAGTTTTCCGGGGCCGGTCTGCCCACCGACGCGGCGGCACTGCTTTTGATAGAGGTGGACGGCCACCCGGCCCAGGTGGCCGAGGAAGCCGAAAAGGTGCAGGAAATTTGCCGGGCCCAGGGGGCCACCCTGGTTCGCCCGGCGGCCGACGCGGCGGAAAAGGAGCGCATCTGGACCGCCCGGCGGGCGGCTATCCCCGCCCTGGCCCGTCTGAAGCCCTCGGTGGTGCTGGAGGACGCCACGGTGCCCCGCAGCAAGGTGCCCGAGCTGGTGCGTTTCATCACCGATCTGGCTCGGCGCCACGACCTGACCATCGGCACCTTCGGCCACGCCGGGGACGGCAACCTGCACCCCACCATCGTCTTTGACCAGCGCGATGCCGATCAGAAGCAGCGGGTGCATCAGGCGGTGGAAGAGCTTTTCGACAAGGCCCTGGAGTTGGGGGGCACCCTGTCCGGCGAGCACGGGCTGGGCCTTAGCAAGACCCGCTTTTTGGTCAAGGAGGTGGGCCCGGCCACCATCGCCTGGTCCCGGCGGCTCAAACGGGCCATGGACCCCAAGGGCATCCTGAACCCCGGCAAGATCGTGGGAAGTTAAGATGAGCGGCATCACCCAACTGGCCCGCCTGCTGGGGCAGCTTGAAGAGCAGCTCATCACCTGCATGCGCTGCGGTTTTTGCCAGAGCGTGTGCCCCCTCTACGGCGAAACCGGCCGCGAGGCCGACGTGGCCCGGGGCAAGCTGGCCCTTTTGGACGGTCTGGCCCAGGAGTTGTTAAAGGACCCCCAGGCGGTGCAGGAGCGCCTGGAGCGCTGCCTGCTTTGCGGCTCCTGCGCGGCCAACTGCCCCAGCGGAGTGAAGGTGCTGGACATCTTCCTGAAGGCCCGGGCCATCCTGAGCGGCTACTTGGGCCTGCCCCCGGCCAAGAAACTCCTGTTCCGCCAGGTGCTGGCCCGCCCCGCCCTGTTCAACAAGCTCCTGTCCCAGGCCCCCCGCTTCGAGAAGCTGGTGGCCAAGCCGGTGGACAGCCTGCTGGACACCTCCTGCGCCCGCTTCGTCTCCCCCCTGGGCCAGCGCCACTTCAAGCGCCTGGCCCGGGTGCCCCTGCACCGCCTGGAGCCTCCCCGCTCCACCCAGGCGGGCTCATCGGGGCTCAGGGTGGCCTTTTTCGCCGGCTGCCTCATCGACAAGCTCTACCCCGGGGTGGGTCAGGCCGCGCTGAGGGCCCTGGAGCACCACGGGGTGGGGGTGGAGATGCCCGCCCAGGAGGCCTGCTGCGGCATACCGGCCCTGTCCGCCGGAGACACCACCACCTTCAGCAAGCTTCTGGCCCACAACCTGGCCCGCCTGGACCCGGACAAGTTCGACTACATGGTCACTGCCTGCGCCACCTGCGCCAGCACCATAAGCAAAATGTGGCCCCTGATGTGCGGCTCCCTGGCCCCGGCCGGCCGGGAAAAGGCCCAGCGCCTGGCCGCCAAGACCAGGGACGTTAGCCAGTTCTTGCTAGAGACGGGGCTGGTGGGGGGAGAGCCTCCCCAAGCGGCGGAGGGTGCGATCCCCCTGACCTATCACGACCCCTGCCACCTGAAGAAATCCCTGGCCGTGGCCGACCAGCCCCGCCGCCTCATGGCGGCCAACCCGGCCTGGCGACTGGTGGAGATGAACGAGAGCGACTGGTGCTGCGGCCTGGGAGGGAGCTTCAGCCTGGAGCACTACGACCTTTCCCAGCGCATAGGCCGGCACAAGCTGGAGCACATAACCGCCAGCGGAGCCCGGGCCGTGGCCACCGGCTGCCCGGCCTGCATGCTCCAGATCAGCGACCTGCTCTCCCAGGCGGGCCAAAGGGTGGCGGTGAAGCACTACCTGGACATATACGCCGAAACGCTTTAACGCTTCGCCAAATATAAGGGACGGCCCCCATGGGCCGTCCCTTTGTTGCCGCGTTTGCCCTACTCCCATCGCTGGGCGGGAGCCGGCGCTTTAAAAGGTGATGTCCGTGGACAGCAACTGGTTGTCAACCTCGGTGACCCCGGCGTGGGCCGCGGCGATGTTGCCCGCCCTCTTCACCGCCTCCTTGTCCAGCACCGCGCCGGTGAGCACCAGGCGGCCCTGGCCCAGGCTCTCCACCTCCACGTCCCGGGCCGGGAAGGTGGGCACCTTCTTCTTGATAAGAGCCTCCACCTCCTTGGCCAGGGCCAAGCCGGCGAAGACGGCCTTTTGCTGATCGCTGATGGGGCCCAGCTCCCTGGCCGCCAAACAGATGGTGTCCACCACCAATTTCTGGGGAAGGTCGGTGGTGTTGAGCACCATGTCGTAGAGGCTCCAGTCGTTCAGGTCCACCTGGAAAATGCTCTCGATGAGGGAGCGGCGCTGGCGGTCATAGCGCCGCACGTAGTCGGCGGCATCATCCTGGCTTATGCCCTTGCGCTGGGCCACGCGCTCCACCCGCACCCGGAAGGGAGCCACGATGCGGGCCTTTAGCACCGCCGGCTGCTTGGCCAAAACGATCTGGGCGCCCCGCCCCAGGATAACCGCGTCGCCCATGGCCGCCTGCTGGTATACCAGGGAGGCGAAGAGGCTGGACCCCGCCGGGTCGCGGAAAAATATGCGTTCGAAAAAGCCGGCCGGCATCTCGGTTTCAAAGGTCCGGCAGACATCGGACAGCTCTTTGTCGCACTCCAGGGCCAGCCGGTGAATGTCAGCCCCGCCGATCACCTTGATACCCAACTGCTTGGCCGCCTGTTGAGCGATTTCGTCTCCCAGGCTGCCCACCTTGCGCGAGATAGTCACAATAGCCATATTTCACCTTCCGCTATATATCCGTCCCTAGTTCAACAACCGGTAATCACCCTATTGGTACAGCTTTCCAGCCACCAGGCTGGAATTGAATGTTAGCAGATAAGCGCTTGCAAGGGAATGATCGGCCTCGGCCCCCTTGGGGCAATCCGCCGAATGTGCTAACGTTCATTAAGAAGTTAAACGCAAGACCAAAGCCTAGCGGCCAGGAGGAATATTCATGGAACTGATGGATGCGATCCGCCAGCGGCGCAGCATACGCAAATTTGAAGACCGTCCGGTTCCCGACGAGGTGGTGCGGGAGTTGATGGACGCGGTGATGTGGTCCCCCTCCTGGGCCAACACCCAGTGTTGGGAGCTGGTGCAAGTGAAGGACCCCGCCCGGCGCGAGCAGTTGCAGCAAACCATGGGCAAGGGCAACCCGGCCACCAAGGCTATTGTCAGCGCCCCGCTTTTGTTCGTAGTCTGCGCCCGCCTGAAAGGCGCGGGATATTACAACGGCGTGGTCACCACCAAGTTCGGCGATTGGTTCCTGTTCGATCTGGGCATCGCCAGCCAAAGCCTGTGCCTGGCCGCCCAGGACAAGGGCCTGGGTACGGTCATCGTGGGCCTGTTCGACCACGACGCCGCGGCCAAGGCGGTGGGTCTGCCCGAAGGTTACGAAGTGGTGGCCATGATCCCGGCCGGCTACCCCGCCCAGGAGGTCAAGGCCCCCAAACGGCGGCCCACCGAGGAGTTCCTCAGGGTGGATAGTTTCTAGCCCAAGCCGGGCTATAATAGCCGAAGGAATAAAATACCCCCGCCGCCCGTGGCGGCAAGGTTCCCGACGAGAAAGGATGAGGGTATGCAAACTACCTATGCCCAAGATTTCGCCAAAGCGCTCCAAGTGGGGCGTCCGCCCAACATCACCCGCCTTTTCCCCAACTCCAAGGCCCTCATCGTCAGCGGCAAGGTCATTGACCGGGCCATGCTGGCCAAGGGCGGAGCCATGACCATCGCGGCCAATGGGCGCAATCATTTCGTGATTCGGGGCGCGCTAAAGGCGGCCCAGCGGGCCAACGCGGCCATCATCCTGGAAATCGCCAAGAGCGAGGGCGGCCGGAGCGCCTACTGCGCGGTGAACTACTGGAACCTGGCCCGCCAGGCCGACCAGGTCATCAACGAGCTTGGCATAACGGTTCCCGTGGCCATCCACGCCGACCACTACGGCATCAAAAACGCCAAGGACCTGAGCGAGGCCAAAACCGAGGTTCCCTCCATGTTCGAGGCGGGCGTCACCTCCATCGCCGTGGACGCCTCCCACCTGCCGGACGCCGAGAACCTGCTGGCCAGCCTGGAGTTGGCCCCGCACATCCCCTCCTGGGCCGGCCTGGAGACCGAGGTGGGCGAGATCAAGGGCAAGGAAGGCCTCTCCACGGTCAAGGAGGCGCTTTTCCTCATCCAGGGGCTCAACGCCCACGGAGTGTTCCCCGACTGGATCGCTCTGAACAACGGAACCGCCCACGGCATCCAGACCTCGGACCAGGGCATTCAGGTGGAGCTCACCGCCGAGATTCACCAAGCCCTGAAGCCCTACAAGGTGTCCGGGGCCCAGCACGGCACCAGCGGCAACACCTCCGAGCGCCTCTTGCGCATCGCCGCCGAAACCAATACCACCAAGGCCAACGTGGCCACCGCCCTGCAAATGATCTCCTGGGGGGTCAAGGTCGACGCGTTCGGCAACGCCGAGTTGGACGGCGAAGGCAACTTGATCAAGCTGCCCGGCCAGGGGATGAGCGAGGAGATGTGGGCCCAGATGCAGGCCTACGCCGCGGAAAAGGGCTTTAAGAGCGGCGACTACAAGAAGCTCAACCTGCCCTTTGAAAACAAGCTCCTGGCCCAGCCGGCCTCGGTGCGTCACCGCATGGTGGATGGTGTGGAGCGGTTTGTCTACGAGCTGACAACCAAGGTCTTCAACGCCCAGGACACCGCGCCCTTGGGGGTGGAGGCCATACTTAAGGCCAACAGCTTCGACCTGGGCCCCAAGGGCAACCGTCTGCAAGACCCGGGCAAGTGGAGCGAACAATACATCCGAGCCACCGGAAGCCAGGTGGGCGGGGACAAGGGGCCCAAGGGCGACTTCGACGACTAGAAGCCCAGGTATTGACAGGCCTAAGTGGGGGGACCATAATAACAGTTTCTGAAGACGCGGGCCCATAGCTCAGTTGGTAGAGCCTCCGGCTCATAACCGGATAGTCCCTGGTTCGAGGCCAGGTGGGCCCACCACCTTTTAGCTGGGAGAGCATCCTATGCGAGTATGCCTCGCACCCTGCCCTAAGGCCGGGGCGGGAAAACGCAAAATGCACAGGGCTCTTTACGGGCGCCCCAGTAAAGGGGTGCCCTCTTCTTTTGATTGTATGGGCTAATGCCAGGCAAGCCGGCCACAGTCGGAGACATAATGCGGGTGATGGAGCAGTGGGCTCCCGCCTGGTGCGCCGAAAGCTGGGACCATGTTGGCCTGCAGGTAGGCGACCCCAGCGCCCCCGCCCCCAAGGCCTGGACCGCCCTGGAGCTTAACGAAAAGCTTCTCGAAGAGGCCCTGGAAGCGGGAGCGGCCATGCTCCTGGTGCATCACCCCGTGCTGTTCCAGCCCCTGGAACAGCTGCGGTCGGACCAGCCGGAAACCGCCCGCCTGATAAAAGCCGCCTGCGCATCCATGGCCATATTCGCCGCCCACACCAACCTTGACTCCGCCCCCGGCGGAGTCAACGACGTTTTGGGGGGCTGTTTGGGCCTTCAAGAACTCACCCCCTTGGTTCCCGCCAAGGCTGGCCACGAGGCCAAGCTGGTGGTGTTCACCCCGCCCGAGACCCTGGATGAGATTTCCGCGGCCCTTTTTTCCGCCGGGGCCGGGCGTACCGGCAAATACCGCGAATGCTCCTTCGCCGGAGTGGGGGTGGGCAACTTCCTGGCTCCCAAGGACGGCGACCCCTACATGGGCCGCCCCGGACAAAAGGAGATGGTGGAGGAGCTGCGCCTGGAGGTGGTGGTGCCGGTGAACCGAATCCCCCAGGCCTTGGAAGCGGTGCGCCGGGTCCATCCCTACGAGGAGCCGGTGGTGGACGTGCATTACCTGCGCCAGCCCCCCAAGGGCTTCGGCCTGGGCCGGGTGGGACGCCTGAAAGCCCCCGAAGAGGCGGGCTCCCTGGCCCGCCGGGCGGCGGCCGAGTTGGGGGCCGGCTGGGCTCATATGGGCGGCCGGCCGCCCCGCAAAATAGAGCGGGTGGCCGTGGTGGGCGGCTCCGGCGGCGACCTTCTGCCCCAGGCGGCCTCGGCCGGCGCCCAGTTGCTCATTACCGGCGAAGCCCGCCACCATGTCTCCCAACAAGCGGCGGACCTGGGCCTGGGCATCCTGTGCCTGGGCCATTACCAAACCGAGGCGGTGATCGTGGAGCCCTGGGCGCACCGCCTGTCGCGTGAATTGGCCAGCCAGGGCCTGAATTGCATCGTTGAACCATACACCGGCGGGAGAGATCCTTGGCAGCCGGTTGTCCCAAAGGAGGATTGACCTTGTTTGATCAGCTGCGTCTTTTGGTAAGGCTGCAAGCCATGGACAAAACCCTTTTTGACCTGGCTCAGGAAAGGGACGTGATCCCCGGCCGCCTGGCGGACTTGACCCAAGCCGAGCAGGCCTTGCAAAACGAACTGGCAACCCACCAAGCCCAATTGGACCTGTTGCTCAAGCGTAGGGCCGACCAGGAAGAGATCGCCGACAACATCCGCGCACGCCTGCGCCGGGCGGAAAACCGCCTGATGGGCTCCAAAAGCACCAAGGAGTACCAGGCGGCCAACGCGGAGATCGATGACGGCAAGGACTCCCTCAAAGACAACGACAGTCAGCTGTTGGAGGTGATGGAGCAGGTCGAGGCCCTGGAGCAGAAGGTGTCGGCCCTGGGCCAACGCTTCAGCGAGTTGGCGGCCGCCTCCAAGGAAGAGCGGGGTCAACTGGAGGAGCGCTACCACAACGTGGACAGCGAAATCTCACGTTCGCAGAACAAGCGCCAAAAATTGGCCGGCCAGGTGGACAAGGCCCTGCTCAAGGACTACGACTTCATCCGCCAGGCCCGCGACGGGGTGGCCCTGGCCGCAGTGAGCGAGGGCGTCTGCACGGTGTGCCACATGGGCATCCCGCCGCAGCAGTTCAACGAACTGCAACGCATGGACAAGATCATGTCCTGCCCCTCCTGCCGCCGGCTCATCTACTGGGCCGAAGCCGAGCAGCTCAAGCAGGACCTGTGAGTTCCGCTGGCCTCAGTCTGACCCTGCACACCGACGGCGGCTCCCGGGGCAACCCCGGGCCTGCCGGCGCCGGAGCGGTCATCTACGATGACGAGGGCCGGGAGGTGGCGGCCCTCAGCCGTTATCTGGGCCGCACCACCAACAACGAAGCCGAATATCAGGCCCTGCTCCTTGGCTTGGCGGAGGCCCGGCGCCTGGGGGCGGCCCGGCTAACGGTGAAGATGGACTCCGAACTCATCGTGCGCCAACTCGAGGGTCAGTACCGGGTCAAGGCCCCGGGGCTCAAGCCCTTGTACGCCGAGGCCAAGTTGCTGCTAAAGGATTTTTCCTCGGTGACCATCTTGCACGTGCGGCGCAATCTCAATCAACGGGCCGATGAGTTGGCCAACCAAGCCATGGACCAGCGTTAAGTCCACAAATCAGTTATAATTGAGGGGCCGGGACGGAGTCGGCCGGATGGTCGCCGGCCCCCCTTGGGGGGCGGGAGGAAAGTCCGGGCACCGCAGGGCAGGGTGCTGGCTAACGGCCAGGGGGGGCGACCCCACGGAAAGTGCCACAGAAAACAAACCGCCTCCGCTTGTTGAGCGGCGGTAAGGGTGAAACGGCGAGGTAAGAGCTCACCGCTGGGGCGGCGACGTCCCAGGCACGGCAAACCCCACCCGGTGCAAGACCAAATAGGGGAGCGATACGAGGGCGGCCCGCCCCAGCTCCCGGGTAGGTCGCTGGAGGCGGCGGGTAACCGCCGTCCTAGATGAATGGCCATCGCCCGGCCTTTTGGCCGGGAACAGGACCCGGCTTACAGGCCGGCTCCGCTCCGGTTCCTTACGCGGAAAAAGCCCATGTCCCTGGACTACCGCATCAGGCCCGCCCTATTTTCCGACGCCGAGCAGCTGTGCCAGATTCTGGAGTCTCTGGGCTGGTTCCCGCACCTGGACGGCAGCGGTTTCAGCCGCAAGGGCATCGCCGGCCAATTGGCCCTTTGCCTGGCGGACGCCGGCCACCGGCTGCTGGTGGCCCAGACTGACCCCGGCCGCCTTTTGGGCTATGCCTCCCTGCACCGCAACCCGTCTTTGTTTTTGACCTCGCCAGAAGCCTACCTGGCCGAGTTGTTCGTGCATCCCGAGACCAGGGGCGTGGGGGTGGGAACCCGCCTGCTGGAGGAAGCGGAGCGCTGCGCCCAGCAGTGGGGCTGCTCGCGCATGACGCTGGTCAACAACCGCCAGCGTAAAGCCTACCGGAACGGCTTCTTCCTCAAGCGGGGCTGGCGGGAGCGGGAGAACATGGCCAACTTCGTGTTGCCCCTGCCCCGGCCGGCGGGCGATGAGTAAGCCCCTGGTGGCCATCGGCGCGCGCCTGAGCCGCTACCCCCAGTTCACCACCCTGGGCCCCCGCCCCAATCTGGACGATTACCCACACGAGCATCTGCGCCTGATACGGGAGGCCTCGGTGGTCTATTACCCCACCGAGGCCCTGGCCCCCCAATTGGCCGCCCTGGGCAAGCGCCTGTTCCCTTCCCTGGCCTGCCACCTGCTTGAAGGCGACAAGATCAAGCAGACCAACTTGTTCAAGTTGCTGGGCCTCCCCCACCCCCGCACCCGGGTTTTTTATGGCCGCCAGCGCCAGGCCATTCTGGAGCACTTCTCCTTTCCCTTCGTGGCCAAAAAACCCCGGGCCTCGTCCCGGGGGCGGGGGGTGCATCTCATCGAAAACCAGGCCCAGTTGGACGCCTACCTGGCGGACAACAAGGTAGCCTACATCCAGGAGCGCCTGCCCATAGACCGCGACCTGAGGGTGGTGGTCATCGGCTTCGAGCCGGTGTGCGCCTATTGGCGGCTGCCCCCGCCCGGGGAGTGGCGCAGCAACGTGGCCCGGGGCGCAACGGTGGATTTCGCCGGCGTGCCGCCCCAGGCGGTGGAGCTGGCCGTGGCCGCCGCCCGGGCGGCGGATTTGGACGAGGTGGGCCTGGACCTGGCCATGGTGGACGGCAAGCCGCTTCTGCTAGAATTTAACGTGAAGTATGGCCGGCAAGGCCCCAGCCAGGCGGGCCTGGATGTGGTGGATTACGTGGCCCAAGGCATTTTGGCGGGCAAGCTGCCGCCCCCAAGGGAGTAGGACATGAGCCGTTGGATGCAGATAAGAGTGCGGGTGGAGCCGGTTTACAAGACCACCTTTGCCAAGGAGTTCCCCAAGCTCTACCAGGTGGCCATCGGCCTGGACAACAGCCTGATCGGCCAGAACCCCTCGCTCATGGACCTGGTGCCGGTGGTGGTGCGCCTTAGCCAGGAAAAGGAGCTGGCCCCGGGCCTGTCGGGGGCCATAGAGCACTACGGCCCCAAAATCGTGGCCCTGCACCGCCAGATCACCGAGGCCATCGGCGGCTGGAAGCTCAGTGACGCCGAAACCCTGCTCTACGAGTTGGAGGACAACTTCGTGTCTTTTGAGAAGGAGCTGGGCTGAGGTTTTCGCGAGATACATGTAGGGGAGATAAATTCATAGCAATCTGGGGGAGGCATGACCAACTACGAAGCACCGGCTTGGCAGAAAGACGCCTTTAACTGCCCGCATTGCGGAGCTTTTGCTTCACAAACCTGGTGGGACATAGAGAGGACAAATTTCAGCAACTCTACCCGTCTAACAGAATGGGGCCTCGCCCTATGTAGTAGATGCAGAAACTATTCAATGTGGTGCGACGAAAAAATGATTATCCCTTCATCAGGCAATTCGCCGCTCCCCCACCCCGACATGCCAGAAAATGTTAGCGTAGTTTTCCAAGAAGCTAGAAGTATTGCCAACCTAAGTCCAAAGGGGGCAGCAGCGCTTTTAAGGCTGGCTTTGCAACAACTCTGTATTGATCTGGGGCAAGAAGGGAAAAATATTAACAAAGATATAGGAGAGTTGGTTAAAAATGGATTGCAAGTTGAAGTTCAGCAAGCGCTCGACGTAGTTCGCGTGGTCGGCAACAACGCGGTCCATCCCGGAGAAATACGACTCGATGACAGCCCGGAGGTTGCCAACTCTCTTTTCGAGCTAATCAACTACATCGTGGACCGTATGATCTCGCAGCCTAAAAAACTATCCGAGCTGTACGCCAGCCTGCCCGCTGGAGCCCTTGAGGGAATAAAGAAAAGGGACGGCGAGGCTTCTTAGTAGACTCTTTTTTTCAAGACCTCCTAACGGCCACCAATAAAGTGCCGGTTATCCAGCGGCCCTTATGAGGCCCACCGAATAACCGGCATAATCATCCTAAATTTTATTCCCGGAAAAACTGTCTCCCGGGAAAGCCGCCCCCCACAAAACCGCCTAGAAGGCCCAGGCGATGCCGATCTGAGCCTGGTTGCTGGTCACCCCGTGGTTGCGCTCGTCCATGCCCGCGTTGCTGATATGGCGAATGCGGTAGCCGAACTCGATGCTGAAGTTGTCCTTCATGGGGATGCGCAGGCCCACCCCGCCGTAAGACAGGAAGTTGAAGCCCATGCCCAGCTCTTGGATGTTCAGGCCGTTGTAGGATGGCCCGATGCCACCTTCGATATAAGGGATCACCGCAGCTTTGCCGATGTACAGGCGCAGGGCCGGCACCAAGGCCACCTCCACCCCGTTGCCGTAATCCCAGAAGCCGCCCACCAGGCCTTCCAGGCGGAAGTCCAGGCGCACGTCGGCGTTGTCCACCAGGGGCATGGCGATGTGGCCGATGATGCCGCCTTCATACAAGTCGCCCTCGTCGATGTCCATGGCCAGGTTGCCAAAGGCGGTGAGGCCCCATTCCTTGAAGCGCAGGCCCTCGGCGCCGGCCGGCGCGGCCAGGGTTATCAACATCAGAGCCAACAAGGGCACGATCAGATACAAGCGTTTGGCCACGTTTTCCTCCTTACGTCGCCGTGAATTTACATTGTCCCCCTCGCCGCCGCCAAGCGCGGCGAACCCCGCGAGCAGGCTTTAAGCCTCCATGATAGTGCAAGAGTAAGCCCTGAGTGTCAAGTGCCAGGGCAATTCCGGCAGGTTTGACTTTGCCTTCGGATTAGCGTATCTGTAAACCGTAAATAAGTTTTCAACCACGGGACGCCACCAACGAGGAGACCTCGATGAATGAGGTGCACCTAGAGGAAAATCCACAAAACATTACTTCAGCCCAGATGGTGGTGGCCATCCCTTCCTACAGGGAAGCCAAACTCATCGGCTACCCCACCACCCAGGCGGCTCAAGGTCTTAAACGGTTTTTCGGCGACAAAGACTGCGTTATCATCAACTGCGATAACAATTCCGACGACGGCACCAAGGAAGCTTTTTTCGCCGCCGAGACAGAGGACGTGCCCCAGATTTACATCTCCACCCCCCCCGGGGTGCGGGGCAAGGGCAACAACTTCCAGAATCTGTTCCGCAAGGTGGTGCAGCTTGGCGCCGAGGCGGTGGTGGTGGTGGACGCGGACCTTAAATCCATCACCCCGCAATGGATCAGGCACCTGGGCGAGCCCCTTTTCAACGACTTCGGCTATGTGGCCCCCCTGTACGTGCGCCACAAGTACGACGGCACCATAACCAACTCCATCGCCTATCCCCTCACCCGGGCCCTGTACGGCCGCCGGGTGCGCCAGCCCATAGGCGGCGATTTCGGCTTCTCCGGCGAGTTGGCCCGCATCTATCTGGCCAGCCCCTCCTGGACCGAGGCGGTGAGCCAGTTCGGCATCGACATCTGGATGACCACCCTGGCCATGAACAACAACGTACCCATCTGCCAGGCCTTCATGGGCAGGCCCAAGATACATAAGCCCAAGGACCCGGGCTCGGACCTGGGCCCCATGTTCAGCCAGGTGGTGGGCACCATCTTCGAGCTCATGGTGCACAGCGCCGGCTACTGGATGCGGGTGAAGTGGTCCAAGCCCACCTCCATCTACGGCTTCGGTCTGGGCGAGGTGGAGATGCCGCCGCCGGTGAAGGTGAACCAGGACAAGCTGGCCCAACACTTCCGCCAGGGCATGGGAACATATCGCGAAGCTTGGCGGGAAATCCTCACCGAGCCCATCTTCCGCAAGGTGGAGGAGGTGGCCAACCTGCCCGAGGAGCATTTCGACTTCCCCACCCAAACCTGGGCCAAGCTTCTGTTCGACTACGCCGAAGCTTATAATAGAAAAATAATGGATTCCCAACATCTGTTGGATTCGCTGATACCGCTCTATTTCGGCAAGACTTTGTCTTACGTGCGCAAGACCGAGCGGATGAGCGTGCAGCAGGCCGAGGATTTCATCGAAAACGAGTGCATGGTTTTCGAAGAGACCAAGCCCTACCTGGTGGATCACTGGGTGGCCTAAAAGACCTGAAGGTGAAAGCATGGCCAAAATACTGATAGTCGACGACGAAGAGCACATCCGCTTTCTCTACTCCGAGGAGCTGGCCGACGATGGCTACGACGTGGCCACCGCCGACAGCGGCTACCAGCTCTTGGAGCTCATCGAGAAGGAAAAGCCCGACTTGGTGGTTTTGGACATCAAGATGGTTGATTACAACGGGCTGGACCTTTTGCAGGACATTCGCAACAAGTACTACGACCTCCCGGTGATACTCTGCACCGCCTACGACACCTTCAAGGAGGACATGAAGTCCATCGCCGCGGACTTCTACGTCATCAAATCCTTTGATCTGACCGAACTGAAAAACAAGATCAAGATGGCCTTGGAGACCAAGCTTCCGGCGGAGTAGACCCGCCAAGCGCCCAAAGACACCGCCCTCCGGTTTGGCCGGAGGGCGGTGTTGCGTTACAAGCGCCCGGCCTAATGGCGGGTGGCGCCCAACTCGTCCTTGAGCCAGGCCTCGATCTCCGGGGTGAGGCCGTACACGCCCTTGTGACCGCCCCAGGTGTCCTGGAAGTGCCGGCGCAGCCCATCGGGCAGGGGGATCACCGCCAACTCCTCGGCGCCGTTGATGTCGCGGCGCACGAAATGCAGCACCGGCCCGTCTTCCCAGGAATAGACCACGAAATAGTAGGATTCGTCAGCGGCCGATCGCACCATGCGCACGCCATGGTTCCAGCCGTTGCCCCATTCCAAATACAGCGACACCGCCTTTTCAGGGGTCATCTCCCAGTCGATTTCATTAATCAGACGCTGGTCGCCGCGAATATCTTCCAGGTTCAGCATGTGCCCCTCCATCTTCGATAATAATTCCTAATATTATTATAAGGCCTGGTTGGACAAAGGCAAGGGCCTTGTTGCGGGGCCAGGGCGTGTTTGGGTTGTTTGGAAAAAACCGGGGCTAGCCGCGGCTATTATTGCCTTACGTGGGTGAACATAAACACCCCCACCAGGCCGAAAAAGAGGTTGGGCAGCCATGCGGCGATGACCGGCGGCAAGACCCCGGTGTAGCCGAAAATGCTCTTGGTGTAGCTGAAGCCCACCCAATAGAACAGGGCCACCCCCAGGCCGATGAGCACCGCAGCTGGCAAAAAGCGCCCTTTTTCCTTGAACATGGCCAGGGGTATGCCAATGAGGGCCATTATCAGGCACACGAAGGGGAAAGAGAGCTTGGCCTGCATGTCCACCCGTTGACGCAAGGGGTCAAAACCCAGGCGCTCCTGCTTGGCCACGTAGTGGGCCAACTCGCCCAGGCTCATTTCCTCGCTGGGCTTGTTCAGGCGGCTGAAGTCGGCGGGTTTTTCGGGCAATGCCACTTCGAGTTGGTCGAATATTTGGGCGCTGTAGCCTCCCCCGGGCAGGCGGCGCTGGTAAAGGCCGTCAAAAAACATCCACTTGCCGCCCAGGTAGCGGGCCCGCTTGGCGTCTATTCGCTCGTTCATGGTGAACTGGGGCCCAAAGCGGTAGCAGGTGACCTCGGCCAGGCTTTGGCTGTCGGGCTGATAAAAGCCCACCTGGTAGATGGAGTTCTGGCCCTTGTACCAAAAACGCTCCTTTTGATAAAGCTTGCCCGGCTGCTTCTCCACCCGCACGTTCCATATGAAATTGGTGCGCGACTTGGTGATGGGCAGGACCACCTCGTTTATCAAGGCCACCCCCAAGGCCAGGACCAGGGACAGCAGCACGATGGGCATGCTTAAGCGGAAGATGCTGATTCCGCTGGATTTAACGGCCACGATCTCGTTTTTCTTGGCCATGAGCCCCAGGGAGAGGATGCTGGCCATGAGGATGGCCATGGGAATCATGAGGGCGGTGACCTCAGGCACCTGCAACAGGAAGTAACTGAGCATGGCCGAGCCGGGCACCCCGGCCTCCATGAAGTTGTCCACCTTTTCGATGAAATCGAACAGGCTGAATATGGCCACGAAACCCACCACCAAAAAGGCGAAGAGCTTAAGGAACTCCCGGGCCACGTATAGGGCTAGGATGCGCACTCAGGCCTCCCTGGCTCCGCGCCGGCCCAGGGCCCGCAGACGGCGGATGAGAGCGGGCAGGCGGTTCAACTTGTCCAGCAGGGGGATGGGCGCCTCATTGAGGGATTGGCGGAACAACAATACGCCCACCAGGGCAAAAACTATGTTGGGCACCCACATGCCCACGATGGGCGGATAAAAGCCGCCCTCCCCAAAGGACCACGCCGCCGAGAGCAGCAGGTAATAGGCCAAAAACACCACCAGGGCCACGGCCACCCCCCAGGAGCGGCCGCTGGTGGAGCCGATGCCCAGAGGTAGGCCGATGAGGGCCATGACCAGGCAGGCGAAAGGCAGGCTGAACTTCTTCTGCAACTCCATGTCCAGCAGGTAATACCGTTTGGAGTCGGAAGGCTGTTTGGCCATGGCCGCCAGCAACTCGGAGGCGTACATCTCCTTTTCGTGCTTTTCCTGGCGCTGCCTGGCCACGAAGGCCCCGGCGTCCAAGGTGACGTCGTAGGTATCGAAGCCGGCGGTCTGGGCCGAGCGCCGGAGCTCGTCCACCGCGTAGATGCCGCCCTCGTACAGGCGCAGGATCAGCTTGCCCCGCTTGGCCGGAAAAAACTTGCCCCGCTTGGCCACGATGGTGTGCTGCTTCTTGGGATCGCGCTGATCCACTATGAACACGTCCTTGAGCACCCCGCCGCCAGGCAGCTTGTCTATGTAAATCACCAGGTTGGGAAAAGTGTCTATGAAGGCCCCTTCCTTGAGGGCCAACTCGGCCTGGTGGGAGGCCACCTGGTAGATGAGATTCTCAAAGCGGTTGTTGCCCCAGGGCAGGGCCCACAGGGCCAAGGCGCTGGTGACCAGCCAGGAGAACAGGGCCAGGGCGGCCACCGGGGGCAGCAGCTTGGCGAGGCTGATGCCCGCCGCCTTGAGGGCCACCACCTCGTTGTCCGAGGAAAGGCGCAAGAAGGCGATGAGAACCCCCAGCAGGGTGGCCATGGGGATGGTGAACACCAGGAAGTAAGGCATGGTGTACATGAGCAGGCGGCCCACCACGTCCAGCCCCACGCCCCGGCTCACCACCAGGTCGGTAAGCTCCATGATCTTGGCCATGAGCAAGACGAAGGTGAAAACCCCCAAGCTCACGACGTAGGGCGAAAGCATCTCCAAAAAGAGATAGCGGTGGATTATCCTTGCCTTGAACATGCAAGGGAGTCTAAAGCTTGGAGGTGAGTTTGTAAAGGAGAGTGGTGATGAGCCTTAGAGAACAACGCGAGGCCCTGGAGGAGCAGATCCTGAGCCCCTTCGCCGCCCGCTCGGCGGCCAGCAAGGGCCGGGAGCGCCCGGAGCGCGAGGACACCCTGCGGCCAGCCTTCCAGCACGACCGCGACCGCATCCTCTATTGCAAGGCATTCCGCCGCCTAAAGCACAAGACCCAGGTCTTCCTGGCCCCCACCGGCGACCACTACCGCACCCGGCTGACCCACACCCTGGAGGTGTCCCAGATCGCCCGCACCATGGCCAGGGCCCTGAGGTTAAACGAGGACCTCACCGAGGCCATCGCCCTGGGCCACGACCTGGGGCACACCCCCTTTGGCCATGCCGGCGAAACGGTGCTGGACCAGGTTTTGCCCGGCGGCTTTCAACACCACCAGCAGTCGCTCAGGGTGGTGGAATTGCTCGAGAAAAACGGCAAGGGCCTCAACCTGACCCTGGAGGTGCGCCAGGGCATCGCCGGCCACTCCAAGGGCAAGGGGCCCTTTTTGCCCAAGCGGGGGGAAAAGGCCAAGCTGACTCTTGAAGGGCAACTGGTGCGCGCCGCCGACGTGATGGCCTACATCGCCCACGACACCGAGGACGCCATCCGGGGCGGAGTCATCAAGCGCAGCCAGATACCCCGCCCGGTAATCAAGGTGTTGGGGGCCGCCCTAAGCCGCCAGATAAACACCATGGTGCGCGACCTAATCACCCAGAGCCTGGCCGCCGGGGGCGGGGTGTTGGCCATGCGGCCGGAGGTGGAAGAGGCCATGAAGGAGCTCAGGGCCTTCCTCTACCAGCGGGTCTACGACAACATGGTGGTGCACGAGGACTTCATCAAGGCCTCCAAGGTGGTGCGGGAGCTGTTCGAGATGCTCTGCGACCCCAAGTACGACAAGACCTACCGGCAGTACCTGGGCGCAGCGCCGCCCACCGACATGGCCCAGCGCCAGCGGGCCGCCGCCGACTACATAGCGGGCATGACCGACCGCTACGCCTTGAACATGTACCACAGCGTGTTTTTGCCCCATCCCTGGGGGAGGA
>JAHJPG010000132.1 GCA_018819925.1 Pseudomonadota bacterium
ATCTTTAGTATTTATACCGAATTTAATTTCCTTTGTTAAAACCAGAAAACAAACAGGGCCGCCCTTGCGGGCGGCCCTGAATAATTCGGCTACGGTCTAGTGGGGTTACTCTTCCCCTAGGATCACCAGCGCCTCCTGCTCGGCCTCTTCGTCGTCCTCGTCGTCGGGCATGATCTCATAGACGATGATGCCGTCGTTTTCATCGCTGAAGGGGGCCATGCCGCCCACGAAGCTGTAGTCGCCCTGGAGCACCTTGCAGTCCAGCAGCACGCCCCGGGGCGGAATCTCCTCTATCTCCACGATCTCCTCGATGGCGATCTTGTCGCCGGTCTGGAAGGGCTCGCCGTCCAGGGGGAACTTGAGAAACTCCTCGGCGCAGATGTCGGCCACTTCCTCCACCGAGTCGGCCTTGAGCAGGTAGCTGAAATAGCAGGAGCGGTCCTCGCCCTCCTCGCTGGGCTTCATCTCGGCGTAGCAATAGACCATGAACAGTTTGCCGTTTTCCAAATTCGCAGTCGCCATGTGGCACCGCCTTTTTTCTTTAGATGTTATGAACCGCAGTGCGGTTGGTTTGCATTTGCCGGTACTATATACCCTGAGAGCTGGGGCGCAACACATGCAAGATCTTTAAAGGTGTCGAGAAAGTGAAAAAATGTTTTCCTGGGAAGAGTTGAAGCAGCGCCCGGAGATCACCCGGAAAATCGACTGGGAGATAACCCCGGCCCAGGCCTTCGAGGCCTACCAGATCAAATCCACCCAGGCCCAGCGGGGGCTGGAAGCGGTTTATTACTTCTACCTGTCCACCTGGCGGGGGGAGAACAAGGTGCTCCTGGTGCGGCGCACCCACGTAGACAGCCAAGCGGTGGCCCAAGCCCCGGCCCCGCCGGAGCTGGCGGCCGCGGCGGCCCGGGAGGGCCAAGGGCAAGACATGCCCCGGGGTCAGCTGGCGTTGAACCCCAAACTGAGGCTATGGCTTCGCCGCGAGCTGGGCCTGGAGCCCGGAGCCGAATCTTCGGGCTAGCGCCCCTGGCAGGGGGCGATCCAGAAGCAGTCTTCCTGGCGGCAATCCACGATCTGCAGGTAGCAGGGCTGGTTGCCTTCGGCCATCTGCACCGCGCGGATCAATTCTTCCTCGGTGAGCTTGGCGTAGTTCTTCACCTTGAGGCCCCGCGCCAGTTCCCTTAGCTGAATGGCCCGGATCAGGTCGGCTTTGTTGAGTTTGCTGCAGTTGGCTATTTTCAGCTCGCGGGCGGTTTCCCTAAGCTCTTTGACCGTAGGCATAGTCAGATCCCCCTTCTAGTGCCGGACGCGGCCGCCGCGCCCCATATATTCGAGTATCCGGCCATAAAAGCCGCCTGGCAAGAGGCAATCGCGTATGCCCGGCCCGGTCTACTCACAACCCGAGGCCCCGCAGAAGGAGCAGGCCAGGCAGCCGCCGTCGGTTTTGAGCAGGCCGCCGCAGCGGGGACAGTGGCCCGACAGGTGCACCGCCGGGGAGGCGGCTTGGCCGGGCAGGGGCAACAGCTCCAACACCTGGCGGCCCCGGCAGCCGGAGCGGAACACGGTGACCCCTTTCAGCCCCAGGCGGTGGGCCTGGGTGAAGACCTGGCGCACCTGGTCTTGCCCGGCCCCGGCGGCCAAATTCACCGTCTTGCTCACCCCGTTGTCGGTGTGGGCCTGGAAGGCGGCCTGCATGGCCAGGTGGGCGGCGGGGGATATCTCGTGGGCGGTGGCGAAAAGGGCCGCCACCTCCGGGGGCAGGCCCTGAACCGCCCCGGCCACGCCCCGGGCGGCCAGGGCCCGGCGGTTGGCCTCGCTGTCCAGGCCCAGGGCGGCCAAACGGGTCAGAAAGCGGGGATTGTACTCCACCAGTTCCCGGCCCTCCAGCACCCGGCGGGTGTAGGCCAGGGCGAAGTAGGGCTCGATGCCCGAGGAGCAGCCCATCAAAAGCGACAAGGTGCCGGTGGGGGCCACGGTGGTCACCGTGGCGTTGCGCATGTGGGGCCACTGGCCCGCCAAACGGCTGGCCCCAAAGGCGGGGAAGCTGCCCCGGGCGCGGCCCAACTCGGCGCTGGCCCGGCGAGCGGCGGCCTGGATGCGGGCCATGATCTCCCCGCCCAGGCCCACCGCCTGGGGCGAGTCGTAGGCCAAGCCCAACTCGGCCAGCAGGTCGGCCAGGCCCATGACCCCCAGGCCGATCTTGCGGGTGAGCCGGGTGGCCCGGGCCACGGCGGGCAGAGGGTAGCGGTTCACCTCGATCACGTCGTCCAGGAAACGCACCGCCAGGGCCGTGGCTTCTTCCAGGGCCGCGAAGTCCACCGCCCCGGCGCGCACAAAGCGGGGCAGCACCAACGAGCCCAGGTTGCAGGACTCGTGGGGCAAAAGGGGCTGTTCGCCGCAGGGGTTGGTGGCTTCCAGCGAACCAAGGGCCGGGGTGGGATTTGCCCGGTTTATGGCGTCATAAAAAGCCACGCCCGGCTCGCCGCTGATGTGGGCCGCCTCCACCATCTGCTCGAAAAGCCGGGCCGCCTCCACGGTGCGGACCACCCCCCCGTCGCGGGGGTTCACCAACGCCCAGGGCCCGCCGGCCAGGGCGGCGGCCATGAAGGCATCGCTGACCATCACCGAGATGTTGAAGTTTTCCAAGACTCCGGGACGGCGCTTGGACGCGATGAAGGTTTCTATGTCCGGGTGGCTAACCGCCAACAGGCCCATGTTGGCCCCCCGGCGGGCGCCCCCCTGTTTGACTGCCTCGGTGGCCATGTCAAACACCTGCATGAAACTCACCGGCCCGGAGCTGACCCCCTGGGTGGAGGCCACCACGTCTCCGGCGGGCCGGAGGCTGGAAAAGCTGAAGCCGGTGCCCCCCCCGGACTTGTGGATCATGGCGGTCTCCTTCACCGCCTCAAAGATGCTCTCCAGGCTGTCTTCCACCGGGATGACGAAGCAGGCGCTGAGTTGGCCCAGCTTGCGCCCCGCGTTCATCAGGGTGGGGCTGTTGGGCAAGAACAGGCCGTCGGCCAAGAGCCGGCCAAAGGCCTCGCCCATGGCCAGGACCCGGGCCGCGCCCCCAAAGGCCTCTTCGCCCTGGGCCACGGCCCGGGCCACCCGGGCCAGCATCTGCTCCGGGGTCTCCAACAGCCGGCCCGATGGGTCCCGGGCCAGGTAACGGCGCTCCAAGACCGGCAGGGCGTTGGGCCCAAAGGGGAAGGTGTCCGCGCTCATGCCTCTACCATAGCCCCAAGGCGGGGGGGCAATGCAATAGCCACGCCTTGCGCCGCACCCGCCCCAACCCCCATGATGTAACTATTACCTGGGAGGTAGCGATGATCGCCTTATTATACTTGGCGGTGTTCATAGGCGGGGCTTGGCTGGAGCTGGGGCTGGCCGCCAGCCCGGTGTCCTTCGACGCCGGAATCAACATCCTAGTCAGATGGCTCTTGCTGGCCTTCCCCGGGGTGGGGGGGCTGTTGGCCGCCTACGCCCACACCGCCAGAGCTGAAAAGACCGCCGCCTATATCGGCTGGCAACCGGGCAGCCCCTTCCAGTTCGAGGTGGGCATGGCCAACCTGGCCCTGGGCGTGGCCGGAGTCATGTGCCTGTGGATGGGGCACGGCTTCCAGGCGGCCATTGGGGTCGTCTTCAGCATCTTCGCTTTTGGCGCGGCCCGGGGGCACCTGGACCAGCGCAAGAAGAGCGGCGACAAGGCCCCGGGCAATTCGGGCATCTTCCTGTGGCTCAATGATATCGCCGCCCCGGCGACAATTTTGGTGCTGTTGGCCATCCGGGGAATCTTCGGGTCTTAGTCCGGCTGTGCCGGGCAAATTAAAAGGGGAGCCCCGAACGGGGCTCCCTGCCGTGGCCGCCAACCCGACTTAAATCGCCAGGTTTCGGGCCGCGAATTCCCAGTTTATCAGGTGGTCCATGACCGCCTTGAGGTAGTCGCCCCGCCGGTTTTGATAATCCAGGTAATAGGCGTGCTCCCAAACGTCGATGGTCAGCAGGGGCTTCATGCCGTCCACCATGGGGTTGAGGGCGTTGCTGCTGCTGGCCACCACCAGATTGCCGTCCCTGAGACACAGCCAGCCCCAGCCCGAGCCGAAACGCTTGGCCGAAGCGTCAAAAAGCTGGTCCCGGCAGGCGGCCACGGTGCCGAACTGGTCTTTGATGGCCTTGGCCAGCTCGCCGCTGGGCTGGCCTCCTCCGCCGGGCTTCATGCTGTTCCAATAGAAGGTGTGGTTCCACACTTGGGCCGCGTTGTTGAACAGGTCGTCGTCCTTGCCGTAGGAGCCCTTGATGACGGCCACCAGGTCCATCTTGGCCCAGGGCGTCCCCTTGACCGCCGCGTTGAGCTTCTTGACGTAGCCGGCGTGGTGCTTGCCGTAGTGGTACTTGATGGTGCGGGCGCTGATGTAGGGCTCCAGGGCGTTCTCGGGCCAAGGCAGGGGCGGCTTGCTGAAGTTCTCCGCCCGGGCCAGGCCGGGCAGGGAGGCGCCCAGGCCCACGGCGGCGGCTCCCAGGGCGGCGGTTTTGATAAAATTACGGCGGCCCATGCCGCTACCTGGCTTGGCGTCCATGAATTTTCCTCCAAATGCTGCCGAGGCCCCGCCGGGGCCGGATCACACCCTCTCTTATCCAGCTTAAGGCCGGAGCGAGTCTGACTACAAATGTTTTTCTGGTTTATGCATTTCACGGAAATCGGGCGGCATCAGGCAACGAATCGGTTTAAAAAAACAGTTTCGAATAAAAAGAGGCCTACCAGAACAAGGGGCGAACCTGGACGGCACAGCCAGGCGGCCGAGAGCAAGGCGTCCGGCGAGCGCAGGCCGCGGGCGTAGCCTAAGCTACGTCGAGGCCTAAGCGATGCCGGCAACACGGCTATCGGTCGTCTGGCGAAGCCGAATTACTTGGAGCGGGGGCGGCCCAGGCGCTGAGTGCTGGGCGGGGTGGGCAGCCGGGCCAGGCCGGCGTGGGTGATGGCGTGCCACAGGTTGGGGCGGAGCTTCTTGTTCTCCCGGTGCAGATCTTCCAGCAGGGCGCGCACCCGGCCCCGGCGGCCTTCCCCGGCGCTGGGGCAGCAGGGCGGCTGCACCGGCAGCTCTTTGACCGCGCAGAAGCGGCGGGTGATTTCCGCGCTCATCAGGCTGAGGGGGCGGATGAGCACCAGGTCGCCGTGGAACAGGGGCTGCACCGGCAGCATGGTGGAGATGCTGCCCGAGTAGAACATGTTCATCAGGGTGGTCTCGAAGATGTCGTCCTGGTGGTGGGCCAGGGCCAGCTTGCGGCAGCCCAAGGCCCCGGCGGCCTGAAACAGCTCCTGGCGGCGTTTGAGGGCGCAGAAGAAGCAGGGGCTTTTCTCGCGGTTCTCATCGCTGTGGGCCCGGGGGCCGTAATCGGTGGGGATGAGGCGGAACTCCACCCCCAACTCGCCGCAAAAGCTCTCCAGGGCCTGGTGGTCGGTGGCCCCGTAGCCCATCTCCACGTGAAAAGCTATCAGGTGAAAGTCGATGGGCACCCGGCGGCGGCGCTCGGACAACAACCAGGTGAGGCACAGGCTGTCCTTGCCCCCGGACAGCCCGATGGCCACCCGGTCGCCGTCCTGGATCATGGACCAGCCGTGCACCGCTTTGCCGCAAAGGCTTATGGCTTGGCGTTCAACGTAGGCCATCAGCCTAAATTTCCAGTACGGTGCCCACTCCCATATAGGAGAAGCGCGGGCCCAGAAGCTGGTGCATGCGCCCGGCCATGGCCGGGCCGGTGCAGTGGCCGGCCACCACCTTCAGGCCCTCGCGCGAAGCCAGCTCGGCCAAGGCGGCCTTTTGCTGGGCCTCCGGGGCCGGTCCCAGATGGGTGCCTCCCACCAGCAATTCCACCGGCCCGCCGGCTTTGTCCTCGGCGTCCAGCAGCACGTTGACAACCCCGGAGTGGGCGCAGCCGGTGAGCACTGCGGCCTTGCTGTCGCCCTGGATGAGGATGGACAGGTCGTCGTGGAAGGGGTCCGGGGACACCTGGCCGCCCTGCAACGTAATCAGGTTGGGGGCCGGCACCTCGAAGCCGGTGACCCGGGGGATGTCGGCCAGGAGGGTGACGCCCGGCCAGGGGCTGGCCCAGCGCTCCACGAAATGGAAGCGGGCCCCCAGGGCCTCGTAGGCCGGGCGGGCCAGCGGCGGGCCCACCTCCCGGCGCCGGCCCTGGTGGTCGGCCAAGTGGGGGTCGAACACCGCCGCATGGCAGTACACCGGCAGGGGCTCTTGGCGGGCCCCCAGCAGGGCCTCCAGGCCACCGGTGTGGTCGTAGTGGCCGTGACTGAGCACCACCGCGTCCAGGCGGCCCGGGTCCAGCCCCAGGGTTTCCAGGTTGGGCAGCAGGGCCCGGCCCATGCCTGTGTCGTAGAGGATGTTGGCCCCGCCGTGCTCCAGCCACATGCTAAGGCCGTGCTCGCCGAACAGGGGGCTCACGTGGGTGACCAGGTTGTCCACCACCACGGTGACCCGGCTCATTATTTTTCTTCTTCCCGGCCCTGGCGCACCCGATCCAGGGTGTCCAACACCCGCTCCACCCGGCCCTGGGCCGGGGCCAGGAAACTATCGCGCTCCTGGGGGGTGTAGTGCTCATCTATAAAGGCGGCCACGTCGAAGTGGGGCGCAAAGCAGGTGAGCACCCGGGTGCAGGGCAGGCCGCCCTGCACCTTGCGGCAGTAGGCGAAATTTATGGTCTGGCCCAGCTGGGGGCACCAGAAATGCCGCACCGTGTCGTACTGGTCGATGCCGCTCATGCTTGCTCTCCTCGGGGATGGTCTATGCCCTCCGACCAGGGCTTGATGTCCAGCACCGGGGTGCCGTCGATCATCTCCAGGCCGCGCACCGTGAGCCTGTTGCCCTTCAGGGCCTCAAGGCGCACCAGGGTGAGGGATATGGGATTGGGGCGATGGGGGCTGCGGGTGTTGAACAGGCCGGTCTGAGGCCGGGAGCGGTCCCCCCGGGGATGCACCATGAGCTTGGGCTCCTTGGCCTGGTCGAACAGGCACAGCACCCACAGCCAGCGGCCCGGGGCGATCCCCTCCAGGCCCTGGGCCCAGGCCGGGTCCAACTCGATCACCGCCATGGTTCCCGCCTCGGGCCCTTGGGAGGGAGCCGCGTCCAGGTCTTCCAGGGCGCTTCTGACCACCCCAATGGATCGATAGCGCCCCACAGCCGGCATGGCCCTACTTGGCCGTGGCCCGGGGGTTGCCCATGGGCACCCACTCCACCGCGCTGCGCGAATCGCAGCCGGGCAGGCTGCCCCCGGAGGTGCCTTGCACCGGCACCAGGACCTCGGCCCGGGCCTTGAGGTCACCCAGGAAGCCTTGCACCGCCTGGCGGCGCTCCTGGGCCAGGAGTATCTCCTTGAACTGCTCGCGCTTGTCCTTGATCTCCTGCTCGCCGGCCGCCTTGCGTCCGGCCAGCACCGCAGCGGAGAACTGCTCGCCCACCTGCACCGGCTTGGTCACCACCGGCTTGCTGGCGGGGCGCAGGAACAGGGCCCGCACCAGGGGGGAGCTGCCGCTTACGTCCTTGATCTCGCCGCCCCGGCTCAACCAATCGGTCTCCAGGGAGCCGGGCATGCGCTTCAGCTCGGCGGCGGGGTCGTTCACCTTGGCCAGGTCGGCCAAGAGCTTGGCCGCCTCGTCTCTGGCCCTGGCCGTGGCCAGCTCGTCCACCACCGCCAAGCGCACATCCTCGATGACCTTTTCCAGGGGCTTGGCATGGGCCGGAATCCGCTCGCGGATCACCGCCACGATGGAACCGTTGTCAAAGGACACTGCGGGCACCGGCTGGCCCTTTTCCAGATCCCGGGCCGCCGCCGAGAAGCCCTGGAGGCCGGGCAGGCCCTCCACCTTTTGCCCCTCGGCCACCTTGGGCGAACTCTGCGCGCTGGAGCCCGCGCCCTTGGCCAGCTTGGCCAGGCTCTCTCCCATGGCCAGGCGGTCAAAGGCCCGCTCGGCCGCTGCCTGGGCCAGGTCCTTGGCCTGGCGGTCCACCAGGCGGTCCCTGATCTCGCCCTTGACCTGCTCCAGGGGAGTCACCGAGGCCTGATCGTGAGAGAAAACCTTGACCAGGTGCCAGCCGAACTGGGTGCGCACCAGGCCGATCTCGCCGGGCTTGAGCTTGAAGGCCATGTCCTCGAAAGAAGGCACCATGGTGCCGCGCTTGAACTTGCCCAGATCGCCGCCCTGGGGGGCGCTGGGGCCCTGGGAGTATTTCTTGGCCAGGGCCGCGAAGTCGGCCCCCGGCTTTTTGGCCAGGGCCAAGACCTTCTCGGCCTCTTTCTTGGCGGCCTCGATCTCGGCCGGGGAGGGCTTCTCCGGCAGTTTGATGAGAATGTGGCTGGCCTGCACCTGCTCGGGCTTGGAGTAGCGGTCCCGCTCCATGTCATAGGTGTCGGACACGTCGCGGTCGCTTATCTGCACCTGGTCCCGCTGTGCGCTGATGGGGAAGACCAGGTAGTCGAAACTCACCGTGGCCGGCTCCATGTAGGCGCTCTGGTTCTTCTTATAGTATTGCTCGATCTGCTCTTGACCGGCCTTGACTTCCTTGCGGTAGTCCTCGGGCTTGAACAGGCGGTAGACCCCCTTGACCTTGGCCAACTGGCTGGCCAGCACCTGGTCCACCTGCAGGGGGGTCACCTGGCCGGCGCCGGCCACCAGGGCGGCCAGCTTTTCCATCTTGAGTTCCTGGCGCAGGCCGGCCTCGTAGTCGGCCGGGGCCAGGCGGTTGCGCTCCAGGATGAGCCGGTAGATCCGCTCGTCGAAGCGGCCGTCCTTTTGGAACATGGGGGTGGCGGCCACCCGGGCGGCCACCTCCTGGTTGCCCACCTGCACGGCCAACTGGTTGGCCGCCTGATTTAGCAGCACCTGGTCCACCAACTGGTCCAGGGCCTGCTGACGCAGATTCAGCAGAGGGGCCACTTGGTCGAACTGGGCGCCGAAGCGTTGCTTGGCCTGCTCGGCCAGGTTGGCGTACACCTCCGAGGCCCTTACCTCGGAAATGGTCTCGCCGTTGACCTTGACCGCCACTCGGGCCGGGCCGTCGCCATAGTTGTAAACGCCCCAACTCAGAGCGAAAGCCAGGGCGATGGCGCCCAAAAGTATCTTTATCATCCAGTTGCCGGCGTGCTTGCGCATCAATTGCAGCATGGCAGATGGTCTCCGCTTGTTTGCCAGTTCTGTCGGGCCGTTATAAGTAAAGAGCAAAACTATCACGCCCCAGGCCCCCAGTCAACGAGGCTGGGTGTCAACCTGTGCTTGGCCCAGACGATCGGCTGGCATATAATTGCCGCACCCCAAGGAGGGAAGGAGTAGCTAGTTCAATGGCTCGCCTCACCGACGTCTGCGCCCAAGACATGCCCACGGTATCACTTTGCCTGGTGGGGGCCGATACGTTTTCGCCCCTTACCTCCGACACCACCGCCCGCCTGTTCGGCCTCACCAAGGCCGGGGTGGAGCTGATCCTCAAGCGCCCCTTTATCGATGGGTTCCACGTGTTGATGGACGTGCACAACATCACCCATAAGCTGGCCCAGGTGACCCTGCCCGTGGAGGGCGGCGAGGCCCCCGAGGGCCTGCGCCTGTGGGGGGACATCGTGCGCTTCAACCGCCTGGAGGGGGCCTCGGGGCCCTGCTTCTTGGTGGAGGTGACCTGGATAAAGAACAAGCCGGTCAAGGAGGCCCGCCAGCGCCTGCTCAAGCGCCTGGGACGGATGAGCAAGGGCGGAGGGGAGCGCCCGGCTTGATGCCGCGCCGGACCCCGGCTCTTTTTCTTTTGCTTTTTGCCGCCTGCCTGCTGGCCGCCCCGGCCTGGGCCGCGCCCAAGCAGGAGTTTTTCTTCCGCGTGCTCGACAGCCGCGACCGCGCCCTGGCCGCCGCCCGTCTGGAGATGGAGCCCCTGGCCGGCCGGCCGGTGGGAGGGCCCGCATTCCAGGCGAACCCCCAAGGGGTCATAAGCCTTTCTTGGCTGCCCCAGGGCCGGGAGGCCCCGGGCGCCGGCAGCGACCAGGTTACCCGCTGGACCAGCGCCTTTCACTGGCGCATCTTTGCGCCGGGCTTTTTGCCGGCGGTGGGCACCATCAACCAGGAGACCACCAGCCGCACCATGGCCGACCCCCTGCTGGCCAAGCTGAACCAGCAGGCCAACACCGCCCCCCACGGCGAAACCGTGGTGCTGCGCCGCCCCGGCGAGATGTTCGCCTGGACTGCCCGGGAGCACCCCCAGGACAGCCCCCTGAGCAAGACCTGCTCCCAGCTGCACCTAAAAAATGCCCGGGTGGCCCGGCGGCTGGGGGCCGAATTCGCCTGGCCCGCCTTTGCCCTGGCCGGCGACGCCCTGGAGATTTACTTCGACTGGGTGGGCTCCCCCTGGGGCAACCAGGCCAAGGCCCCCCTCACCGGCAAGGTGGCCCTTTTCACCGGCTTGCCCCTGATGATCGCCTTCGGGCAGGAGCTGCCCCCCCTGCCGGGGATCAAGCGCCTGCGCCTGGTGTTTCACAGCAGCCTTGTTCCCCCGGGCGACGACTACGCCATGCCCGTCCCGGCCCGGGTGATAATGGAAGCCCCCCTGGACGAGGTGCGCCGCCTGGCCCGGGGCGAGTTGGGGGCAAGGGAGTTCATGAGCCAGAATCCGCCCCGCCTGGAGGGCGGCCCGCCGAGCAAGCAGACACCTGCCCAAGATAAGGCCCCAAGCCCGGACAAGCTCCAAGGCAAGTAAGGCCCGGGGCCCAGGGAGGCGATAGCCATGAAGCAAGACGTGCTGCAAAAGGCCCATCTGCTTTATGAGTTGGAGGGCGGCCGCGTGGCGCGCCTGCTGGAGGAAGACCCCACCTACGCCGGCTTGCTGGAGCGCCTGGCCCAGGCCGAGCACCGACTGGCCGGAAGCGACCGGGCCGGGGCCGAGGCCATGGCCGAGGCGCGGCGCCTGCTACTGGAAATGACCCGCGAAACCAGCTTCAAGATGGGCTTTTTGATGGCCCACGACTACCCCCTGGAGGAAGTGTTCAAGCTCTAACCACGCCGCCGCCCCAAGAGAGCAGACCATGCCATACGACTTTGAGCCCATGCATCAAGAGCACGGCCCGGCGGTGCTGGCCGTGTTGAATCACCACATCGCTGGCGGCTTCGCCGCCTACCCCAGCCACCCCCTGCCCCCCCAGGCCTGGGAAATGTTCAACCGGGCCCGGGCCGATTACCCCGCCTACGTGGTCAAGCGCGGGGAGATGGTGGTGGGCTTCGGCCTGCTCAGGCCCTACCTGATGCCCGACACCCTGGCCCGCACCGCCGAGGTGAGCTATTTCTTCTTGCCCCAGCACGCCGGGCAGGGCCTGGGCTCGCGCCTGCTGGAGATGCTCGTTGCCGAGGCCCGGGAGCGGGGGGTGGACAACCTCTTGGCCAACGTGTCCTCGCTCAACGATGGCAGCCTGCGCTTTCACCGGCGCCACGGCTTTGTTCAGGTGGGGCGCTTCCCCAAGGTGGGGCGCAAGTGGGACCAGGACTTCGATCTGGTGTGGTTGCAGAAGGTGCTGTAGGGGGTTGCGCCTGGAGCCCTCCGGCAGTGAGGAACAGTCCTGCCGGTTGTGCGGAAGCTCAAGCAAATAGCCGTCATCGCCAGGAGCGGCGGGCAAGGGGCAGGTAATGAAAAAGAAGCCGCTCCCGCCGCGACGTGGCGCTCTTCCTTTTCCCTCGTCATGCCTCCCGTTACAAGCGATTTTAGCCTGCCGAATAAAGAGGAGGCCAGGGAAAGCGAAGATGGCCACGGCCCGCCGCAAGGAGCGGTCCATTTTCAACAACCTCCCTGGGCGGCGAGCCTCGCCATGACCGCTATTGCTGTAAAAAAAAGCGCGGCGAAACAATATCTGCTCCCGAGGATGCCGACCCGGCAAATATAAAACGCCCCGCCCGATACCGGGCGGGGCGCTGCTATTTCCAGCGGAAGGTTCTAGAGCTTGCGGGCGTCGAACACGCGCTTGGCCTTGCCCTCGGAACGCTCGATGCTCTTGGGCGGCACGCAGCGCACCTTCACCCCGATGCCGATGATGCCCCGGATGCGGGACTCGATGTCCTTTTCCACCTCGCGCAGCTTTTCCTCGCCCAGGTCGTAGACCTCGGGCTTGGCCTCGACATCCACGCTCAGGGCGTCCAGGTAGCCCTTCTTGCGGATGATGAGCACGTACTGCGGCTCCACCTGGGGAACCTCCAGGAGGATGGACTCGATCTGGCTGGGGAAGACGTTGACCCCGCTGATGATGAGCATGTCGTCGGAGCGGCCGAAAACCTTCTTCATCTTGAGCAGGGTGCGGCCGCAGGAGCACTGCTCGCGCTTGAGCTCGGTGATGTCGCGGGTGCGGTAGCGGATCATGGGCATGGCCCGGCGCTGGATGGCGGTGAACACCAGCTCGCCCTTTTCGCCCAGGGGCAGCACTTCCTCGGTGACCGGGTCGATGATCTCGGCCAGGATGTGGTCTTCGTTGACGTGCAGGTAGCCATCCTTGGCGGAGCAGGAGAAGGCCGTGCCCGGCCCGCCCAGCTCGGTGAGGCCGTAGGCCTCGCAGGCGTCGATGCCCATGCGCTGCTCGATCTCGTCGCGCATCTCCACGGTCCAGGGCTCGGCCCCGAAGACGCCCACCCTCAGCGGCAACTCGCGGAGGTCCACACCCATTTCCGCCGCTTTCTCGGCGATGGTCAGGGCGTAGGAGGGAGTGGCGAACAGGACGGTGACCCCGAAATCCTTCATCATGGTCACCTGGCGCTCGGTCATGCCCGAGCCGGCGGGGATAACCGTACAGCCCAGCTTTTCCGCCCCCTGGTGGAAGCCCATGCCGCCGGTGAACAAGCCCATGCCATAGGAGTTTTGCACGATGTCGTCGCTGGTCATGCCCGCGGACACCAGATTGCGGGCCATGCACCCGGCCCACTGGTCCAGGTCCTCGGCGGTGTAGGGACCGGTGATGGGTTTGCCGGTGGTGCCCGAGGAGGCATGCACCCGCACCACCTGGTTCATGGGCACCGCGCACAGGCCAAAGGGATAGTTGTCCCTAAGGTCGGTCTTTACCGTGAAAGGCAGCCGGCCCAGATCCTCCAGGCTCTTGATGCCCTCCGGTTTGACCCCCACCTCGTCGAATTTCCTTTTGTAAAAGGGAATCCGCTCATAAACCCAGGCCACGGTCTCTCGCAGCTTATTCAGCTGAAAGGCCTGCATTTCGTCGGTGGACATGGTTTCGAATTTCTCATCCCACATATGACCAATCCCTCCCTGAGGCTGAAGGTGCAAAGCGGCCGCCACAGCAGCCCTCGGCCGCTCCGGCCTTCCGCGGAAATACCACGATCTTCTCGCCCTACTGGCCCCTTGTAGCACAAGGCCTCGGAAATGCGCAAGCTACTTTTTAGCTAAAATGTAACTTTAAAGGCCATGCCGCCCCGCATCGTTTTTTTGATATATTATTTTAAATATCAATACCATATACAATTATTACCCGCTGGAGGGACCCTGGGCCAGGCGGGCGGCGTTTTCCATGAGCGCGGTCACCGGCTCCAGGCCGTAGGCGCTCTTCTGTTCTATGGCCTTGAGCACCGAACCGCCCCCGGTGAAGAAGTAATACTGGGCGTTGTCCAGCACCGAAAGGTACAGGCCCGGGCACAGGTCCTTGAACTCCTGCAGGGTGTCGCCCCCTCCGTAAAGCTTGGCCGCCCCCCGGTTGGCGTCGATGGTGGTGTCCAGGGCCCGGCTGCCGTCGGTGAAGTGGGGGGTGAAGCCCATGACCGCGTTGACGAAGATGGTGGCCGCCTGGCCCAGGGCCGAGGCCACCGCCGGGGCGGTGAAGCTCTTGGGATCGATGTCCAGCACGTAGCCCAGCTCCATGCCCGGCTTCAGGTCCTCCAGGGCCAGGGTGCGCCACTTGCCTTCCTCGCGTCCCAAGATGTCGCTCTCCACTATGTAGGGAAGCTCGATGATCTTGCCGGACGCCGCGTCGGCGGCCACCAGGTCCTTGGCCGCGGCGATGTCCTCCTCGGCCACCCCGGCTATCTTCACCCCGTACTTGGCGCAGAGGTAGGTGTTGTAGATCACCCCCCCCAGGATAAGCTGGTCCACCTGCTGGTACAGGGCCTGCAAGGGCCCGATCTTGGTGTCGTATTTGGCCCCGGCCACCACGGCGACAAAGGGCCGGGCCGGGTTGAGCACCATCCCCAGGTGGCGCATCTCGTCCTGCAACAGATAGCCCGCATAGGATGGCAGATGGCGAGTGACGTCAAAGGTGGAGGCGTGGGGCTGCCAGGAGCCGAAGGCGTCGTTCACGTACACGTCGGCCAGCCCGGCCAGTTGCAGGGCGAAGTCATCGCGCACCTTGCCCTTAGCCTCCTCGCCGGCGAACCAGCGGGTGTTGGGCAGATAGATGCCCGCGATCTCGCCTTGGCGCAGGCGGCGGATGTTGTGGTTGATGCTGGTGTCGATGGCCGTGATGCCCTTTTCTCCGGCCGGGAAGGAGGGCACCTCGATCTTGACGTGCAGCTTGCTCTTCAAATAGGCCACGATGGGCTCCACCCCGCTGTCCTCGCTCACCTTGATGCCGCCGGTCTTTTTGTCCTTGGGGCGGCCCACGTGGGTCATCATGATGGGTTTGCCGCCCTGGGCCACTATATAAAACAAGGTGCCCAGAGTGCGGTCGATGCGGAAGGGATCGTTGATGACCCCTTTTTTGACCACGTTGTGGTCAAAGCGCACCAGAACCACCTTGTCCTTTAGCGAGGCGTGCTGCACCAGGGGCAGTCTCTGATCCAAGCTGGCCAACTCCATGGCTCGTCTCTCCTTTAGCGCCCCGCCGGCGTGGGGGGCGGTGTGCGCGGTTTGTCCACGCCCCATTGTAAAGCAAGGCGATGGCTAAACGAAGCACATACAGCCCGGATATTGGTCAGCAACGCGGTATGCCGGTGGCTGGCGCAACAGGCCCCGGCACAACCAGGCGGCTGCGGGCAAGGTTGGTGAAGGCAACTCGCCGCTCGACCCGTTTTGCCTCCAGCGGCTCGCTGAGGCCCAAGCGATGCCGGCAACGCAGCTATCGGCCGCCTGGCTGGGCCGGTCGGGCAAAACAAAAGCCCCGCCCTTTAGGGGCGGGGCCTGATCGCGCCGGGGAAAGACCTAGGCCTGGGCGTCCAGCTTTTTGATGCGGTCGCCGGCCAGGGCCATGACCAAAACCGAAAGCACGAACAGGGGGAAGGCCACCCAGAAACGCTCCAAGCTGCTGGCCAGGAGGTAGATGCCCGCGAACACGGCCGAACCGGCCAGGCCATAGACCATCTGCATTGCTTTCATGAGGGGGCCTCCCTTGGGGTTGGGTGATTTCCTATTTGTTAAATGAACTATAGCACATCAGGGCTTGGGCTCCAAAGCCGCCCGCCCCCCCACGGGCAGCAGGAGCACCCGGCCTTGCCATTGGGGATGCTTGTCCACATACTGGCGTATCTCTTGGGCGGGCCAGGCGGCGGGCCCATCGCCCAGCTTCAGCGCTCCCCATTGGGTGGGCACCAGGCGGCGCGCCCCCAGGTCGGCGAAGGCCTTGAACAACTCGGCCACGTCCATGTGGGCGTAGTGCATGAACCAGCGGGGCTGGTAGGCCCCGGTGCCCAGCAGGGCCAGGTCTATGCCCGGCCAGCGCCGCCCGAACTCCTTGAAGCCCTTGAAATAGCCGCTGTCCCCGCCATAGTAGATGGTCTCCCCGCCCCGCTCAAGCATCCACGACCCCCACAGGCTCTGGTTGTAGCCCTGGCCCAAGCGCCGGCTCCAGTGCTGGGCGGGCAAAAAGGTGAAGCGGCTGCCCCCCACCTGGGCGCTCTGCCACCAATCCAGTTCCTTCACCCGCTTGGCCCCCATCTCCCGCAGCAGTTCGCCCAGGCCCAGGGGGCACAAAAACAGCGCGGCCTTGTCCCCCAGGGCGGCCACCGCCTCGGAATCCAGGTGGTCGTAGTGGTTGTGGCTTATGAGCACCACCACCCCCCGGGGCAATGCCTGGGGCCCAAAGGCCGGGGGCGCCTTTCGGCCCACCACCGCCGCACTGTCGGAGAAAAAGGGATCGATGGCCACCACCTGGCCGCCCCATTGCACCACGTAGGTGGCGTGGCCCACCCAGGTGAGGGTGGCCGGGGCCTTGGCATCGCGCAAATAGGCCCCGTGGTTGGGCACGGTGGGCACGGAGTAGTCCTGGTCTTTCAGATCGCCCAGGCTGGAGGTGCTCAACCACCAGCGCAAGACATCCCAGTTGGAGTGCTCCTGGGGCAGCCAGGGATTGAAAAATAGGCCCTGGGCGTCACGATGGGGGGCGTGGAGCTTGGCCGGGTCGGTGGCGGCCACGGTTTTTTGCCAGGCCTGCTCGTCAAAGGGCTTGGGGCTCAGGCAGCCGGCGGCCAAGAGCAACGCGGCCAAGAGCAGCGCCCCGATCAGGCGTCGGGCTATGGAAGCGGCGGGTTGCATAAGTAATCCCGGATCATACGGCACGGGCCGGGTGGCCAAAAACCTTCACCACAGGTTAACAAAAAAATGAACCCCCCTAAAACAAACGATTTATTTCTCTGCCCGAGCTTGTTCTCGGCGGCGGCGCTGCCATACCATGTTATAGATTATAGACGGCTTTTTGCCGGCAAGAGTTAGGAGTTAAAGAGGTGGCGGGACTCACGCAAGGTTTGGCCAAGCGCCTGGCCCATACC
>JAHJPG010000133.1 GCA_018819925.1 Pseudomonadota bacterium
ACCACCAAAAAGGCCATGCCCGAGTCAGGGGGCATGGCCGCGAAAAATTGCTGGAATGCCTCCAGGCCGCCAGCCGAGGCGCCCAGGCCTAGTATGGGGAAGCGGTCATCCTTGGGGACAGCGGAGTCCTTGCCGGGCTTCCGAGCGGCTGGCGATGGTGCTTTCTTGGCGGGCTTGGCCTTTTGGGCCGCCTTTTCTACCGCTGCTTTGGAGACAGTCTTTTTCGGCTGGCCCTGGGACGAGCCGGGCTTGGCCGGCTCTTTGGGCTTGGCTTTGTCCACGGGCATGGCGGCCCTCTCAGTTTTCCGGTTGGGCGCGGATCAGGATGTAGAAGCGATGGAAATTACTTCTTTATAGATAAGGTAGCATAGGGAAAATGGCGGCGGGCCGAAGAAAGTATGGGGGATATTGGAATGCCTAGCGATATTAACTAGGCTATGCAAGATAAACAAACATGGGGCGCGGTCAATATCTATGTCGCGCTCCTGGCGCAACACTTCGCTTTACCTGCCAAGACGCGCAAGATCTTCATACTGGGGATTCAAAAGGCCATTGCCTGGAAAGGCTTCGGACGCGCCCTCCAGGAACGGTCTCTTTCAACGCCCCGGCACGCTCTCGCTGATTCCCAGATACTGGGAAGCCTGGGCCACGCCGAGGCCCCCCTCGGTCATAAGGGCCACCGCCTCCAACAACTATTACCCCCGGCTGAAGCTTGGCCGCGTCCTTGCTATTCAACGCCTCCAGGCACGTTATACGTGCCTTTCGAGGCGCCCATCAGACAGGGGGGACTTCATCCAAAAAGTTAAGATCTGCCCAAAATCTCCCGGGCAATGGTCAATTTTTCGATTTCACGGGCCCCCTCATATATCTCCACGATTTTTGCGTCGCGGTAGAATCTCTCCACGTGATATTCATCCATATATCCGTACCCACCCAGCAATTGCACAGCCTCTTGGGACACCCATACCGCGTTTTGCCCGGCTACCAGTTTGGCGATGGAGATGATATGGGGAGAGGCTTGATTATTGTCGATCTGCCAGGCAGCCATGCGGCATAACTGGCGGGCAGCTTCAACCTTGGCCGCCATTTCGGCCAAAATGAACTGAACCCCTTGGAAACTGGCCAGGCGGGAGCCGAACTGCTCCCTCTCCTTGGTGTAAGCCAGTGCGTGGTCAAAACTACCTTGTGCCACTCCCACGCCCTGTGAGGCCGCCACGACCCGGTTGATGTTGAATAAATGCATGACCTGCTTGAAGCCCTGGCCCTCGACTCCCCCTATGAGGTTTTCCGCCGGCACCTCGACGTCATCAAAAGACAGGGTGGCCGTGTCGGAAGCCCGTATGCCCAATTTACCGTGGAGTTTTTCGGCGTTAAAGCCGGGTGCTCCCCGGTCCACGACCAAAAAACTGTACCTTTTCAGGCGATTTTCTTCTTCCGGGTTTGTGCGGCACATCACCAAGACATGATCGGCGACGGTCCCGTTGGTGATAAACTGTTTGGAACCATTCAGGATGTATTTGTCGCCCCGCTTCTTGGCGGTGGTGGATTGGGCGAAGATATCGCTGCCCGCGTTAGGCTCGGTGATGGCGGTGGCTAAAATTATCTCCCCGGCCGCGACCTTGGGCAGCCAGCGCTGCTTTTGTTCTTCAGTGCCAGAGGCCATGATGATCTCGGCCCCGAAAACAGCCAAGAGGATGCAGCCCACTCCCGGGTCGGCTCGCCAGAACTCCTCCGTTACCATGGCATGCTCCGAGATCCCCAGCCCCAAGCCGCCATATTGCTCCGGTATGAAGATGCCCATGAAGCCCAGTTCGGCCGCCTGTTGCCACATCTCCTTGGGATAGCGCTCCTGCTTGTCGCACTCGATCGCAATTTTGGGAAATTCGGCCTGAGCAAATTTGCGGGCGAGTTCGGTAATTTCTTTTTGCTCCTGGGAAAGGGCGAAATTCATTTGTAAACTCCTTGCGTTTGGGTTCACCCGCGGGCATGGGCTAGACACCGCGAATAACATACCGATCGTTTACTTTTTATATGAAACAAAATGCCAGAGTCAATACCAGAATGACTTGCAAGTTTTTATAATATATAACAAGTTGATTAAACTTAATTATTAAATATATTGAATTAGGGGCAAATAGGGGGTTGACAACGGCGTTAGCGTTTTGCTTAAGTATGAACGGTCGGTATTTATTGATGCCGGCCCTTGCCAGGAGAGAGACGAGTGCCGCTCACCAAAGCCAAAAGGGAACAGAGCAAAAAAACCGTGGAGCGCATTTTGAATGCCGCCACCAGTCTCTTCGTGGCCCACGGCTATCACGGAACATCCATTTCGGCCATTGCCAAGGCCACCGGCCTTACCAAGGGCGCCCTTTACGCCCATTTCCAAGGCAAGGGCGACCTGCTGCTGGCTTTGGTTCGCAAATTCGAAGAAGAATATTTGGACCAGACCATCCGCGTGGTGGATCAGGCCCCAGGCTCCGCCTGGGACCAGTTGCAGCGCTACGTCAGCTTCTCCTCATATTTCGCCGAACAGAATCGTGAACTCTGCCTGCTGTTGACTATCTTGTCTTCGGAATTTTCCGGCGCCGGCCACGAGGAATTCGAATCGGAATTTCGCAGACTCTACTCCAAATACGCCCGCTTTCTGCGCAAGGTGGTGGAAAAGGGCAAGCACCAGGGTGTCTTTGATTCCTCTTTGGACACCCACCATCTGGCATACGTGATCATCGCCTTCCACGACGGCGTGCTACTGCAATGGCAGCGCAGCAAGGAGTTCCTGGATGGGCCGGATTTCGTCAGAACTTATCGGAGAATGTTTTTTCACGGGATAAACCCTCTCACTGAGAAAAATCAAACCTAGGAAGCGCCGCCGCAGTCTCACCGCGCCGCCGCCTAGGGCAGAATCCAACAGGAGGAACCTTGATGCTAGAGCGGGTATTTTTGGTGAGCGCGGTGCGAACCCCCATAGGAGTTTTCGGTGGAAGCATGCGCTCGGTCCAACCACTGGACCTTGCGCAGCTTGTCATTACCGAGGCACTTTCCCGCGCCCAAGTTGAAAATGAACATGTCGATCAAGTAATCATGGGCAATTGCCTGGCCCCCCTGGACCAGAACGTCGCCCGCGTAGCCTCGCTACTGGCCGGGCTGCCCTACCCTATTCCCGGCTACACCATCAACTGCGCCTGCTCCTCGGCCATGCAAGCCACCATCATGGGAGCGATGACCATAGCCCAGGGCGTGGCCGGGGTGGTTGTGGCCGGCGGCGTGGAATCCATGTCTAACGCGCCCTACATCTTGGAGGGCGAACGGTGGGGCAAAAGGCTCAACCACGCCCAGGCCACGGACTTGCTGTGGAAAGCCATGCAGGAATATCCGGTCGGCGGAGGCATGGGGCTGGCCGCCGAACGTTTGGCCGACAAATACGGCTTGAGCCGCTATGACCAGGACGAGCTGGCGGCCTACAGCCACTTCCGGGCCCTGCGGGCCATCGCGGAAAACCGTTTTCAGCGCGAGATCGTGCCGGTTGTGGTGCAAGGCGGCAAGGGCGGCTCCAAAACCGTGGAGGTCGACGAGAACCCCCGCCCGGACACGACCGTGGAGAAACTGGGCAAGCTCCGTGCGGCCTTCAAGGAGGGCGGATCGGTGACCGCCGGAAACGCCTCGGCGCTAAATGACGGCGCGGCCGCGCTGGTGATCGCCTCGGAGAGCAAGGTTAAGGAACTGGGGCTGCCGGTGCTGGCCGAAGTGAAGGCATGCAGCACCAAGGCCGTGGACCCCCATTACGTGGGGATCGCCTCGGTGCCGGCCATCAAGGATGTGCTGGCGCAGACCGGGCTGCAACTAAGCGACATCGATCTGCTCGAAGTGAACGAAGCCTTTGCCTCTTATTATCTGGCTTGCGAAAAAGAGCTGGCGTTGGACCGCGAAAAAACCAATGTCAACGGCAGCGGTATTTCCCTGGGCCACCCCGTGGGCTGCACCGGCGCCCGGTTGATCGTCACTCTTTATCATGAAATGGAACGACAGGGGCTGCAACGGGGCGTTGCCGGTCTCTGCGCGGGCGGCGGTGTGGGCACCGCCGTGATGCTGGAGCGCTAAATGCTGGAAGTGAACAATATCGAAGTCGTCTATAACGACGTGATATTGGTGCTCAAAGGCATATCCCTATCCGTGCCGCAGGGTGGCGTGGTGGCACTGCTGGGGGGTAATGGGGCGGGCAAGACCACTACCCTGAAGGCCATAAGCGGACTCTTGCGCCTGCAAAACGGGGAAATGGAAGGCGGCACCATCTCGTTCGGCGACCGCCAGATCCAAGATGACGACCCCGACCGCATCGTGCGCATGGGCATATCCATGGTGCCCGAGGGCCGCCGCATCTTCTCGGATTTGTCGGTGATGGAAAACCTCATGATCGGAGCGTTCATCCGTTCCGACCGCAAGGCGGTGGCCCAGGATCTGGAAATGGTCATGGACTATTTCCCGGTGCTCAGGACGCGGGCCAACCAGCGGGCCATATATCTCTCCGGCGGTGAGCAGCAAATGGTCGCCGTGGGACGCGCCCTAATGGCCAGGCCCCGCCTCATAATGTTGGACGAACCATCCCTGGGTTTGGCGCCCCTGGTGGTGAAAAACATCTTCCAGATATTGCTTCGAATCAACCAAGAGCAGGGCACCACCCTGCTCTTGGTTGAGCAGAACGCCAACTTGGCGCTTAACTTCGCCTCCTACGGATACATCATGGAAAACGGCCGCATCGTCCTTGACGGGCCTTGCGACCAACTCAGGCAAAACGAGGACGTCCAAGAATTCTACCTGGGCGTCACCGACCAGGCGGGCCGCAAGAGTTATGCCGACGTGAAGCACTATAAGCGGCGCAAACGCTGGCTGTCCTGAGAAAACCACTGGCTGTTTTATGGAGGAGATAATGGCGCAGTTGGAGATACAAGATCTCACGCTCAACTTCGGGGGAATCACAGCCCTGTCCGGCGTGGCTTTTAATGTGCAGCAAGGCGATATCCACGCCCTGATCGGGCCCAATGGCGCTGGCAAGACTTCTCTGTTCAACGTGATAAGCGGAATCTACCGTCCCAGCCAAGGGCAGGCGGTTTTCGAGGGGAATATCCTTAACAAAACCTCGCCCCATCGCATAGCGGCCATGGGTGTGGCCCGCACCTTCCAAAACATAGAACTCTTTCAGCACATGAGCGTCATCGACAATCTGCTGTTGGGCCGCCATCTGCACATGGGCACCGGCATCCTCTCGGGCGCCATGTTCTACGGCAAGGCCTTAAGGGAGGAGGTGCGAAATCGCCTCAGGGTGGAGGAGATCATCGATTTTTTGGAGATAGAAAAGGTGCGCAAAAAGCCGGTGGGCTCGCTGCCCTACGGCGTGCAAAAGCGCGTGGAGATAGGCAGGGCCCTGGCCAACGACCCCAGGATCTTGCTGCTGGACGAGCCCGTGGCGGGAATGAACGTGGAAGAGACCGAGGACATCGCCCGCTTCGTCCTAGATGTCAAGGAGGAGTTGGGGATCACCATCCTCATGGTGGAGCATGACATGGGGGTGGTTATGGACATCGCAGACCGGGTGACCGTCCTGGACTTCGGCATCTTGATCGCCGACGGCACCCCCTCGCAGGTGCAGGCAAACCCGAAGGTGATAGAGGCCTACTTGGGGGAGGGCGACGAAGAGCAATGGAACGTCAATTAGGCATCGACGAGATAACGCTTCCCAAGCTCCTCAAACGCAACGTTGGGCTTTACGGCGACAAGGTGGCCCTACGCGAGAAGGACCTGGGCATTTGGCAACGGGTGAGTTGGAAACAGTACTGGGAGCACGTGCGTAATTTCGCGCTGGGCCTGAAGGAGTTCGGCCTGGCCGAGAGCGGCGACAAGGTTTCCATCCTGGGCGACAACTGCCGGGAGTGGCTATATGCCGACCTGGCGGCCCAGTCCTGCCGCGCGGTGGCGGTGGGCATATATCCCACCAACGTCGCCGAACAGTGCTTTTATGTCCTGGACAACTCCAACTCCAGCATTGTGGTCTGCAAGGACCAGGAGCAAGTCGACAAGGTCCAGGAGGTGCAAGACCGCTTGCCCCTGCTTAAGAAAATCGTGGTCATCGACATGAAGGGGTTACGGAATTACACCGACCCCATGATCATCAGCTTCGAGGAGGTTGAAAAAATCGGCTTGGCCCGCCACCAAAAAGAGCCGGATTTGTTTGATCGCATGGTGGCGGCCACCCGCCCCGAAGACGTGGGCGTCATGGTCTACACCTCGGGCACCACCGGCCACCCCAAGGGCGCCATGATAACCCACCGCAACATGGTGGCCATGATCGATGGGCTCTCTCAGGTTCTCGGCTTCGATGAAAAAGACTCCTTTGTGTCCGCCCTGCCCCTTTGCCACATCGCCGAGCGCAGTTTTTCGCTCATCTTCCCCATGTGGGCCGGTTGCACGGTGAACTTTGCCGAGAGCGTGGCCACTCTGCAAGAGGACTTGATCGAGATTTCACCCACCGCGTTCCTGTCGGTTCCGCGTATCTGGGAAAAGATGCACTCCAACATCTACATCAAGATCAAGGACGCCGTCTTTTTCAAGCGATGGATCTTCAATGCCTTTATGCCCATCGGCGAGAAGGTGGCCAGCCTGAAGCTATCCGGCCGGGCGGTGCCGCTTCACCTGCGCCTGCTTTTCGCTCTGGGCTACTTTCTGCTGTTCAGGGCGCTACGGAATTCCTTGGGGCTGTTGAACGGGCGTATCTTCGTCAGCGGCGCGGCGCCAATGTCCAATGAACTACTGGCGTTTTACCACGCCATCGGCGTCCCGGTTCGCGAGTGCTTCGGAATGACCGAATGCGCCGGCATCGCCGTAATCCCCCATAGCGGCAGCATCAGGGTGGGGCAGGTCGGCACGCCCATACCAGGCGTGGAGGTCAAACTGGCCGAGGACGGCGAGATCATGGTCCGGGGCGATTCGGTATTCAAGGGCTACTACCGCATGGAGGAGCAGTCGGCCACTTCCTTTGATGAGCAGGGGTGGTTGTTGACCGGAGACGTGGGAGAGTTCACCGAAGAGGGCCAGCTTAAAATAGTGGACCGCAAGAAAGACCTGATCATTAACGCCTACGGCAAGAACATCGCTCCCAGCGAGATCGAGAACAAGCTGAAGTTCAGCCCCTTCATCAAAGAGGGCATCGTGGTGGGTGACGGCCGCCAGTACCTTTCCTGCCTGATCCAGCTGGAATTGGACAACGTCGCCGACTGGGCCCAGGATCGCTCCCTGGCCTATACCACCTACAAAAGCCTGGCCGAGAACCCCGAGGTGTTCAAGCTGATGCAGGCGGAGGTGGACAAGGTAAACGAGCAACTGGCCCGCGTGGAAAAGATACGCAGATTCCACATTCTGACCAAGGAACTGGACCAGGACGACGATGAAGTCACGGCCACCATGAAGGTGCGCCGCTCAACCATAGAGAAGAAGTTCAAGGACATAATCGATTCTCTTTATTAACCGAAGACGGCTGGGCCAGGCGTCCCCGGGCGCTCACTCAATGGGAAAAGGGGCCTGAATGTATTTCCTGGAACTATTGGTAAGCGGCATTGCGGTAGGCAGCCTTTATGCACTCATCGCCATGGGCTTCGTGCTCATATACAAAGGGACCGGAGTCATCAACTTCGCCCAGGGCGAAGTCATCATGGTGGCGGCGTTCATCGCCTATTATTTGACCAAAGGATTCGGCATTCCCTTTTTGCTGGCCGTCCCCATCACCCTGGTGGCCACGGCCCTTCTGGGGGCTATCACCGAACGCCTGGTGATAAGGCCCATGCTGGGCGAACCGGTTTTTTCGGTGGTGATGATCACCATCGGTTTGAGCATTTTTCTGCGCTCCATGGCCGGCATAGTCTTTGGCCATCACAACTACATTCTACCCAACCCGTTCCCGGTTGAGCCCGTGCACATCGCGGGTATCACCTTAAGCCACAACCACATATGGAGCATGGGCGTCGCGTTTTGCCTGATGGTGGTGTTCTTTTTGTTCTTCCAATACTCCCGGCTGGGGCTGGGCATGCGGGCCACGGCCAACGATCAGGATACGGCCACCCTCATGGGCGTCAACATTAAAAGGGTTTACGCCCTCACCTGGGGCATCTCCTTCCTGGTCGCCGGCGTAGCCGGCATATTCCTGGCCAACGTGATGGTGCTCAACGTGGGCTTGGCCTTCGTGGCCATCAGCGCTTTTCCGGCGGTAATCCTGGGCGGGCTGGAAAGCGTGCCCGGGGCCATCATCGGCGGGCTGGCCATAGGCGTCATCGAAAACCTGGCGGGCGGCTATCTGGATCAGATGGTCGGCGGAGGCATAAAGGACGTTACCCCATTCGCCGTGCTGTTCCTGGTCTTGATGATCAAGCCCTATGGCCTGTTCGGCACCAAGGAAGTTGAGAGGGTCTAGCCCATGGCCATCCGCAGCAAGATTTTTTGCGAAACCTACCACGAAGACATCAAGCTCCTGAACACCTATTGGAGCAAGGCGTGGATGGGCCTTTTCATAATCGGCCTGTTCATCCTGCCTTTTCTAGGCGACACTTACATGGTTTACATGGTCAATCTCTGCTGCATCGCCACGGTGGCGGCAGTGGGATTGAACCTGCTCACGGGATTCACTGGTCAGATTTCCCTTGGCCACGCCGCCTTTTTGGCCATAGGCGCCTACACCGGCACCATTTTGAGCGAAGGCCTGAACATGCCATTTTGGGTGACGGTTCCCGCCGGCGGCCTGGTGGCGGCCGCCGCCGGCATCCTGGTGGGAATCCCCTGCCTGAGGCTGAAGGGACTTTATCTGGCCATGGCCACCATGTCCTTCGGCGTGATGGTGGAATATGTGCTCATCACCTTGAAGGGCGTCACCGGCGGCGAACGCGGCATGTATATGCCGGAGGTCGATGTCTTCGGCATGGTCCTGAACACCGATGAAAGCATTTATTACTTCCTGCTGGTCATTACCGCCATTATGATCGTTGCCGCCAAAAACATCGTGCGCACCAGGGTGGGCCGCGCCTTCGTGGCAGTCAGGGATCGTGACATAGCCGCGGAGGTGATGGGGGTCAACCTCACCCTCTACAAGGTCATGGCCTTTGCCCTCAGCTCTTTTTACGCTGGAGTGGCGGGGGTGATGTACGCCTACGTCATGGGCCATATTCACCCCGAGCACTTCACCATGCTTCACTCCGTGGAATACCTGGCCATGATCATCGTGGGCGGCCTGGGCAGTATCTTGGGCTCCATTTTCGGAGCCATCTTCATCGTGGTAATTCCTGAGTTCATCAAAATCTTGGCCCAGACCATAGAGGAGGCCATCCCGGCCATGGCCGGCAAATACGATGACGAATGGAACATCGCGGCCTTCGGCCTGCTCATCATGCTGTTCTTGATTTTTGAACCGGGCGGTTTGAACTCGATCTGGCAGCGCCTGAAAATCGGGTTCAAAAACTGGCCGTTTACATATTGATTCGTTTTCCGGGTCTTTCCGCGGGAAACCGCATCATTTTTTCAAGGGAGGAAAGCTGATGTCTGGCAAAGCGAAATTCATAAAAACATTGCTCATGACTGGATTGCTTGTCCTTTTGACGGCCTGCCTGGCAATGGCTGGTGGCCGCGGGGTGACGGACAAGGAAATTACACTGGGCATGGTGTTGGTCAAAACCGGCCCGGTGGCAGCCTTGGGAATTCCCCAGGGCGACGGCATGATCGACTACATGAACTACATCAACGAAAAGGGCGGCATCAACGGCCGTCAGATCAAGGTTATATGGGAGGACGACGGCTTTCAGGCGCCCAAGTCCGTGGCTGCGGTAAAAAAACTCGTCGCCCGCGATAACGTGCTGACCATTATGACCACCGGTGGCACCAACCAGACCATCGCCAACATGAAAAACATCAGCCGCTACAAGATCGCCAACATTCCCAACGCCATGGCCCTGGAGTTTTTTGAGCCGCTGCATCCCTATATCTTCGCGCTGGGCGCGCTCTACGAGTGGCAGTACCAGGTAATCGTGGACTACATCAACGACGACCTCAAAATGAAAGACAAGCGCATCGGCGTGGTCTACACCAAAAAGGAATACGGCAAAAAAGGCCTGGATGCGATCAAGAAGCGGGCCGCCAAATACAACATTCCCGTGGTGGCCGAGTTGGTTCTGCCCACCGGAGCCGTGGACGCGTCTTCCCAGGTGCTGGCCCTGCAACAGGCGGGCGCCAATATCGTGATAACCTGCGACGTGCTCCCTCCCATCATTTCCTTCCTCAAGACCGCCGAAAAATACAACTACTGGCCCCAGGTCTTCGGCTTCAACTGGGCCACCGACGACCTGCTGGTCAAGGCCTGCGGCCCGGCGGCCAAGAACTATATCGGCGCGGGCTTCGTGGGCGGCTGGGCCGACGATTCTCCCGGCATCAAGCTGGTGCGGGAAATCGCGGCCAAGTATGATCGCAAGCCAAAGCTGACCAGCCTCTACATCGGGGGGGTGGGCGTTTCCATGCTTTTCGCCGAAGCCATCAAGCGGGCCGGCAAAAACCTAACCCCGGACACCCTGAAGGCCGCCCTGGAAACCTTGCGCGACTATGACACGGGCGGAATCTTCCCCCTGGTGACCTACACCACCAAGAGCCACGCACCGGCCAAGAAGGTGAAGTTGTATAAGGCCGATGTGGAGAAAAAATGCCTGGTGCCCCTGACCGATTGGCGCAGCCCCAAGGACATGTAACCTCCCTGGCTGGCGGGGGGGGCCCCTGCCCCCCCGCCGGTTTCGCGATAACGATCCTCTCTACCCAAAGGATGGGACAGTGCCGGTAAACCTGGAAATGCGGGGCCCGGTGGCCCTTATCACCATTGATTACCCTCCGGCAAATGCCTTGAGCCAAAAATGCGCCAGGGACCTTGCGCAGGCAGTGGCCCGGTGCAACGAGCAACCCCAGGTCCGGGCGTTGGTGATTACCGGAGCCGGGGAAAAAATATTCGTGGGGGGCGCCGATCTCAACGAGTTGGATGGATTCGACTCCTCCGCCGGTGCCGAGGCGGTCCGGCGGGTGAAGGAGCTTTTTGACCTGCTGCGGGGGGGGCCCAAGCCGGTGGTGGCGGCCATCAACGGGGTGGCGGCCGGTGGCGGCCTGGAACTGGCCCTGGCCTGCGACTTCAGGCTTGCCGCCGACTCCGCCCGTCTGGGCGTGCCGGAAGTGAAATTGGGAGTCCTGCCCGGCGCCGGTGGAACTCAGGTCCTTCCCCGGGTGGTAGGCCCGGCGGCCGCATTGGAAATGATGCTTTTGGGGGGGCTCTTGGATGCGCAAAGGGCTCTGGGGTTGGGCTTGGTTCACCATGTCCACCCCGCGCCATCTCTGTTGAGTGAATCCCTGGAACTGGCCCAAAGGCTGGCGGCCATGCCGCCCTTGGCCGTGGCCGAAATCAAGGCCGCCGTCATGGACTCCATGTCCCTGCCTTTGGCCCAGGGCCTGGAACGAGAGACCGGGCGCTTCGCCAGGCTTTGCGCAAGCGCCGACAAATCAGAAGGCGTTGCCGCATTCAAACAGGGCCGGCCGCCCCAATTCACTGGAAGCTGAAAATGATAGATTTGCGCGACGAAGAGAAGATGCTCCTGGAGACGGTGCGCCGTTTCGCCAAGGACAAGCTGGCGCCCCGCGCTCCCGGCTGTGAGCAACAAGAGCGGTTCGACTTTGAAAGCTGGGACGAACTCAGCGGCTTGGGGCTGGCCGCGGTTACCGTATCGGAAGAAAACGGCGGCATGCCGGTGGGCTTCCCGGTTCTGGCCCGCCTGGTGGAGGAGCTGTCTTCCGGGTCGGCGCCTCTGTCGGCGGCCTACCTGGTGCATTGCACCGTGGCTCACCTGCTAGACAATTTCGGCACGGACCAACAGAAGCAAAAATACCTGCCCGGTCTGCTCTCCGGGCAAATGATGGGCGCCTTGGCCATTTCCGAGCCCGGCGCGGGCTCGGACGTAGGCGCCCTGGCCACCACGGCCCACATGACCGGCGGCGATTACCTGGTCAAGGGGCAAAAGGTTTTCATCACCTCCGGCGGCCTGGCGGGCCTGTACGTTGTTTTGACCAAAACCGGCCAAGGCAACGGCAGTCCGGAGTTGACGGCTCTGCTGGTGGAGCCCGGCTGGCCGGGATTTAGCGTGGGCCGCCGGGAAAAGAAAATGGGGCAAAAGGCGTCACCCACCACCGAGCTTTATTTCGAGGAACTCAAGGTTCCCGGCAGCGCTCTCATAGGTCAACCGGGCCAGGGGTTATCCTTAATAATGGATGGGCTCAACCGCAGCAGGGTGCTGGTGGCGGCCACCGCGGTGGGCCTGGCCCGGGCGGCCTACGAGGCGGCCCTGGACTACACCCGGGAGCGCAAACAGTTTGGCCGGCCGCTGGTGGCTTTCCAGGGGCTGCGTTGGATGTTGGCCGACATGGCAATCTTGATCGAAACCTCCCGCCGCATCACCGAACACGCCGCTCAACTGGTGCAGGCGGGACGGCCCTTTATAAAGGAAGCCGCCATGGCCAAGGCCTTTGCCACCGACGCGGCCATGAAGGTCACCACCGACGCGGTGCAGCTCCTGGGCGGATACGGCTACATGGAGGACTATCCGGTGGAGCGTTACATGCGCGAGGCCAAGCTGTTGCAGATCGTGGAAGGGACCAATCAGATTCAACGAGAGGTTATTGCAAAGGAGATCGCGCGGTCCTAGGCAGAAACCTGGACCGTGTCTGAGCTTGGCTGTTTTCAATGCATGAAAGGAATTGGGCCAAAATGAATATTAGCAAAGTCGCGGTGATTGGTGCGGGCCTAATGGGTTCGGGAATCGCCCTGGTGGCCGCCATGTCCGGTTTCGAGGTGGCTTTGAGGGACGTGGATCAGTCAGTTTTGGATAAGGCCATGGCCATGGCCAAGAAGGCCCTTGACCGGGCCGCTGAAAAAGGAAAGCTTTCAACCGAACAGGCCGAGGCCGCTTTGGGGCGCCTGACGCCTTGCACCGACCTAAAGGAGGCCCTTGCCGGCGCCCAGTACGTCATCGAAGCGGTGCCCGAGAGGCTGGAGCTGAAAAAGCAGGTCTTCGCCGAATTGGACCGCCTAGCCGAACCCGAGGCTATCCTGGCCACCAACACCTCCGAGCTGTCCATAGCCTCCATCGCCGCGGCCACCTCCACACCGGAGCGCGTGATCGGCACCCACTGGTTTTTCCCGCCCCAGATCATGAAGTTAATCGAGGTGGTAAAAGGCGGCCAGACCTCTCCCGCGACACTGGAGACCACCCTGCGTTTCTGCACCGATCTGGGCAAGGAGACGGTGGTTTGCGCCGACGCCCAGGGGTTCATCACCAGCCGGGCCATCAGCGTCCTGATCGCGGAGTGCCTGCGTATCCACCAAGAAGGCATCGCCAGCATAGAGGACATCGACAAGGCCATGCGCCTGGGCTTCAACCACCCCATCGGCCCTTTCCAATTGGTGGACATGTCCGGGGTCGACGTGGTGTTCCACGCCTTGGAGGGCCTAAGCCAAGAGTACGGGGAGCGGTTCAACCCCACCCAAGAGATGGCCAAGCTGGTGGAAGGCAAGAACCTGGGGCGCAAGACCGGCAAGGGTTTTTACGATTATGGCGGCAAATAGTAGCTCTGGAGGCTTTCCCGGCAGGGGGTGACTGTGCCAGGTTAAGACACATACCGGCCTTGGGACATGGCGACACGCTCTGACGCCGAGGCGGTTTTCCTGAAGCGTGGCCCGCCCGAGGCGGCTAATTTCGCATTAGGGCAAAGTTGATATCCTACCAGGGGAGAGCAGGTGAAATGGACCACCCGCAAGGCCTGAGCTACGAGGCGCTCGAGGTCGGCATGAAGGCCTCTATCACCAAAACCGTTACCGAGAGCGACGTCAACCTTTTCGCGGAAGTCAGCGGCGACCGCAACCCCGTGCATCTGGACGAGGAATTCGCCAGGACGACACCCTTTGGCAGGCGAATCGCCCACGGATCATTGGTGCAGAGCCTTATTACGCCGGTGTTTGGCCTGGAAATGCCCGGCATAGGCACCATTGCCCTGGAGACGTCGGCCCGCTTTATAAAACCCGTGTTTTTGGGCGACACCGTCACCGCCACCGCCGAGGTGGCCGAAAAGTTGCCGGACAAGAAATGGGTGCGCATGAACTGCCTGTGGACAAATCAGCGAGGTGAGACGGTGGCCGTTGGGCAAGCCCTGATGATCCCGCCCGCGGGAAGCTAGATTTGCCCTGTTGATCTCCCCCACCCTTAAAGGCGCCTGGGGGACGTGAAGCGCGAATTCATAAGGGACACGCCGGCGATCACGATGGCGCTTTGCGGCCGGCGAGGGAAAATGGGGGCCATAGACTTTTTGCCCAAAAGCCTGCTTTCCGGATTCGCGCCGGCGTTTGCCCCTCCCGCGTCCGCGAAAAATCCGCCCGGCTACACGCAGACCGATGAACCAATCCATAGCCCCGGCGCTGCCGGCCGTAGCGCCGGGGTGGGCGCAAGCGAGCCCATGGGCTTGGATACTTCGCCCTCGAACCCGATACCGTAACAGCTTCCTTGACCTGTGCATGTCAAATGGTCTAGTCATTAACCAAGCTCAAAACCGACCCGAGAGGTGCTAGACATGAACCTGCGTTTCACCCCCGTGGTGCATGAACTCCTGCAGGGAGCCTGCGACATCCACATCCATTCCGCCCCGGACCTGTACCCACGCATCCAAAACGACGTGGAACTGGCCCGGTGCGCCCAGGAGGCTGGCATGCGGGCCATCCTCATAAAGAACCACTTCACCGAAACCGCCGCCCGGGCCCAGGTGGCCAGCCAAGTGACCGGCTTCCAGGTCTTCGGAGGCATCGTCCTGAACCACTCGGTGGGCGGGATCAACCCTCACGCCGTGGAACCGGCGCTCAAGATGGGCGCCAAGGTGGTGTGGATGCCCACCCTGCACGCCCGAGAGTTTTTGACCAAAAAGAGCCACGTCAAAAGCTTGGCCGGCGAGATCGGCGCAGACCTGGAAGGGGTGTACCTGCTCCAGGAAAACGGCCGGCTCATCGACGAGGTTCAGGCCGTCCTGGACCTGATCATTGCCCACGACTCTTGCTTGGCCACCGGCCACATCAGCAAGCCCGAGGCCCGGGCCTTGGTGGCCGAGGCGGCCAGGCGCGGGGTCAAGAAGATCGTGGTCACCCACCCCATGGCCAGCTTCGTAAACTACAGCACCGATGTAATGAAGGAGCTGTTGGACCTGGGCGCCACCTGGCTGGAGCACGTGTTCAACGACACCACCCGGCAGGTGGGCCACCCCATCACCCGGGAGGCCCTGTTCACGGGCATAAAGGCGGTGGGGGCCGAGCGCTGCATCATGAGCACCGACAGCGGCCAGTGGCTCAACCCCATACCAGCCCAGCAGATGGGCATCTATATCACCGACGCCTTGGACTTCGGCTTAAGCCCGGCCGAAGTCAAAAAAATGGTGCAAGATAACCCGGCGGCCATGCTGGGCCTGGAACAGGAGCACACATCATGAGCGTAAGAATCGGTTTCCTCGGTCTGGGCCAGATGGGCAAATGGATGGCCCTCAACCTGGTAAAGGCCGGCTTTGACACCACGGTGTTCGACCTCAACGCCAAGGCTGTGGCAGAGCTGACCCAGGCCGGGGCCAAAAAGGCCGCCAGCCCGGCAGAGCTGGCCCAGGACAACGAGTGGGTGTTCCTGAGTCTGCCCAACACCGCCATCGTGGAAGAGGTGATATTCGGCCAACAAGGACTGGCGGCCGCGGCCAAGCCCGGCCTGGTCATCTGCGACTGCGGCACCACCAGCTATCTGCCCACCGTGGACATGGCCGAGCGCCTGGCCAAGCGGGGCGTGACGCTGGTGGACGCGCCGGTGTCGGGCATGGAGGCGCGGGCCAAGGCCGGCGAGTTGACCATCATGTACGGCGGCTCGCCCGAAGTCTTCAACGCCCTGTCCCCGGCCTTCACGGCAATGGGCGACAAAGTGCTCAACATGGGCCCGGTGGGCAGCGGCCAACTGACCAAGCTGGTCAACCAGCTTTTGTTCAATATCTCCTGCGCGGCCATTGCCGAGGTTTTGCCCATGGCGGCCAAACTGGGCCTGGACCCGGAAAAGGTGACCCAGGTGGTGACCACCGGCACGGGCCGCAGCTTTGGGGCGGAGTTTTTCGCCCCCTTGGCCTTGGACGGCGTATTCGACCAGGGCTACCCCCTCGAGCACGCCTACAAGGACATGGTCAGCGCGGCCGAAATTTCGGCCAACAAGCAGATCCCCCTACCCATGACCTCCGCCGCCACCACCACCTATCAGATGGCCCTGGCCCAGGGCCTTGGCGGCCTGGGAAAGGGAGCCATGATCAAGGTCTTCGAGCGCCTGTTGGGCGTGGAGTTCAGGAAGAGGGGTTAGGCTTGCCGGGCCGGGAAAAGGCTCTCCCGGCCCGCACGCCCCGGGCAAGGGCGGCCTGCCTTTGGGGCCGCCCTCTGGCGCGATGGGGCGTGGTCTGATATTACCCCTGCCTATGTCGCACGAACCCACCAAAGCCCCGCCCGCCAAATCACCGCCGTTTCTGGTGGACTTGGAGCGGGTCAGCTACGCGGCCGGTGACAGCCTTTTGCTGCGAGAGCTGTCCTGGCGTTTGCAGCCCGGACAGCACTGGGCGGTGCTGGGGGCCAACGGCGCGGGCAAGAGCACTTTTCTGCGCCTGGTGCGCGGCGAGCTGTGGCCCCTGCCCTCCAGCCGCGCCCGGCGGCGCTACACCGTGGACGGCCAGGTAACCACCAGCCCCCTGCTTTTCCGGGAGCGCACCGGGCTGGTTTCCAGTGAACTGCTCAACGAGTATCAGCGCCGCGATTGGAACCTGACCGGCCTGGAGGTGGTGGTGAGCGGCATCACCGGCGGCCATTTGCTCTACCACGAACCCAGCGACGAGCAGTGGCAAAAGGCCGAACGGTTGTTGGCCAAGCTGGAACTAGGCCATTTGGCCCGGCGGCCTCTTTTGTCTTTGTCCCTGGGTCAGGCCAAGCAGGTGCTCATCGCCCGAGCTCTGGTCAGCCGTCCAAACCTGCTCCTGTTGGACGAGCCCTGCGAAGGCCTGGACGCGCCTTCACGGCAGAGGCTGCTGGCCATGCTGGGCCGGGTGGCGGCGGGGGGCACCCAACTTGTCTATGCCACCCACCGGGGAGCCGAACTGGCGCCCGGCACCAGCCACGCCCTGCTGCTGGCGCAAGGAGCCATCAAGTTGCAGGGTCCATTGCAATCGGTCCTGCGCGCCGGCGGCCTGGCCCTGCTTCCCTCCCCCCAGGCCGCCCTTCCCTCTCCGCCGCCAGCTCCGGCCCGTGGCTCCTTCTTGGCCCGGGCGCGGGCCTCCCAGGTGAACGTGGAGCACAAGCCGGTCCTCTTCGATCTGGCCTGGGAAATCCGTCCCGGAGAGAATTGGCTGGTGCTGGGGCCCAACGGCGCGGGCAAGACCACCCTTTTGCGCCTGTTGGCCGGGGAGTTGCGCCCCCAACACGGCGGCAGCATGGACTGGTTCGGCAGCACCAAGCCCCGCAACCTCCAGAAGTTGCGCCAAGAGATCGGCCTGGTTTCAGCCGGATTGCAGGCCAGGCACTTCCACCGCCAGAGCGGCCTGGACACCGTGGCCTCTGGCCTGCTGGGCAGTGTGGGCCTGCGGGGCCATTTGGACCAAGAGCAGCGCGGCCAGGCCCGGGCCTGGCTGGAACGGCTGGGGCTCATGGATTTGGCCCATAGGGACATCACCACCCTGTCCTACGGTCAATTGCGCAAGCTGTTGATCGCCCGCGCCATGGCGACCAACCCCCGCCTGCTTTTGTTGGACGAGCCCCTGGCCGGCCTGGACGCCCCGGCCCGGGCCGAGGTTAACGCCATTCTGGCCCTCCTGGCCAGCCAGGGCGCCACTCTGGTGGGGGTGACCCACTATCCAGAGGAGATGATGGCCTACATGAGCCATGTGGCCGTGCTGGAGGCGGGCCGCATGGTTTTTCAGGGTACGGTGAGCCGGTATTTACGCGGCCAGTCGGGACAGCGCCCTTGACAAGGCGGACGCGGCCCAACAACATGGGGTGGTGGAAGTTTTCGCCGCCACGCCGTCAAGGAGGAAACCCATGAGCCTACCCAAGCCTTACACCGACTTTAGGGAGAATTTTCCCTCTCTGGCCCAGGCCTTTGAGGAATTGGGGATGCTGTGCAAAAAATCCGGCCCGCTGGACACCCGCTCGGCCCGCTTGGTGAAGCTGGGCATGGCCGTGGCCACCGGCAGCCGGGGAGGCATCAAGAGCCAGGCCCGCAAGGCCCTGGGCGAAGGCTTCGCCGTGGACGAACTCAGGCACGCGGCGGTGTTGGCCATGCCCAGCATCGGCTTCGCCCCGGTGATCGCCGCCATCGGCTGGATCAACGAAGTGGCCGGAGAAACCGCATAGTGGTGGCGTTCAGCGCCTGACCTGGTAAAATCGTAACCGCCTATTGGCCCGTCGTCTAACGGCAGGACATCAGCCTTTGGAGCTGATTATTCAGGTTCGAATCCTGGCGGGCCAGCCAATAAACTTTTCAGGGGCCAGCCTCTTGGGTTGGCCCCTGTTTTTTTGCATCGCGCACTAGCTGCGAATATCTACTCCAGGTGCAGGGTGCGGCTTGCTGTTGCATGACGGCCTGACGTGATCTACCTGCCTCCTCAGACCTGAGATTGGGTTTACCGCAGACTATTTTTATGATTATCTAACGCCAGGTTTTACAGGTAATTAATCTTAGTGCCGAGGTCCGCCGTGCCAAGATTGGTTTTTTCGGGTAAGACCTGCCCTCATTGTGGTGGTGTGGATATAAAGCGATCCCATCGCCGAAACGCTTTGGAATATATCCTGTCCCACCTCGGGATCACCCCTTACCGATGCCGCGACTGCCTGATGCGATTTCTCCGATTATTTCCACGCTGAGTCTCGCCCGGGCCTGGCCGCGTTGGCTATTTACCCTTTTCACCATCGGCGGGACCAGCCTATTTAGCGCCCGGGCGGCCCGCGGCGCCTAGGTATATGGCCGCCACTGCCAAGACCGCCCCCCCCGCCTCCAGTGCGGTAGTGGGACGGCCGAAAAACAGTACGTCCCAAACAAAGGCCAAGGTTGGCTGCAGTAAAAGCACCAGGGCCGCCCGGGAGGCGGCCACCTGCATCAGTCCCAGGGAGATGAGCACCCAGCCTCCCGCGTGACAGGCCAGGCCATAAACGGCCAGCCAGCCCCAGTCCCAGGCCGAAGCGACGGCCAGGCTTTCCCCTGAACGCCAAACCTCAGACAACAACAGCACTGCGGAAACCAGGGAGATGAGGGCCACGTTGGCCATGGGCTCCAGGCCGCCGGAGCGGCGCACCGACCACCGCAGGCAGAGTATGTAGGAGCTGTAGGCGCAGGCGGTTAAGAGCCCCAGGCCCACTCCCAGGCGGTAGCCCGCCCCCAGGGCCTCCCATTGCCCTCCCACCAATAGCCACAGGCCGGCCATGGCCAATGGAATGGCCAGGCCCAAGCGCCAGCTGGGCCGCTCACCCAGAACCAGCACCCCGGCTCCGGCTACCAGGAACACCTGGAAGTTGGCCAGAATGGTGCTCAGTCCCGGCCCCACCAAGAGAATCGCCCGGTGCCACAGGGCGAGGTCCATGGCGAAGAACAGCCCAGCCAGCGAGGCCAACCCCAGGCTTGGCCACCCGGCCCACAGGGCTTGACCACGCAACCGTGCCAACAGGGCCAGGACCAAGCCGCCTATGAGCATGCGATAAAATGCGCTGGACATGGGGCCCACCGACACCAGGCGAACCATGACCGCGGAAAAGCTGATGAGGGTGGCTCCGGCCAGAAGGCAAAACAAAGCCACCGCCGGTTGGGAAAAGCGGCTCAAGGTCTTCCCCCCGTCTGATGGCTTGGGTAGCGTGGAGTCTTTCCGGCGGTTACAGACCCTTCCCGGCGTCAGCGGGTTTGGACTCCAACAGTTCCTTAGCGGGTGGACCTTGGGTCGGTTCGCCGCCGGCGACCAACTTCTTTTTGGCTCCCATTTTTTCGAAAAGCACGAACAGGCCGGGTACGAAGATAACCCCCAGCATGGTGGCGGCCAGCATACCGCCGAACACCGCGGTGCCCAAGGCCTTACGGGCCCCGGCCCCGGCCCCGGTGGCGATGACCAAGGGGATGACGCCCAAGATGAAGGAAAAGGCGGTCATAAGGATGGGCCTAAAACGGAGTTTGGAGGCCTCCATGGCCGCCTCCACGATGCCCTTTCCCCCATTATGCAGATCACGGGCAAACTCCACGATCAGAATGGCGTTTTTGGTGGCCAAACCGATCAGGAGCACCAAGCCTATTTGGGTGTAGACGTTGTTGTCCAAGGAGCGGACGTGCAGGGCTGCGAAGGCGCCCAGCAGGGCCAAGGGCACCGACAGAATGACCGGTATGGGCAGCTTCCAGCTTTCATATTGGGCCGCCAGCACCAAGAACACGAAGATCACCGCGACCACGAACACCGCCGCGCCGCTGCCGCCAGCCACCACCTCCTGGTAGGTGATGCCGCTCCAGGCGTAGCCCATGGAGGTTGGCAGCTTTTGCTTGGACATGTTGGCCATCAGTTCAATAGCCTGCCCAGAGCTGTAGCCCGGTGCGCCGCTGCCCCGGATGGTGGCCGACGGGTAGAGGTTGAAACGAGGCACCACCTGGGGGCCCACGGTGGTCTCCACCGCAGCCAGGGTTCCCATGGGCACCATCTGGCCGGAGGCGTTGCGCACCTGCAGGTTGGCGATGTCCTGGGCCTGGGCCCGGAAGCGGGCCTCGGCCTGGAGATTAACCTGGAAGGTGCGGCCGAATTTGTTGAAGTCGTTGACGTAGCTGGAGCCCAGGTAGGCCTGGAGGGTGTCGAACACCGTGGACAAAGGCACTCCCAGGGTCTTGACCTTGGTGCGATCCACGTTGACGAACAACTGGGGCACGTTGGCCCTGAAGGATGTGTACATGCCGGTGAGCCCTGCCTGGGCGTTGCCGTCCTGGACTATCTCGTAGGCCATTCGCTGGAGATTATCCAGTCCGGTGGCTCCCCGGTCCTGCAACTGGTACTCAAAGCCGCCGGCCAGGCCCAAACCGGGCAGGGCCGGAGTGGGGAACACCATAGCCACCGCATCTTGGAGCTGGCTCATGGCGATGTTGATGCGCATCAACATGGCGTCCTGGGTTTCATCAGGTTTGCCGTCCCGTTCGTCCCAGCTCTTGTAAACGATCACGCTGCCGGCCATGTTGGAGTTGGCCGTGCCGTCGAGCAGGGAGTAGCCGGTGAAGGTGATATTGTAGGCAATGCCGGGGGTGTCGGCGATGATTTTGCTGATGCGGCCCATCACCTCATTGGTGCGCTCCAAGCTGGCGCCGTCGGGCAGTTGCACCGTGGCCATGGCATAGCCCTGGTCTTCGCTGGGCACAAACCCGGTCGCGGTGTGGCTCATGCTGTAAAAAGCCACGGCCGCCAAGGCCACATAGACGACCATGGATATGGACAACTTGCGCACCACCAGACTCACCACGCTCTCGTAGTGCCCGGTGGACCAGCTCAAAAACTTATTGAAGCCGCGCCAGAACCAGTTGCGGTGCTCCGGTGTGGGCCTGAGCAGCAGGGCGCAAAGGGCCGGGCTCATGGTAAGGGCGTTGATGGAGCTGAAAAAGGTGGCCGTGGCGATGGTCAGAGCGAACTGTTTGTAGAGGATGCCGGTCATGCCGCCCATGAAGGCGGTGGGGATGAACACCGCCAACAGCACCAATGTGGTGGCGATGACCGCGCCGGATATCTCCTCCATAGACTTGATGGCCGCTTCTTTGGCGCTATGCCCGTGTTCGTCTATATTTCGGGCGCAGTTCTCCACCACCACGATGGCGTCGTCCACCACAATGCCGATGGCTAACACCAATCCGAACAGGGTCAGGGTGTTGATGGAAAAGCCCAGTATACCCATGACCGCGAAGGTGCCGATAAGCGAAACGGGGATGGTGATGGCCGGAATAAGGGTGGCCCTGATGTCCTGCAAAAAGACGAACACCGTCAGAATGACCAGGATGGCCGCGATGACCAGGGTCTCCACGATCTCCTGGATGGAAGCGCGCACCACATCAGAGGCGTCGTAGGTGACTATGGCTTCCACGCCTTGGGGGAAGCTGGGTTTGAGACGGTCCAGAACCGCGCGGCATTTTTGGGATATGTCCAGTAGGTTGGCCCCGGGCAGCTGATAGATCATGATGGTGGCGGTGGACTTCTGATTCATTTTGCTGCCCATGGTATAGGTCTGGGCCCCCAGTTCCACCCGGGCCACGTCCTTGACCCGCACCATCCGGCCATCTGAGCCGGTCTTTACTATGATCTGCTCGAACTGGGACACGTCTTGCAGCCGGCCCAGCACGGTCACCGTCAGCTGGAAATTCTGGCCCTTGGGAGCCGGCGGCTGGCCGATGACGCCAGCGGCCACTTGTACGTTCTGCTCCTTGATGGCCGAAGCTATGTCATCGGTGGTCAGGCTGTAGGTTTTCAGCTTCTGGGGGTCCAGCCACAAGCGCATGCTGTAGTTGCCCGCCCCGAAGATCTGAACATCGCCCACCCCGTAGACCCGGCTTAGTTCGTCCTTGATGTTGATGGTGGCGAAGTTGGCCAGGAAGATGTCGTCATAGATGCCCTTGGTGTCCATTATGTTGACGCACAAGGCGAAGTTGGTGGACTTCTTCTTGGTGGTCACGCCCAGGCGCCTGACCTCTTCGGGCAGCTTGGGGTCGGCGATGCCCACCCGGTTTTGCACCAGCACCTGGGCCATGTCCTGATCGGTGCCGGTTTCAAAGGTCACGGTCAGGGTGTAGGAGCCGTCCGAGGCGCTGTTGGAAGACATGTAGATCATGCCCTCCACGCCATTGACCTGCTCCTCGATGGGCTGGGCCACGGTGGCGGCCACGACCATGGCGCTGGCCCCGGGATAGTTGGCGGTAACGGTGACTGTTGGCGGCTCGATGGTGGGATACTGGGAAATGGGCAGGCCCGCCAGGGTCAGCAGGCCGCCCAGCACGATGACGATGGACACCACCGCCGCGAAGATGGGCCGCTGGATGAAAAAGCGTGAGAACATCTATAA
>JAHJPG010000134.1 GCA_018819925.1 Pseudomonadota bacterium
ATGCGCACAAAGGGATGCATCCGGCGTGGGCTGCCTTGGTGAATGGCCTGGGCGAAAAGCTCCTTGCCGGTGCCGCTCTCGCCGGTGATGAGCACCGGCAAATCGTTGGCCGCCGCCTTGAGGGCCTCTTTCTTCAGGCCGCGAATGGCCTTGCCCCGCCCGATGATGCTCTTGAAGGTGTAGCGGGTGGAGCGCAGGTTGATGAGCTCCTGCTCGTAGAGTTTTACCTTTGACTCCAGCAGGGATAGCTTCTTGGCCAGCTTGCCCACATCGCGCACGTCCTTGAACATCACCTGGCCGTAGACCGCGATGACCTGGCCGTCCTTGCAAATGGGGATGCGCTGCACCACCATGCTCTGGCCCTTGATCTTCTGGGGAAAGTTGATCTCCGCCTTGCCGGTCTGGGCCACGATGTGCATGCGGGTGTTTTCCACCGTGTCCATGCAATGCTTGCCGATATATTCCCGGGTGTCCAGGCCCAGAAACTGGCCGTAAGGCTGGTTCAAGTGGGTGATGCGCCCCTGGGTGTCGGTGACCATGGCCCCGTGGTGGATGCTGTTGAAGATCAGCTCGTACATCTGCACGGCTTCCCGCAGCCGGGTCAACTCTTGCTCGAGACTTTCCTGGTCCATGGCCCCTCCAGGCGTATCAATGCGTCAACATGTATACCCATTGATACACTTTTTAGGGGCCATGGACCAGGTTTTTGCGCGGCGGAGAGGGCTTTTTCAGGAGACCGGGGCCACCTCCACTTGGTTGCAGTGGAAGGCGCTGCTGCCCCCCAGGTCGGCCAGGGCCTGGCTGGTCAGATGGTTTATGCCCGCCCCGCCGGGGGTGTGGGCTCCCCAGTAGAGGCCCTCGGCCACGGTGACCCCGGGCAGCACCGCGTCGCTCACCTGGGCCCGAAGCAGGCACTCTCCCCGGGCGTTAAACACCCGCACCCGGCCGCCGTCCTTGATGCCCCGGGCCGCCGCGTCAAGGGGGTGCAACAAAATGCTTGCCTCCCCAGCCCGCTGCCGCTGCAAGTCCACCTCGTTGAAGGTGGAATTTAGGAACTGCTCGCGGGGCGGGGTGATGAGCTGCAAGGGATAGGCTCCGCCGTGGTCGTCGTCCCGGCTGGGCTCTCCGCCGGGCAGGGGGTCCAGGCCCAGGGCGGCTAGGGATTCGGAGTAAAACTCCACCTTGCCCGAGGGGGTGAGGAAGCCCTCGGCATAGGGGTTGGCCGGGATGTCGGCCTTCAGCGGCCGGCAGGACGACAGGCTCTCCAGGGTGACGCCCTCCAAACAGGGCGAGCCGCCGGCCAAGAGCCAGGAGATGATTTCCTCCTCGCCGGCCCTGAACACCTCCTCGCTGAAGCCCAGGCGCGCGGCCATCTCCTGGAACACGGCCAGGATGGAGCGCGATAGGCCCACCGGAGCGATGACCGGCCTGGCCATCTGCACCCAGCGGTGGCCGTAGGCGGTGTAAAGGTCGGTTATCCCCAGGGAGCTGGCCCCGGGCAACACCAGATCGGCCCAGCGGGCGGTCTCGGTGAGGAACATCTCCTGGCACACCAGGAAAAGGTCTTCCCGGGCAAGGCCCTTGAGCACCGCCGAGGTGTCGGGAGCCACCACCGCCGGGTTGGACAGATACACCCACAGCAGGTTGATGGGCCGGGGCGCATCCGGGGCCAGGGCCCGGCCCAATTCCACCATGTTCACCGTGGGGGTCCCCTCCGGGGCCAGTTCTCCGGCCAGCAGGGGGGCCAGGTCCAAATAGGCTCCCGCCCCGGTGCTGCGGGCTATGCCCCCGCCCCGGCGCCCGAAGGCCCCCACCAGGGCGGGCAGCAGGGCGATGGCCCGCATGGCCATGCCGCCCTTGAGCTGGCGGGCCGGCCCCCAGCCGGTGCGGATGAAGGGAGCCTTGGCTCGGCCGTAGGCCCGGCCCAGCTCCACGATCTGCCCGGCGGGAACCCCGGTGAGACGAGCCACGGTTTCCGGCGGGTGCTGGGCGGCCCGCTGGGCCAGCTCGGCAAAGCCCAGGGTGTGGGCCGCCACATACTCCCGGTCCACCAAATCTTCATCTATCAACACCTGCATAAGGCCCAGGGCCAGGGCGGCGTCGCTGCCCGGGCGCAGCATCAGATGCATATCCGCCTTGGCCGCTGTCTGGTTGCGGTAGGGATCGACGACCACCAGGCGGGCGCCCTGCTTGCGCGCCTCTTGGAACCAGGGCCAGGCGTGCAGGTTGGTGCTCAGGGTGTTGCTGCCCCAGATGACGATCAGGTCCGAGTATTGGCTCCAGCTAAGGTCGGTGCTGGGTCCGGAGCCCAGGCCGTGGGCAAAGCCCGCCGAGGCGGTGGCGCTGCAAATGGTGCGCCCCAGCTTGCTAGCCCCCAGCTTGTGGAAAAAAGCGTGCCCCCCGTTGCGGTGCACGTGCCCCATGTGCCCGGCGTAGGAGTAGGGCAAAACCGACGAGGCCCCGCTGGCCTCCGCCGTATCGCCCAGCTTCCCCGCGGCCAGGGAGAGCGCCTGATCCCAGGATATTTCCTTGAACTGGCCCGAGCCCTTGGGGCCGATGCGCAGCAGGGGTGCGCGGAGCCGCTGGGGATGGTGCACCCGGGCGGGGTACTGGGCCATCTTTTGGCACAGGAAGCCCCGGGTGAAGGGGTGCTGGGGATCGCCCTTCACCGCTGCGGCTCGGCCTCCTTCCACCCGCACCAAAAGACCGCAGGTGTCGGGGCAGTCAAAGGGGCAAACGCTGGGCCGCCAACCATCCATCCCCCAATCCCTTTCCTTTGATTGAACCCCGGCGGGCCCGCCCAGGCGGGCTGTTCGTTAACTATAGCCCAGGCCGCCCGGCCGCGACAAAGGCGCATCCAGGCATGCCTCGTGCCGTCATGGAATTTTACTTCCCCGCCCGGTGGCTGCGAAGTTTCTTGACCTTTGAGCGGCCGGTGGCTTAAATTATAAAAACCTAATATTAGGTTTATCCCCGAAGCGGCCAGCCGGCGGCCGGGGTTTACAGCCAAACATAGGCGCAAACCATCTAGCATGGGATGAAACATTGACCGCCAAAATTTCTCTGGAAAACGTCAAGAAGGGCCGGGTCTCCGACAACGTCAGGGAGCAGATAACCAACTTGATACTGGCCGGGGAATTAAAGGTGGGGGACCGCCTGCCCACGGAAAACGGGCTGGCCCGCCAGTTGGGGGTGAGCAAGGTTCCGGTTCGCGAGGCCATGATAAGCATGCAGCAGATGGGCCTTTTGGCCAGCCGGCGGGGAGCCGGAGGGGGCGTGTTCGTTTGCGAGCCCGGCCCCGAACCAGTGGGCGAGGCCCTCACCCTGATGCTGCGCCTGGGCCAAGCCAGCATCTCCGATCTCACCCAGGCCCGCCTGGCCATAGAGCCCCAGGTGGCCCGGTTGGCCGCCCAGTTGGCCACTCCCCAAGACCTGGCCCGCCTTGAAGACACCATCACCACATACCAGAGCGCTGTGGAGCGGGAGCAACCGCGCAGCATCCGCGACCTGGACTTCCACCTGGCCCTGGCCGACGCCTGCGCCAACCCGGTGTTCAACCTGATCCTGCGGGCCCTGGTCCCCCTGCTCTACAACAACGTGCGCCTGCGCCGCTTTCAACCCAAGGACCGCAAGCTGGGCATAGCGGGCCACCGGGAAATCTTCGAGGCGGTGCGCCGGGGCGACGCGGAAGCCGCCCAGGAAGCCATGGCCCGCCATGTGGCCCAGATGGCCACTTTCTGGAAATAAGGAAAGCCAAAACCCATGGGTATGAATCTGACATCCTGGCTGGAGCGGCTGGCGGCCGAAGCGCCGGAAGAATTGGTGACGGTGCGCCGCCCGGTGGAGCCCGCCGCCTTCGAGAGCGCCGCGGTGGTGGACGCCTTGGAGCGCCAGCGGCGTTATCCGGCGGTGCTTTTCGAGCAGGTGCGCGACCTTGAGGGACGCCCCACCGATTGCCGCATCCTCAACAACACCTTCGGCACCTTCAAGAAGATCGCCCTGGCCCTGGGCCTGGACAGCGACCAGCGCATGCCCCTTTTGGAGCGTATGCTGGAGCTTTCCGGGCGCAGCCTGGAGCCGGTGATGGGCGACCCGGCCCAGGCCCCGGTGCGCCATTGGGCCTGGCAGGACGACGATGTGGACCTGACCCGCCTGCCGATGATCCGCCACACCGAGTTGGACGGCGGGCCCTATTTCACCCCCATCGTGGTCAGCCGCGGCGCTCAGGGACGCTACAACGTTTCCTGGAACCGCATGCAGTACCTGGACCGCGACCACCTGGCCATCTACATGTCCCCGCGCCATTTGTGGTCCTACTTCGCCGAGGCCGAGGCCCAGGGACGCGACCTGCCCATCGCGGTGGTCCTGGGCCACCACCCGGCCTTCCACCTTACCGGGGCCCTCTTGACCCCCCTGGACGCCGATGAGTACGCCGTGGCCGGCGGGGTGATGGGCGCGCCCCTGGAGTTGATCCCCTCCCTCACCTTCGGCGGCGAGCTTTTGGTGCCCGCCGAGGCGGAACTGGTCTTGGAGGGGCGCATCCTGGCCGGCCAGCGTTGCGTGGAAGGCCCCTTCGGCGAGTTCACCGGCTACGCCGGGCCACAGCGCCTGTCCTGGGTGGTGGAGATAAGCGCGGTCTACGGCAAACAGCGCCCCACCATAATCGACATCTTCCCCTGCTACAGCGAGCACATGAACGCCCACCTGCCCATCGAGGCCAGCATCTACCAGCGGGCCAAGCAGGCGGTGCCCGGGGTGCTAAAGACTTGCTGGGTGGGCTCGGGCGGCCCTTTCAACCTGATAATCAGCCTGGCCAAGAAAACCGAGGGCGAACCCATGCGCGCCGCCCTGGCGGCCATAAGCGCTTCCAACTTCATAAAGCACGTCATCGTGGTGGACGAGGACGTGGACCCCGAGGACCTCACCCAGGTGATGTGGGCCCTTTCCAGCCGGGTGCAGGCCGACCAGGACCTGAGCATCCTCAAGAACCTCCAGGGCCAGGTGCTGGACCCCAGTCTGCGCCACGAGATAAAGACCTCGGGCATGGTCATCGACGCCACCCGGCCCCTGGACCGCCCCTTCCCCCGCCGGGGGGAGGTGCCCGGGGAGCTGCGCCAGAGCCTTAACCTCGACGATTACCTAGAGGGCTGAACAATGGACATCTTCAACGTGACATGTCCCTCCTGCGGCCGCGAATATTACGCCGACATGCTGCTCTACTCCCTACCGGTGGAGCTGCACTGTCCCTTTTGCGGCCTTTATTTCCACAAGAAGGACAGCCCGGCAATGGTCACCGGAAGCGCCAACGCCGCGGCGGTGGCCAAGGTGCCCGGCGGGCTGAACCCAAAGAGCATCTACCGCCCCCGCCGGGAGAAGGAATAATGCCCCGGGACAGCATCGGCCGCTCGGTGCTCAAACCCGACGCCTGGGACAAGGTTACCGGCGCGGTGCGCTACGCCGGGGACCACCAGCCCGAGGGCGCTTTGCACCTGGCCGTGGCCCGCTCCAACGAGCCCCACGCCGAACTGAGGGGCATCGACACCGCCCAAGCCAAAGCCGCTCCGGGAGTGGTGGGGGTGTGGACCGCCGCCGACCTGCCCGGCGAGCTCTTGGTGGGCCCGCGCCTCAAGGACGAGCCGGTGCTGTGCTTGGACAAGGTGCGCCGGGTGGGCGACCCCCTGGCCCTGGTGGCCGCCGAAACCCTGGAACAGGCCCAGGCCGCCGCCGAGCTTATCAAGCCGGACTTCGCCCAACTGCCTGGAATCTTCGGCCCGGAGGAATCCCTGGAGCCCGGCGCGCCGATTATCAACGGCGAAAAGAACCTAGTGTTCGAGCGCAGCCTGCTCAAGGGAGAGGGAGCCGCCGCCCTGGAGGACTGCCCCATCGTCATCGAGCGCACCTACCGCACCCAGATGATGGAGCACGCCTACCTGGAGCCCGAGGCCGGCCTGGCCTGGTGGGAGGGCGAGGTGCTGGTGGTCAAGCTGCCCACCAAGCACGCCCACTTCGAGCAGGCCGAGCTGGGCCGGGTGCTGGCCCTGCCCCCTGAGCGCCTACGCATCATCTGCGCCACCATGGGCGGCTATTTCGGTGACAAGCAGTGCCTCTCCCCGGGCTATTACAGCGCCCTGGCCACCTTCTTCACCGGCCGGCCGGCCCGCATGACCTACAGCCGCGAGGAGTCCTTTCAGGTAAGCACCAAGCGCCACCCCATGGTCATCACCATGACCACCGGGGCCACGGCCGACGGCCGCCTGGTGGCGGTGAAGGCCGAGCTGTTGGCCGACACCGGCTGCTACGCCTCCTACGGACCCTCCATCATGACCCGGGCGGTGGTGCACTGCGCCGGGCCTTACGACGTGCCCAACGTTCAGGTGCATGGCCGCCTGGCCTACACCAACAACCCGGTGTGCGGGGCCATGCGCGGCTTCGGGGTGCCCCAGGTGGCCATCGCCCACGAGTGCCAGATGGACCTGGTGGCCGCCGCCTGCGGCATCAGCCCCGCCGAGATTCGGCGCATCAACTTTTTAACTCCCGGCGCGCACACCGCCGCCGGACAAAAACTCGTCGCCTCCGTGGGGATGGGGAAGTGCCTGGAAGAATCGCTGGAAGCCAGGCGCGGTCTGCCCCCCCATCCCCGCGAGAGCGACCCTGACTGGCTGACCGCCTGGGGTATGGGGGCCACCCACTACGGCATCGGCCTCACCGGCCTGCCCAACCCCGGGGTGGCCCGCATCATCCTGGGCCCTGACGGCTCGGTGAGCCTTCGGGTGGGCACCGGCGACGGCGGCCAGGGGGCCTCCACCACCATGGCCATGATCGCGGCCCAGGAATTGGGCCTGGAGCCGGAGCAGGTGGAGGTATTGGCCGGCGACACCGCCTCCTGCCCCAACAGCGGCACATCCACCGCCAGCCGCCTCACCTACGTGGTGGGCCGGGCGGTGCAGGAGGCCGGCGGCAAGATGCGTGAGGCGCTGGTGGCGTTGGCCAAACAGGCCATGGGCTCGGATGAAGTGAACTGGCAGGACGGCTGCCTTAACATCGGCGGCGAGAGCATGGAACTGGCCCAAGCGGCCGGGCGCTTCCTGTCCCAGCCTTTGGAGGTGGAGGGGGTCTTCGACCCGCCCACCCACGCGCTGGACCCGGCCACCGGCCAGGGCGCGCCCTATGCCACCTATGCCTTCGCGGTGCACTCGGTGCAAGTGGCGGTGGAAAAGGCCACCGGCCGGGTGGAGGTGCTGCGCCTGGTGGCCGCCCACGACGTGGGCAAGGTGATCCATCCGGTGAACCTGGCCGCCCAGATCCAGGGCGCGGCCATGATGGGCCTGGGCTACGCCCTGAGCGAGGAAGTGCTCCTGGAGAGGGGGCGCATCACCAATCCCCACTTCCTGGACTACAAGCTCCCCCATGCCTGGCCCGCCCCAGAGGTGGTGGTGCGCCTGGTGGAGGAGCCCGAGCCCACCGGGCCCTACGGGGCCAAGGGGGTGGCCGAGCCCGCCCTGTTGCCCACCGCCCCGGCGGTGCACAACGCGGTGGCCGCCGCCCTGGGCGAGTACACCTATCGCAACCCGGTGTCCACGGAAACTCTGTGGCAGATTCTAAACCGCCAGCGGCGGCAACAAGGGAACGGCAACACGTGAGCGTAGAGCGCAAAAGCTGGCGAGAGTATTGGGGAGCCAAAAGCTGGCAGGCCAAATGCGCCACCCTGGTGGCCGCGGTGCTGGCCCTGTTCCAGATATACACCGCCCTGTTCGGCTCCTTCGACGCCATCATCCAGCGGGCGATTCACCTGGGGTTGGGCCTTATCCTGCTGTTCTTGGTGAAACCCGGCCTCATCCTCAAAAAAGGCAAGTCCGGCCCCTCCTGGCTGGACTGGGTGTTTCTGGCCTTCTCCGGAGCGGCCACCGCCTACCTGGTCCTCAACTACGACTGGGTCACCGAAGAGCGCTTCCCCCTTATCACCAAGCTCTCGGCCTGGGAAATGATCCTGGGCATCGGCATGGTGCTCATCGTGCTGGAGGCCACGCGGCGCATGTTCAACAAGGGCCTGCTCTTGGTGGTGCTGGCCTTTCTCATCTATCCCTTCGTGGGGCCCTATCTCTGGGGCGCCTTTCACACCTCGCCCATCACCTTCAGCGACATGGTGGACTTCAACTACCTCTCCCTGGGCGGCATCTTCGGCATCCCCCTGGGGGTGTCGGCCACGGAGATAGCCCTGTTCGTGATCTTCGGCGCGGTGCTGCTGCACAGCGGGGGTGCCATGCTCTTCAGCAACCTGGCCACCACCATCACCGGCAACATGGTGGGCGGCCCGGCCAAGGTGGCGGTGGTGGCCAGCGCGCTCATGGGCACCATCACCGGCAGCGGAGCGGCCAACGTGGCCACCACCGGGGTGGTTACCATCCCCATGATGAAACGGGCCGGCTACCGCCCCGAGTTCGCGGGAGCGGTGGAGGCGGTGGCCTCCTGCGGGGGGCAGCTCATGCCCCCGGTAATGGGCGCGGCCGCCTTTGTAATGAGCGCCTTTTCCGGCATCCCCTACTCCACCATCATCTACTACGCCCTGTTTCCGGCGGTGCTTTATTTCATCAGCGTGTTCATCACCGTGGACCTGGAGGCCCGCAAGAACCGCCTGGCCAAACTAAAGGTGGACATCACCCCCGGCCAGACCATGCGCGACTACGGCCACATGCTCATTCCGTTGGGCCTGTTGATCTACATGCTGGTTAGCGGCTACACCCCCAGCCTGGCCGGCGGGGTGGGAGTGATCTCGGCCCTGGTGATCTGTCAGCTGCGCGACACCACCCGCTTGAATGCGGCGGGCATCCTTAACGCCCTGGAGGCCGGGTGCAAGGGCATGCTAATCGTCACCATATCCACCGCCGCGGCAGGCATAATCGTGGGCAGCGTGGATCTCACCGGCCTGGGCAACCGCTTGGGCACCGCTTTCGTGGACCTGGCCGGCGGCCACCTGCTCCTAGGCCTGTTCATGGCCATGATCATCGCCCTCATCCTGGGTGCGGGCATGCCCACCACCCCGGCCTACATCGTGCAGGTGGCCACGGTGATCCCCGCCCTGGTGGCCCTGGGCCTGCCGGTCCATGTGGCCCATTTGTTCGCCTTCTACTTCTCTTGCCTGTCGCTGATATCCCCGCCCGTGGCCGCCGCCGCCTTCACCGCCGCGGCCATAGCCGGGGCCGACGGCTGGAAGACCGGCTGGACCGCCACCCGCATAGGCATCGTGGCTTTCGTGGTGCCCTTCATGTTCGCCTATGAACAAAGCCTGCTCTTGGAAGGCCCCTTGGGCAAGATGGCCCTGGACATGAGCACGGCCATACTGGGCGCCGGCTGCTTCGCGTTCGCCGGGGTGGGTTATTTGCTGGGCAATCTCAACCTTTATGAGCGAGGCCTGGCTTTTGTCATCGGTATTTTGTTGATAATGCCGGTGAAGGCCTACAGCTTGGCCGGGCTGGCCCTTTTGGCCCTGCTGGTGCTCTGGCAGCTTTACCGGAGAAAGAAATCGCCCCTAACCGTCATTCCCGAATAGTTAAGGAGGCCCATCATGGCAGCGAAAAATAAATGTTTGGCAACTTGCTTGGCCCTGAGCCTGCTCCTGGCCCTGGGCATAATGAGCGCCGGCGTCCAAAGCGCGGCGGCCTATGATATCCGTTGGGGAACCGCCCCGGCCGGCGGGGTGTGGCAGGCCTTGGGCACGGCCATGGTGGGAGATGCGGTAAAGGCCAACCCCAAGCTCAAGGGCTCCACCATGCCCATCGGCGGGGCGGCCAACGTCATCGCCACCAACGCCGGCAAAATCAACGCCGCCTTCAGCTTCTCCACCACGGCCGCCGAGGCCTGGCAGGGCATCGAATACTTCAAGAAGCAGGGCAAGCTCACCAACATCCGCGAGCTGGCGGTCATCTTCCCCGAGCCCACCCAGATCGTGGTGCGGGCCGACTCTGGCATAGACCAGGTCGCCCAGCTCAAGGGCAAGAAGGTGACCCCCGGCCCCAAGGGCAGCGCCATCTCGGTGGTTTCGCGCTACGTGCTGGAGGCCTACGGCCTTAGCTTCAAGGACATCGACACCCGCTTCCTCAGCTTCTCCGAGGCGGGCAAGCAGTTCATCGACGGCCACATCGACGCCATCTTCTACGGAGCCATGGCCTACCCCGCCCCGCCCATAGTCAACGCGGGCAGCCAGCGCAAGATAAAGATGCTGCCCCTGTCCCAGGAAGTGATCGCCAAGCTGGTCAAGGAGCACAAGGGCCTGGAGCCTTACACCCTGCCCAAGGGCTGCTACCCCGGCATTGACCAGGACATGCCCGGCATCATCGCCAACGTGGTGGTCATCGCCAACAAGGACATGCCCGACGAGGTGGCCTACGCCATCGTCAAGAGCATAGACCAGAACTTCGACCGCTACGGCAAGATGATCAAGGCCATGCGCCTGGGCAAGCGCGAGGACATGGCCAAGGATGTGGGCATCCCCATGCATCCCGGCGCGATCAAATACTACAAGGAAAAAGGCTGGATCAAGTAGCCCTCTCCAGCCCAATCCAACCCGGGGCGGACCTGGCCCGTCCAGATCCGCCCCGGTTTTTTCAGGGAGAAATGCCGTGCCCGCCGACCAAGCAGTCCGCCTGAGCTTCACCGTGGTGGTGGACAACATCGTGGATGTTTTTCTGACCAGCCAAGGCCCTCTGCACTATCCCCAGCCCGGCCCCAAGTCTCAATTGCTGGCCGCCCAGGGATTTTCCCTGTGGCTGGAAGTGGAAGGCGCTGGCGGCGAGATCACCCGCCTGCTCTACGACTTCGGCCGGGGCGGCCCCATCTTGCCGCACAACCTGGAGCTGCTTCAGATCGATCCGTCCCAGGCCGACTACCTGGTGTTGAGCCACGGCCACATCGACCACTACGGCGGACTGTCCTACCTGGCCGCCAAATACGACCTGCGCGGCCCCTTGGTCACCCACCCCCGCTCCTTTGGCGAGCGGGGGGTGCGCCAGGCTGGGGGCGGCGTGGCCGGGCCCTGGCTTCTGGCCCAGGACGAAACCACCGCCTGGCTGGGCCGTGCGCCCATCCTGGCCGAGCGGCCCAGCCCGTTGGGGCCGGGCCTGTGGGTGAGCGGAGGCATACCCCGCCAGAGTTCGCGCGACGTGCTTTGGCCCGGCGGGCTGCGCCGGGAAGACGGCCAGTGGCAACCCGACGCCCTGGAGGACGATCAGGCCCTGGTGGTCAATCTGGCGGGCCGGGGGCTGGTGGTCATCACCGGCTGCTGCCACGCCGGAGTTTTCAACACCATCGCCGCCGCCCGGGCCATCTGCCCCGGGGCGCCCCTGTACGCCCTGGCCGGCGGGCTGCATCTGAATTTCTTGGACGAACAGAAGCTGGAGGGAGTGGTGGCCGGCCTGGTTGAGGAGAACCCAGGCCTGGTGCTGCCCATGCACTGCACCGGTGCCCTGGCCCAGCAGGTGCTGCGCAACCGCCTGGGCGGCCGCTGCCCCTTCACCACCGTGGGCCTCACCCTGACCCTGGACTAAAAAAGCAAGGCCCCGGGAAGGCCCGGGGCCGCCCGCCTAGCTAGCGCCCGGCGTTAGCCACGCCCTCCACCTCCACCAAACCGCCCAAAGGCAGCTTGGCCACCTCTACGCAGGCCCGGGCCGGGTAGCCGTCTTCGGCCGAGAAGAAGCCGGCGTACACCTGGTTCACCGCCGGGAAGTCGGCCATGTCTTGCAGGAAGATGGTGGTTTTGACCACCTGGTTCCAGTCCAGGCCGGCGGTTTTGAGAATCTGGGCGAAGTTTAGCATGGCCTGCTTGGCTTGGGCCTCGACGCCCCCCTCCACAAAGGCTCCGGTGGCCGGGTCCAGGCCCAGCTGGCCCGAAACGAACAACAGCTCGCCCGCCCAGCAGGCATGGCTGTAGGGCCCCACGGCGGCAGGAGCGTTTTGGGCTATCACGGCTTTGAGTTTGGTCATAGTGGTTTCCTCGTGCGGCGCGGCCCCTAGGACCAGCGCCTGAAAAGTTGGTGTTCGATCCCAAAGCAGTCCAAAACCTTGCCCACGCTCTGGTCGATGAGGTCGGCGATGCTTTGGGGGCTGTGGTAAAAGGCCGGGATGGGCGGCAAGATCACCGCCCCCAGGTTGACCGCCTGGGACATGAGATTCAGGTGGCCGGCATGCAGGGGGGTTTCGCGCACCATCAGCACCACCCTACGCCGCTCCTTGAGGCATACGTCGGCGGCACGCACCATGAGGTTGTAGTTGAATGAGTTGGCCACCGCCGAGAGGGTCTTGATGGTGCAGGGGGCGATGACCATGCCCTCGGTGAGGAAAGAACCGCTGGACACCGCCGCGGCCATGTCCCCCGCCGGATACACCTTGGTGGCCAACGCCTCCACCTGACTGGGGATGTAGCTGGTTTCGATGGTCAGGTTCAGCCGGGCGGCGTCGCTCATTATCAGGTGGGTCTCCCGGCCCAACTCCTTGAGCACCTCCAACAAACGCACCCCATAGATGACCCCGCTGGCTCCGGTGATGCCCACGATGATCGGTTTGGCCTTGCTTGCCATAATGCCCTCCTGGCCGCAGGTCGTCAGCTTGTCCTTGGCTCCGAGGCCCGGCCCGAGCCGGACAACCAAGATTTTACCCCCACCCGTAGAAGTATAGGCCGCCGGGGCGTAAAAAAATAAAAAAATCGCGCGCCCGCCGAAAAGCCCAAGGCCAAGGCCCCGGCTGCCGGCCCTTGCGGCAGGGGCCCGCTCATCGCTCTCTGGCGCTGGCTGAATCAGGTGAGCAGTCTAGATCGCGGCCAGGTTGCTGATTTTCAGGATGCGGCCACTAAAGGGGATTGGCTTGCGCACGGAAAGGGTGAAGGCGCTGGCGCCATATTTGGCCTCGCAATACTCGGTCAACTTGGCGAAACTGCTGCGGCCGGGATCGGCTATGAGGATGAGAGGCACTCGGGATGCCAACGCCTGGTCGATCAGTGGGATCAGCTGCCCGGGCATCTCGTCCCAGAAGCAGATGTCCGCCCCTATGAGCAGTTTGATGCCATCAAGGTCCTGGGATGTGAGGTCTTCGTAACGCTTGGACAGGGTGGCGATCTGAACCTGGTTCAGCTCGGCATGAAGCTGTAAAAAAGGAAAAACCTCCGGGTCGGCATCCACGCAGGTTACCGAGGCCTGGAGGTTTTTCGCACAGAATATTCCCGCCAATCCCCAACCGCAGCCCACCTCCATCACCTTCAGACCGGGCGGAGCCCTCAAGGTCTTGAGGTAGTCCATGAGCAGCCAGCAGGAGGACCAAACCCGGTGGCCGAACTCCAGGGGCGAATGCAGGCGCTTTAGTTGCCTGATCTGGGTATGCCGGCTTTGGTAAAACCTGACCCCATGGCAGGTTTTTTCCTCATGCGGTTTCTGCCCCATATTTTTTTGCTCCGCGCGCGCGAGTGCCGCGGGCCGGTCGTTGCTAGGCGGCTAGGGATGGCCTGCGATTGTGGCGCGGGGGCCTCCGGGCAGCCAGGTTTTGGGGCGGGCGGCTTCCCGCGACGCCATAGGATCTGGAGTCTTGCACCGGCACCGCCTGACGAATCAGGCGTTCGATGTTGCGCAGGCAAATCTTTTCCTGGGGCGCGCAGAAAGAGATGGCCACGCCGTCGCTCCCGGCCCGGCCGGTGCGGCCTATGCGGTGCACATAGCTCTCGGGCTCATGGGGCAGATCGTAGTTTATCACGTGGGTGATGCCCTCCACGTCTATGCCCCGGGAGGCTATGTCGGTGGCCACCAGCACCCGGGTGCGCCCGTTGCGGAAGTTGGTCAGGGCGTTTTGCCTGGCGTTCTGGGACTTGTTGCCGTGGATAGCCTCGGCGTTAACCTGGCTGCGCACCAGCTGCTGGACCACCCGGTCGGCCGCGTGCTTGGTGCGGGTGAAGACCAGCACGCGCTCGGTCTGAGAATCCTTGAGCACTTCGCCCAGCAGGGCGCGCTTGTCGTTTTGGGTCACGAAGAGCACCCGCTGGTCAATGAGATCCACCGGGGTGGCGGCGGGAGCGACCTGAACCCTCACCGGATCGGTAAGGATGCTGTCGGCCAGCTTGGCGATGGCGGACGGCATGGTGGCCGAAAAGAAAAGACTCTGGCGCCGTTTGGGGATCAAGGACAATATGCGCTTGATATCCGGCAGGAATCCCATATCCAGCATGCGGTCGGCCTCGTCCAGGACAAAGGTGTCCAAGTTGCCCAGAAGCAGGTGCCCCCGGGCCATGAGGTCCATGAGCCGGCCAGGGGTGGCCACCACCACATCCAGGCCCCGGGAGCAAGCCCTGATCTGCGGGCCTAGGCTCACCCCGCCGTAGACCACCGCCATCTTCAGGCCAAGATAGCGCCCGTAATCCTGGAAACTGCTGGCGACTTGCACGGCCAGCTCACGGGTGGGGGTGAGCACCAGGGTTCGGGTGTTGCGCGGGGCGGGCCGCTGTTTGCTCAGGGATAATTTTTGCAATATGGGCAGAGCGAAGGCGGCGGTTTTGCCGGTTCCGGTCTGGGAGCATCCCAGCAGGTCGCGTCCTTCCAATAGAGGGGGAATGGCGGCGGCCTGCACGGGGGTCGGCGTCTGGTAACCCAGGCTGCGCAGGGCGCGCTGCAAGGGCGCGCAGAGCGCCAACTGGTCGAACGAATTCAAGGGACTATCGGACATCTTGTGATTCTTCCATGGGAAGTTGGGGGAAGAACCCAAGGCTCCATCCCCTGATTATCAAAGCAAGACCCCGCCCCGGCCAGGCCGAAGCGGGATCGTCTGGTTTATGCGTTAGGTTGCGGAATCGGTCTACCAACGTTGGGGCGGACGAGACTCCCGAGGCTTGGCCTCGTTGACCTTCAGGGACCTGCCGTCCAGATCCGTGCCGTTTAGCGCCTGGATGGCGGCGTTGGCCGCGCTGGAGTCCATTTCCACAAAGCCAAAGCCCCTCGGGCGTCCGGTTTCGCGATCCTCGATCATCTTGACCGAAGTCACCTGGCCGTACTGCTCGAAAAGATCGCGTATGGACTGCTCGGTGGAGTCATAAGACAGATTGCCTACGTATATGCTTGTGCCCATTCTTTAAGGCCCCTTCAAAAAAAAAGTTTAACGCACCACCGTCAGGGTGGCTCACGGGACCAAAAAGCCAAATTGTCTTGCTATGATGGAGGCGTGACTTCGCCGGCACGTCTAGCGCAGATTCGGGCTGTGTGGTCTTCTTCTCCAATTAGTGTACAGGCAAAATCCCTTTTGTCAATCAACCCTCCCGCCACGGCGCGGGCGAGGGCGGTTATTCAGGCCGAACCAGCCCGGGAGCCGGCTTGGCCTGCCGCCACTCCTCCAGCATGCTGTTGATCAAGTTTTTCACCGACACCAGCTTCTGGCCGCGGAAGGCGTTTTGGCCGGCAAAGGCAAAGCCCCCTCCCAGACGGCCGTGCGCGGCGTTGATCAGGGCGGCGGCGATGCAATAGGGGCTTTCCTTCTGCTTGCAGGTGACAAGGCAATGATAGGGGCACTTGAAAGGCCTCTTCTTGCCCTGGCTGACATCCTCCAAAAAGGAGTTGCGCAGGGAGCGCCCGGGCAGGCCCACCGGGCTGTCTATGATGACCAGGTCCTGCTCCCGGGCCTCCATGTAGGCCTGCTTGAACCTGATGTCGGCGTCGCATTCGTGGGTGGTCACGAAGCGGGTGCCCATCTGCACTCCCGCCGCGCCCTGGCCGATAATGTCGCTGATGTCCTGGCCGCTGTAGATGCCCCCGGCGGCGATGATGGGCAGTTTCACGCCCCGGTCCCGCTCAAAGGGGCGCACGGCCTCCAACGCCTGGTCCAAGAGCTTGGGCAGGCGGTAACCGGGGTCTTCAAGCTGGTCCCGGGAAAAGCCCAGGTGCCCGCCGGCCAAGGGGCCCTCCAGCACGAAAGCGTCGGGCAGGCGCTCGAAACGCGACAGCCAGCGCTTGCAGATCACCTTGAGCGCCCTAGCCGAGGAGACGATGGGCACCAATTTGGACTTGGCCTGGGCGGGCACCATGGCCGGCAGTTCCATAGGCAGGCCCGCCCCGCAGAAGATTATGTCTATGCCCTCTTCCACCGAGGTCTTGACCATGTCCGCGAAGTTGGTCAGGGCCACCATGATGTTCACGCCCAGAATGCCCTTGGTAAGCTCCCGCGCCTTGCGGATTTCCCGGCGCAGGGCGCGTATGTTGGCTTCCCGGTAGTTGGTGTAGAGGTCGCTTTCGTTGAAGCCGATTATGGCCGCGGAGATAACGCCCACGCCGCCTTCGTTGGCCACCGCCGAGGCCAGCCCGGAAAGGGAGATGCCCACCCCCATGCCGCCTTGCACGAAGGGGAGTCTGGCCATGAGATCGCCTATCTTGAGTGGGTTCAGCATACTGGTTCTTTCCAGGACAAGCCTTGAATGCCCTAAAGTTCGTCGCGATTGTTTTTAATTGGCCCGAAGCCGCGGTCAATGGTAAGTAGCCTTACACCATTGGCGCTCCAGGTGTGCGAACGCCCCCCAACCCAAGGCTTCCCCGCATAAATATTTCCTATAAATATTTATATTTTTAATTCTACCCGTAATTATGCGGCTGTCGCCAAATATCCTCCTGCTTTGACCTCAACATGCCGTTTAGTGCTCACAAGCCCCCGCATCGCCTCGGGGCGGCGCGCCAAGGCGAACGACGCCCCCCCCCATGCACCGGCCACCGATGGCCATGCTGGGGGAAACGCTGGCGGCGGCCGCCGGGTTGGATAAATTTTGGCATGGGGGAGTGCTTAATCCCATTGCCCGAGCCGAGGCGGCCAACAAATCCTATTTTTTGCGCTTGGCCTTGCGCCAGTTCAGCACGCCCTGTTCAAAAGGCTTGTAGAGCTTGGTGTATTGCATTAACTGGGACGCGCTGAAAGAAGACGGCTTGGTGGAGCAAAGAATCATCACCGTGCGCATCCCCCCCCTGGTGTAAAAGGCCTTGGCAAAGTAGGACCGTATCCCCTTGGGGATGAACAGGGCCCAGTCGATGGCCTTGATGCTGTCGGTGGTTTCGTCGACGATGAGATGGTCCAGCTTGAAACGCTCGATATTCTCGGCGATGGTTCCTTTGTAGGAAAACACCTCCCCCTGCTTCATGCTCTGGAAAACCTCGCCGGCGTGGTACACCACCACCTTGCCCTTTTTGGCGTAGATGTCGGAAAAAAGAATCCCCTCGCAGGGAACCCCATCCAGGGGGTTGTCCAGAAACACCTCCAGGATGTCGTGTATTTCAGTTAACCCGCGCAGCTTTTCCTTCAGCTCCTGGCCTATGCGGTCCCGGGCCGGCCGCTTGGCCTTGGCCTGGCCCGGGGCGCCGCCCTCCCAGCGCGCCTCCTCATTCTGGCGGATGCGCAACAAGGACAGGCGCAGCAGGCGGCGGCCTTTGTGGTTTATAAGGCGCACCGCCGCCTCGGCCAAAAATGGCTCCCGGTTTTTACGCAGCAGTTGCAAGCCGCCGGACCACTGCCGTTCAAAAAGCACCTGTTCGTTGATATTGTTGATCTCGCCCATGCTAAGGGGGTAGTACAGGTCGCCGAGACCCAGCGAGCGGAATTCGTTGAGGCTGTAACCAAACAAGGCCAAGGCCTCGGAATTGACCGCCACCACTTTCTTGTCCTCGAAGTCTAAAAGCAAAACCGGGTAGTCGGCCCGTTCTATGGTGACCTGGGCCAATTGGGCCTTTTCCAGCATGGAGGAGACCGATTGGGCGGTGTCGGTCACCTCCAACAAAAACCCGCTGTAATACCTGGGGTCCCGCGAACTGGGGGTGCCGATGAGCTTCAGCCAGATCACCGCCCCCTCCGGCGAGTTGGCCCTAAACACCACCGAGGCCCGGCGTCCTTGCTTGACCTTGTCCATGAATTCATCGAACAGGTGCAGGTCTTCTTCCAGGATTATTTCCTTGCGCAACTCGGGGTCTTTGAGCAGGCGCTTGGTGCGGTTGCCCAGGGATTTTACGGTCCATTCGTTGAGGTAGTCAATGCGGGCCTTGGTCACCTCCACCCGCCACAACAAGGCTTGAAAGTCGTTTATGAAATCCTGCAGTTCCGTGGGCTTGTTGGGTTTTTCCGTCACGACCATCACCAACTCTTTCCAGGGCGGCATTCATTAAGATAACAAAATCAGATCATAAGCGGTAGCCGGCTGCAAAATTACTTATATGAATGGCCGTGAATGAGCGTCCCGCTGTCGGCCGGAATCAGTCCTGGAATGATAACTTTGGTCTTACCAATTAGCGCGAAAACAAACCAATTTATATTTTTCAATAGTATGCGTTTTTGATCTTGACTGGCGCAATTAAATTATGGTCATTTGGTCATACCACACCGGGCATTTACATCCATATTTTAAATCGACCTCGGCAACAACGGCAAACCCTAGCGGAAACGTATGGGAATAACAGCCTTAGCCCTTGGCAAGTTGGAACAGATGATAAGTTCCAACACTTGGCCGTCAGGCGGCCGGCTTCCTGCCGAAAGGGAGTTGGCCAAGGCCCTGGGGGTGGGCCGCACCACCCTGCGCGAAGCCCTGCGCATTCTGGAAACTAGAGGAGTGTTGGAGATCAAGAGCGGCAGCGGGGCCTACCTGACCAGGCCGGAGCTTCTGGAGCGTCCGCCTTCGGGGGAAGGACAAAAAGTCCTCCCGTTGCAGCAATTCGAAGCGGCTTATTGTCTGGTGCCCCACCTAGCCGCCTGGTGCGCCTTCTCTGCGGGCCAGGACACGATTGATCGCCTGGAACAGTGCATCAGCGGGCTGGGACGGGCTTTCTTGGATCACGACTCCACGGGCATCGCCCAGGGCTATGCCCTGTTCATCCGCCTGATCGCCGCGGAAACCGGCAACCCCTGCTTGCGCCTGATGGTGGAAAGCCTGTTTTTCTCGGGCAAATGCCCGGCCCATGACTTCGCCGCCCTGAAGGACGCCCAGCGCGACCAAATCTTCGCGGGCCTGGTGCAACTGTGGGGGTTCATCCGCTCCCACGAACCGGATTCGGCCCAGAGGGCTGCCGGTAGGCAGCAAATCATGCAGGCCCTGTTTTTTTGTGGACGGCCTTCTATTGAGAAGTCGGTGGTGCTTGGGCCCGGCCTGCGCGAAATGCAGCAGGAAAAGGATATTGCCTTGGCCGTGGCTTCGGCCTCGGCAGCTGCGCCCTAAGACGGCGCCTGGTTGAAGATGATGCGGCCCCCTTGGGGCTGAGAACATAAAAGTTGGGGCTCCTTCCGACCCGCCAAGATCAAAAAGGAGCCCCGGGGAGACAGCAACCGGCATGGCCGGCCGCCGCCTTGTGTTTTATATGGCCTTGTCGCCGGGCTGTCAATCAACCAGGTCCCCAGGATCGCGGAAAAACAGACAAGGAGGTCAATGGCGCATAAACCCGCGGTCAATCGCATGGGCAAGCACTGTGTGGAGCTAACCGGCGAGCAGACGGCCAAAATGATCGACGTCCTCTATGCCATCCGCCGGGGTCTGAAAAGAGAAGATGGAGGACAACGGCCAAAACCGGCCGCGAGTCCTACCCGCCAACGGCTTACTAGCAAGGGAGGTAACGGCAATGAAAAGAAGGGACTTCTTAAAGGGCATGGCCGCCACTGGAGCGGCCGCGTCGGTGACCGGCGGCTTGGGCGTTATTTCCAAGTCGGCCCATGCCGGCGACAAGATCGACTTCGGCCAGATCAAGGGGCTCGAGGTGGAGGTGCTCAGCGAGACCAGTTGGTTCGACAACGACATCTTCAAAAAGAACCTCATGGACTACGGCGGAGCCATGACCAACCAGTACACCATCCCCTGGGACTGGAACAACGCCGGCGGCTACATGACCAAGATCACCGTCTACCCCTTGCAGGGCGACCCCAAGATCATCTTGATGGACACCGGTTGGAACAACGACTGGGTGGACTATATCTATGACGAAAAAAGCGACATGGGCAAGCTTTTGACATCGGGCAAAGTGGACACCATGGTCCTCTCCCACTGGCATCTGGACCACTTTTGGGGGATCGAGTCCACCCTCAAGCGCAGCCCCAAGATCACCATGTACGCACCCAAGACTTACTTCCCCGAGGACATGAAGCTCCTCAAGGGCGGCAAGAACGTAGCCAAGACCAAGGACGGCAAGGAGGTGGTGGTCAACAAGAACACCGTGCCCCACCAGGGCAAGCTGGTGCTCACCGACCCCAAGGGCGACAAGGGCGACGGCATCTACCGCCTGATGCCCGGCGTGGCGCTGAAGATGTACGACGTCCCCATCCTGCTCAGGGTGCGGGGAGAAAACGTGATGTACTTCAACGTCAAGGACAAGGGCATCGTCACGGTCACCGGCTGCTGCCACCCGGGCATCCTCACCCTCAACGCCTGGGCCCGGCGCAATGTGAAGGACTACAAGCCCTACGGATGCTACGGCGGCTTGCACATCACTCTCTTCGAGACCTGGGACCCCAAGTTCGACGACATCATCAAGGGGGTCAAGGCCTTCCAGCTAAAGAAGGTGGGCTGCAACCACTGCACCGGCTGGATCTGGGGCGAGAAGGCCTCGGCCGCCGGAGTGCCCATCGTCAAGGGAACCGACAAGTACAAGTCCTACAAGCGGACCTCCACCGTGGCCAAGGCCAGTAATGTGTTCCTCACCAACGGAGACACGGTGGTCTTCTAGCCTTTTGCCTGCGGGGCGGGCCGGGCCAGCGGCCCGCCCCGCGAGCCCTTAGGAGGACGCGACCGCTCGGCCTAGACGGCTACCCATGGGAGGGGGTGTTCCATGTCCAAGAGCCCGGATAGCGTAGAACGTTTCAACTATCTATATGGTTTGATAAACTTGGCGGTGGTCTTTTGCATCGTCTGGGTGCTGTGGTTCCTTTTCATGCACGCCGACGGGGTGATGAAGCTCTACACCCCCATGTACGGCTTTTCTCTGGTGGCCATTCTCTTGGCCTCGGTGATCCTGCTGGGCAAGGTGCTGGGCTGGCCGGCCGATCCCGGGCAAGCCCTGCCCGCGGGCAAGGCCATCGGCCAGGGCATCCTGGGGGTGGTGTTGAGTCTGGCCATCATGTACGTGGTCTACTTCTTGGTGTTCTGGCTGTTCATCGGCAAGTTGGGCGTGGCCTATTTCAGCCCCCTGGCCCTGGTGGCCGGCGGCGGCACCGGGGCCGAGCCCTGGAACGCCCGGGAGTGGTCCTCCACGGCCATTCTTTATTTTGCCGCCGCGTTCTTATGGTGGGCCCTGGTGTGGGACCTGGCCTTTGGCCGCTGGCCCTGGCAAAAGGACAGCTGTTGGGTGGTGGGCTGGTCCCGCCTGTTCGTGGTGAGCTTCTTCTCCATGGTCACCTTCGCGGTGTTGTTCCATCCTCACGTGTGCATGCTGTTCCCGGAAGCCCAGAAAATGGCCGGGGCCAATCCCTGGTGGGAGGTTTGGGCCAGCACCAAAAGCGCCTTTTTCAGCCTGGGGGTGGTGCTATGCACCCTGTTCTGGGTGGTCTTCTCGGACCTATTCTGGGAGGGGCGCCCCTGGAGTTGGCTGGAGCGTGGCGGAGAGGCCAACCTGGCCAAGGGGATCGTCACATTTCTGGGCACCCTGTTCCTGGGCCTGGTTCTGGTCTACGTCTTCACCAACATCTTCAACGCCATCTGGATGGAGCCCTACCAGGGAGGGCAATACACCGACGGCCCGGACTGGCGCTTCATTCACATGGGCGAAATTTCCGGCTTCTGCGTCCTGTTCGCCTTCATCTGGAAGTATTACTTCAACAATTGGCCCAACGGCCTGCCCCTGCTCCTTAGGGCAATCGTCCGCTCGGTCCTCGGCGTGGCCGGCGGCCTGTTGATCTACTGGTTCTATTATTCTCCCCTGGCGGTCTTGGTCTTGGGCAAGGTCCCAGGCAGAGCGCAGCCCGATGATCAGCCGCTGGTGTGGACCCTATTGTTCTTGGCCGTCTTGCTCATGCAAGTCCAGTTTTTCCACAATTGGCCCCTGCGGCGGGCCGAAAGCCAAGGCAAATAACCAGGCGGATTTGGAGAAGAGCCCTTGGCCAAGCAAAACCGGCGAGATTTCTTCCGCGACCTGCTGCGGCAGGGGGCCAAAACCGTGGCCGCCTTTGAGCAGGGCATGGAAGAAGCAAGGCAAAAGGCGGACCGCGACGCCTATTTCCGCTCCTACGAGTCCAGCTACGCCATGACCCTGTGCGAGGACGAGTTGCTCTTGGAGTCGGCCCAATTGGCCGGCATCAAGACCGAGGGCCGGGACCGCCTGGAGATAGCCAAGGAGCTGTTCTCCAAGCAGGAAGCAGTGTAGGCGTCACGTGGAGACCATGGCGCGGGGGCGCATCGAAGGTCTGCTGCTGGGCGCTTCCTGGGTGGAGCGTTTGCGGTGCGAGTTGGGGCTCGACGGAATGCATCAGGTGTGGGGGGAGGTTCCGGCCTGGTACTTTTGGCTGGCCGGCTCCCCCGGCGCCCACGGCCTGGAGCTGGCCCAGGTGCGGCGCCTGGGCCCGGGACGGGAAAACCTGCTGCACGCCGAATTCCTGGTGCGCTTTTTTCCCAGCCCGGCGGGCGAGTTGTTTGAAACCTTCACTCCCCAGGAGCGAGAACTGGTGCGGGGCCCCCATTTCGACCACACCGGCGCTCCGGATTTTGACACCAGGGAGGATATCCCCGGCCATTGCTTTTTGGTGGGAGCCCTGGAGTTGATCTGGGACCCGGACCAGACCTGGGCCCTTTACACCATGACCGCCCTGGACCGCTGCCGTCAGGTGCTTTCACCGGCCCCGAATTCGGGAGAAACTCCGCGCCTGGAGAGACAGGCGCCGGGATGGCGGCTCACTTTCGCGCTATATCAGCGGCTGCTTTCCCTGCACGCCTTTCAATACAAGCACACCCCCCTGCGGGCCCAGTTCAGCTCCGAGGCTGGTTTTGAGCAGGTACGCCCGCCGGATCAGGAACAGGCGGCGGCCCGGGATTGCCCCCACAACCAACTCCACACCTTGACGGTTCTGCTGGGGCCGGACCCGGCCTCCCCCCCGGAGGCGGCCCTGGCTTTGCTGAAACAGGATGGCCGTCCCGAGCCAGGCCGGGAAACGGCTGGTCGCGCCTTCTCCTGCCGCCACTTCCACCCCTGGGAGGCGGCGGTGGAAGCGGAGCCGGTGCTGCACCCGGACTGGTGGCGGCTGGCCGGGGTGGACTACAAATCCCACCTCGCCTCGGCCTGCGGTTGCGAGCATTAGCCAAGCCAGGCCTCGCGTATACCTCGCGCCCAGGCCCCAGGCCTTATCGCCGCCCTCCCCAAGCTGGGGCCCAGGGGCTCCGAGGGCGGTTGAGTGCATTAGGGCGGCCTATTCAAAATTAATCAGCGCTGGCGCATCCCACCCGCGATGGAGCCTTCTATCCAATGGGCCCGTTGCTCGGCCAGGAAACCATCCGCCTTGCGCATGGCCAGCCAGTGGTTGATGAATTGGTTCATTTGGTCGGAGTTTTTTGGCATCAGGTAGGCGAAGACCATGACCGCGCCCATGTCCTTGGGCCTTACGGCGGAGTAGCCGGGATGGCCCGAGGCCCAGGCGCCGGCCTGTTCCAGGGTCCAAAGAGCGGCGCTCCATCCCTTGCTGGCGGGCAACAGGCGGTACTCTGGAACTATGACCTGCTTGGCCTGGGGGAAAAGCCTTTTGGCCAGGGTGCGCAGGGTGGGGCTGTCCAATATGGCGATGGCAAACCCCGGATCACTGCGGATATCAGACATGCTCAAGAAAGAACCGATCCGGTCCGAGGGGACGATGAGGGCCATGGGGCTCTGGTAATACGGATTGGAAAACGCTCCCCAAAGCATTCGAGATTCCGTTACATAAACCCCGCCGGCCCAGATGTCCATGATGCCTTGCCGAACGTCCTGCTCCACCTTGTCGTAGACCACCGGCACGAAAACCAGCCTCACATTGAGGGCCCGGGCCAAGTCGTAGGCGCAGGCCACATCGTAGCCGACCAACTCCCCCTTGTCGTTGCTGTAGGCAAAAGGCACCATGTCGCGGCCGTAACCCACCCGAAGGGTCTGCGTCCTTTGGATTCGGCCCAACACCGTCTCCCCCGGCTGGAGCCCCGCCCGGGGAAAGTCGCGTAGGTAATCGGCCCGGCTCCGGTAAAACTTGGCCTCGACCCCTTGGGTCAATTTGGCCGGGAGGGTGAACCCGAGATACGTTTCCTGCGGCTGGTTCAACACCTCGACCAACAAGGCGTGCCCCCCCAGCCCAAACCCGCCACGCAGGCGACCAGGACCCCGGCGTAGGCGGCCAGTTTGCCAAGGCGGATTTTGATCTTGCCGTAGTAATTGAAGGTCATCAAAAAGGTCAGGAAGGCGAAACCCATGACCGACAGGGCCACCTGGCCGTAACGGGTGATCATCATGGTCTCGACATAGAGGTCTGTCGGCCGTCCGGGCAACTGAAGCCACGACCCCAGGAAGTCCACCGCGTTCACCGTGGAGGTCGGCGAGCCGAAACAGGAGAACAAAGTCATGAAAGGCAGGGCGACCTGCTCCCCCGCGCTTAAAGGGGTCCGGGTGTAGAAGGCCACGAACAGGATGAAGAAGAAAACGAAGAAGTTGCCCAGTTGGCCCAAGGGATAGTTCACGGCCAGGCAGGTCTCGATGATCTCGCCATGCGCGTCGTCATCGATGCCATTGGCCTTGGCCAGCTTTTCCGCAGCCTGCTGGATGTAAGGCAGGGCCACCACCGACAGGGTGGTGACCAGGGCCAGGGTCAGGGCGTTGCGCAAATCCAAGATTACGTCGCGGTAGCGAACCGGGATCAGGGCAGAGAGGACCGCGGGAATGGCGAAAAAGGCCAACAGCCCGCATACGATCAGGAAAAGGGCCACGTACACCGCCAACCCGCCGGCCTTGGCCAGTTCGGTGGTGCCTGCTGTATAGGCGAACATGGCGAACACGGCCACCGGCGCCAACATCACCACCCAGTTCCAAATTTTCACGCAGGCGGTGCGCACCAGGGCCAGTATGTCCAGCACCCGGTCCTTGCCCGCAATGCCCTGGATGGCCACTCCGAAGAGCACCGAGAGCATGACCACGGCCGGGACATAGTTGTTGGCCAGGTCGCGAAAGATGTTTCCAGGGAGAATTAATCGCAGAAAGTCCGGGCCGCTACGGGCCATGGCGGATGCGTCCACCACGATGGGAGGGGGCGCGGCCGGGAAGGCCTGGCTTAAAAGATAGATGATGCCCAGGGTGCCGGCCCAGGCCGCCAGATAAAAGGGCCAGCTTTTTTTCAGAAGCCGGAGAGCCATTTGGGGGCTTAGTCGCCCCAGACCGTGCAGAAGGGAGGAGATGAGGTAGGGATAGACCACCGACTCCAAAAGCATCACGTAGGCATTGCCCACCGGCTGCAGTATTTTGCAGGATTCCCCCGCCAGAATGCCGGTGGCCAACCCGCAGGCCGCGCCCACCCCGATCCAGCCCGCCAGGCTCACGAAATCCCGCCCGGCATCGGGAGGCATGTCCCCCGCGACTTCAAGACATCGATCCGGCAGCTTGAGGGCTTTCCCATTTCTCCGTTCCTGTCAATGCCGTTTCCATTGGGAACCGGGTTTTCCGCAAGCCGCATCAAAAAGCTTCTTCCGCCGCCCAACAAAGCGGCAACCGCCATATCACTATGTTTTTCAGAAGAATATCCCGCCTGTCCGGTCTTAGTCAAGCGGGCCGCCCTCGGGCCCGATGGCCCGGCGTTATAATTTTTTATTGTAATTTATATGTCTTAGACGGAAACAAGCTGCACGGCGCATCTCTTGTCGATCTCGGCGCGTAGCGCCGATTCCTCAGCCTTGACCTTCAGGCAGGCATCTTACTTGCGCCGGCGGCCTCCGGAACCCAGCCCCCTCTAACCGCGAGGGTCTAAAACCCCACCCCATGCCTTGGTACCGTTTTTTGGGGGAAGTCTCATGGCGGCCCGGGTCCTCCTGGCCCTGGTCCCGGCCGCCGGGGCCAGGGCCCCAACTAGCGGAAACCTACCCTTTTTTATGCCTTAGCTCCGCTGTGTGACCGCCTATGGCAGGGTGTAGGTCAACACCGCATTGGCCTCGGTTGCGCCCTGGGGATGCTCCTTGGATTTGGGGAGCTTTCGGTTGGTGAATTTCGCGGTGCCCTTGATGCCCTGGTAGACCCCGGCGCCCTTGAGGATGGTGCCCGTGCCCTGGCCCAAGGTCCCGTTCTTGTCCCTGCCCACAACGCTGGCGTTCCATTTGAAAAACAGCCAGGAGTTGTCATCGAATGCCATCCTGGTGTAACCCTCGGACGTTAGACTTTTGCCGCGCACGAAGTCAAAGGTGAATACGTTTGAGTACTTGGCCTTTCTTCCGTCGCTGAATACCGCCTGCCCCTGACGCTGGCCCAGGCCCACGAAGTGATCCGGGCCGTCCCCGGCCGGAAGAACCGTGGGGGGCGGCCCGGTCATGACGACCTTCACCTTGACGGTTACCGGCTCGCCGGCCCAGGCCGGCGCCGCGCTCAGGGCCAGCAAGAGCATGACAGCCAACAACATCGGCAGCGCCCTTTTGTGTTTCTTCGTCCGATCGCCGTTCATGATTTCACCCTCCGTTGGTTGTGACAATCCGGGCCGGAGCGATACACGCCTCGGCCTTTAGGAGCCCAGTTTCAACAAAGACTCCAGGGGCCGGCAAGCTCCTTGTCGTCAACGGGGTCCTGATGTCGCGTACGGGACGGCGCACCACTGGCGCATTCATGGCAAGTCGTTGTAACAATGTTGCAATCCTTGCCCGGTCCGGCCGCCAACGGGCCCCGGGCGGGCGCACGGCCTCCGCGTGTTTTGGGGCGGAATAAATCATTAACAAGGGTTGGGGATATAAGTTATGCTAAGGGCCATCAACGCTGGCGGGGTTCCCATGAGCAACCTGGAAATTTTCTTCAAGCGCCTGGCGCGGCAGGTCAAAGGCTATTTTGGCGCGCCTCTGGGGGAGTTCTACGCCCATACCGCCAACCGCCTAATGCTATACCCATTTATCGCCGGCTTTTTTTTAACTGAATGCGTGGCGTTCTGGGCCTTGTTCCAGGGCCCAGCCTTTCTGTTGGACCATATGGCCTTTTGCATCGTGTACTCCCTGCACAAATCCGTCCTGTACACCTTCTGTTTGCTGGGCGCCGATGTGCTGGCCAATTGGTTGTTTCCCGCCTGGGGCTCCTATGCCAAACGCCGCGTGGGCCGCCAGTGGATCATCTGGTCAATGGGGCTGGTTGCCGCATACCTGCTGCATAGAAGCATGATCACCAGCCTGGTGGTGTTCTATGCGCCCGATGTAGTGGGATTTTTCAGGGCCTATCCCGAGGCGATACCCCGCAGGACCACCGTGCTGATGATCCTTTTGCCTTACTTTTGCACCGTGGTGTTCATAACTCTGCAAATAGCCCGAAACAAGCTGAAGATTCAGAGAGTGGCCGCAACCGTCACGGCCGAGCCGCCCGATGCCGGGACGGGCCAATTTTCGCGGCCCGCCGGCCAGGGCGGGCTGCCGGCGGGCCGCCTGAGGCTGGAGAACGGCGGCGGCAACGATACCATCGCCCTGGCGGACATCACCCACGTCTCGGTGGAGGACCACTACTGCCGCATCAACTACGCCACGGCCCAGGGGCTCAAAAACGTGCTGATACGCCTGCCTCTGGCGGAACTGATGCGCAAGCTGCCTCGTGAGCACTTTTTGCAGACCCACCGCTCGCATGTGGTGAACCTGGGGCACGTGTCGCGCCTGCGCCGGGAGGGCCGCCAGAAAACCTTGGTGCTGGCGCGCCATGGGGTGGAGTTGCCCATCAGCCGGCAGCGCTTCAAACAGGTGGAGCCGAGGCTGAAAGTTAATGGGTGTGGTTGAATTGTAGAATTGGTCGCCCTTGCATTCGAGACGTCCGGCGCGGCCAACCCAGCCGAATGATCTGCGGCGGCGGCTCCAGGGTTATCAGGGGGTAGCCCGGCGGCATGACGCTTTAAGCTGAAAACATGCCCCGCAAAATGCCCGGCGCGTGATGCCCCGGGCATTTTATGATCGCCAAGTCCTGCGGAATATGGCCATATCCCTAATTCTGGGCCAACCAAGGCTGAAGTAGCCCTACTTGTGCATCATGTTTTGGAAATGCATAATAGTGCTCTAATTAATTTATGCCAGCCGAGAGGATACGCAAGTGCATTTAAGATGGCTTGGTGTGGTCATTGTGGCTTGTCTAGGTCTGCTTCCCGCCCTGGCCGGGGCCCAGCCGCCCTCGGACGATCAAATCAAGGCCTATCTGCAAAAACATCCCGAGGTGATTCTGGAGGTGCTCTCCCAGCACAAGGTGGAGTTGTACAATTTGGTCATGGCCGGGCGCGAGGTTCGGCAACGGCTCATCTGGCGCGAAAACATCAGACGCGGCCTTGCCAACCCCCTGGCGCCGCGGGTGGACCCCAAGAGAGTGGTTGTAGGCGATGCCCAGGCCAAGGTCCTGGTGGTGGAGTACACCGATTTTTTGTGCCCCTCCTGCCGACAGGCCGCGTCCAACCTGGAACGGCTCATGGCCAAGCATCCCAAGCGTTTCAAGCTGCTGGTGAAGCACCTGCCCGGCTCGGACCTGGCCCGCCAAGTGGCGCTTTACTATGAGGCGATAGGCCGCCAGAGCCCGGCCAAGGCCTGGCGCTTTTACCAGGAGGTTTTCCACAACCAGGATTTGATAGCCGAGCGGGGCCTGGCCGAGGTGCAGGCGCTGGTCAAGAGGCTGAAAATAGACCCGGCCCGTCTGACCCGGGACTTGGCCGACAAGGCCCTGGCCAAGCGCCTGGAGGACGACCAGGCCGAGAGCAAGGCCTTCAAGCTGGCGGGCACTCCGGCTTTTGTGACCGGGGGGGTGGTGATGCGCGGGCCGGCCCCGTTGGCCGCCTTCGAGGATGTGTGGGCCATAAGCCAGGGGGAAAAACTGGAGCCGCTATGAGGTCAATCAATTCCTCGAGGCGGCTGAGTGGTTCCCGTTAAATTAACGCTTATGAAAACGCTTGGTTGCAAAAGGCTGGGTATGGGCCTGGCCCGATGCCTCGGGTTGGCGCTGGCTGTGCTCCTGGGTATGGGCTCGGGCGCGGTCCGGGCCGAACTTCCCGCCTGGGCCAAAGACGGCGCCCCAAAAAAGCCCCTGGAAATGGCGCTGCCCGAAGCGGTTTTTTTGGCGGTGCGCAACAACACCGACATTAAAAACGCCTACCTTGACAGGGTGACTCAAAAATTCAATCTGGAGGTGGCGGAGCACAAGTTCAAGCCCGACATCAACCTTGACGCCAATTTGGTGCGTTCGGGCTCGGACACCAACGAGGATTTTTCCGGGCAGCCCTATGACACGGATATCAATACCACCCAGGGGCAGGTGACAGCCACGGTGACCGAGAAAATCCCCACCGGCGCTGAATTCACCTTCACCTGGCAGTACACCAAGACCGAGGGCGACGCCACCGGCAGCTACTACAGCGACGAAAGCAGCACGGCCAACTCCTGGCAGCTGGCCATGACCCAGCCCTTGCTCAGGGGGGCGGGCATAGACGTGAACATGGCCTCGGTGCGTCAGGCCCGCATCAGCGAGTGGCAAAACATCCTGGGGCTCAAGGCCACCCTGATCGGCACCGTAACCACCGTTATCTATAACTACCGCGCCTTTCTCGAGTCCGGAAAGCAATTGGCGATCGCCCAACGCAGCCTGAAACGGGCCCGGGAGCTTCTGGAGGAAAACAAGGCCCTCATCGCCGCCGGGCGCATGGCCCAAAGCGATCTGGTGCAGTCCCAGTCCAACTTGGCCAACCAGCGCATCTACTACCAGCAGGCGATCAACCAGTTGGAGCAGAACCGCCTGGAGTTGCTCAGGACCCTGAACATGAACAAAAACACCAGGGTCCTCCCCACGGAGGAACTCCGCCTGCCCTCGGTGCTGCCCACCTTGGATCAGGCCCTGGCCTTGGCCTATGCCAACCAGCCGGCTTACCTCCAGGCCAAGCTGGTTTTGGACTACACCAAGCAGTCCTTGGTATTGGCCGAGAACGACCAGCTTTGGGACTTGAATCTGTTGGTAAACTACAATTACACCGACACCCGGGGCGCTAGCATCGGCAACACGACGGAAAACGACTGGTCCGCCGGATTGTACATGAGCATACCCATTTACGGCACTACCCGTCTTGGCCGCAAGGCCGGGCTTTTGCAGGCCCGTTCCGATCTTTTCAAGGCCAAGAACAGCTTCAGGCAGGCGGAGGAAAACCTGAACATAGATGTGGACAACGCCCTCAGGGATCTGAGGATAAAGCAAGAACAAGTCAAACTGGCTGACCTGGCCCTTAAGCTGTCCCAGGAAAAACTGACCAACGAGCAGATCAAACTCAAGTCCGGACGCTCCTCCAACTTCGTGGTGGTCAGCTACCAGTTGGATTTGGCCACCGCCGAGAACACCAAGTTGACCGCCGAGGTGGAGTTTCTAAATAGTTTGACCCGCCTGGATCAGGTTATCGGCACCGCCTTGAACACCTGGCGCATCGCCTTCAAGACTCAGCGAAAGTCGGCCCAAAAAAAGGTGTGGGGCCAATGAAAAAAATAGGCGCCGTGAGCAAGGAGAAACCCCATGGCGGATGCTGAGTTGACCTACCAGAAACTCCTGGACGGCCTGCCGGTGGGGGTGATGTCCCTGGGAGCCCAAGGCGAGATAAGCCGCATCAACCCGGCCGCCGCCAAGCTGCTGGGAGTGGTCCGGGAGGAGGTCAGGGGCAAAAGCTTTGAACAAGTCTTTGCCGACGGTCTGGCCAAGCACGACGAGCTGTTGGAAACCATCAGAAAGGCCTACCTCAAGAAATCGTCCATCAAGGACCTGAGGATTCCTTTTACGCGTCCGGGCGGGGAGCCTCTCATTGTGTCCCTGTTCACCATGCCCCTGGACGATGACAACTTCAGCCTGACTTTTTCCGATGTCACCCAGGAAGAAGCGGCCCGCCAGCAGCAGGAACGCCAAAGCACGGAGGCCACCGGCCTGGCCCTGCGCCTGCGCCAGGAAAAAGAGCGGCTGGAGGCGGAACTAAAAGGGGGCTCACTTCTGCGCCTGGGGGCGGCGCTGCTGATAATCCTTCTTTTTCTAGTCGCCGGCTACTTCGCCTGGACTCGCACGCCCCTTGTGGCCTACGTGGAAAGACAGTTGAGCGGGGCCAAGCAAACGGCCCAGAAAGCTCAAAACGTCTACACCGTGGCGCCGCGCCCCCTGAGTTCATCCATCAGTCTTTCGGGCACCGTGGCCCCCTATGAAACCATAAACGTACTCAGCCCCTTTGCCGGCCGGGTCCTGGAGCGCCACTTCGACTACGGCCAAAAGGTGGAAAAGGGCAAGTTTCTGCTGCGCCTGGACACCTCGGAACTGGATCAGAAGTTCAGGGACGCCGAGGTGGCCCTTATCAAGGCCCGGGAGAATTACCAGCGGCTGAAGGACTGGAAAAACAGCGATACGGTGCTGCATGCCAAGCGGGACATGGAAAAGGCCAAAAACGACGCGGCGATAACCCAACAAAAGCTCTCGGAGTCGGAGGTGCTCTATCAAAAGGGCATCATTCCCCTGGATGAGTACCGATCCTTGAAGGGGCAGGTGGAAAACCAGAAGATCAACATGCGCACCCTGAAGGACCAACTGCGGGCGGCCATGGAAAAGGGCAACGCCAGAAACCTGCTGGTGGCCCGCCTCCAGTTGGAAAATGCCCAGGCCAAGCTGGACAAACTCAAGGGGCAGATAAAGGACAGTCAGGTCACTGCTCCGGTGATGGGGGTCATAATCAAACCCACCACCGGCCTGGACAGCAAGCAGGCCAAGGAGGTGCAGGTCGGCTCCGAGGTGGCTGAAGGGCAGCTATTGTTCGCCCTGGGCAACCTGGAGCGGCTTTCGGTGCTTACCAAGGTGGGCGAGTTGAACGTGACCAAGCTGGTCCCTGGACAAAAGGTGAAACTGACCAGCTTCGCTTTCCCGGGGCTGATGATGGAGGGCCGTATCGCCGCGGTCTCCTCCCAGGTGAGCCCTGGCAGCGATTCCGCTCCCCCCTCCTTCTCGGTAAAGGTGGCCACCGCGAAGCTCAACCACCACCAGCGGGGAAAGCTGCGCCTGGGTATGAGCGCCGAGCTACAGGTGGAGGTTTCCTCCCATCCCAAGGCCCTGGTGGTACCCATAACCGCGGTTCATCCCCACCCCGGCGGTGGTTTCGCGGTGACCTTGGCTGGAGTCCATGGTGGCAAGGAAACGCCGGTCACCACCGGGCTGACCACGGTGGATTCGGTGGAAATAACCTCCGGGCTCAAGGCAGGGGACAAGGTGCTCTTGCCCGCCGGTCCAACCGCTCCATGAAAAACGCCATGGTAATGATCCAGATGAAAGGAATCACCAAGACCTACCATATCGGCGACATGGCCGTGGCGGTGCTCAAAGGTGTGGATCTGGAGGTTGCCCCGGGAGAGATGGTGGCCATTATCGGCGAAAGCGGCGGGGGCAAATCAACCTTGATGAACATTATCGGATTCTTGGACACCCCCAGCAGCGGCAGCTATTGGTTCGAAGACCAGGACGCCTCCCACCTGACCGACAACCAGTTGGCGGTGATCCGCAACCAAAAGATCGGCTTCGTGTTTCAGCAGTTCAATCTGCTGCCCCGGCTGACCGCCTTGGACAACGTTTGCCTGCCCCTGGTCTACCGTGGGGTGCCCCACCCCCAAAGGCGGGAGATCGCCAAGCAACTTTTGGAGCAGGTGGGTATGGGCCAGCGCATGACCCACCATCCTCCCGAGCTGTCCGGGGGCCAGCAACAGCGTGTTGCCATCGCCCGGGCCCTGGCGGGCAAACCGGCCCTGATCTTGGCTGATGAACCCACCGGAGCCTTGGACAGCCAGGTCAGCCAAGAGATCATGGACCTCTTCAAGGGCCTGAACAGCGAGCAGAAAATAACCACGATCCTCGTCACTCACGACCCCAACGTGGGCCGGCAGTGTCAGCGCACGGTGCGCATGGCCGATGGCCGCTTGAGCGAGGTTTGAGCCCATGATGCCTTTTGCGGAACTGGTGCGCGAGGCCCTGCGCAGCCAAGCCACGGCCAAACAACGCACTATTTTGGCCCTCATTGGCATCGTCATCGGCATAGGCTCGGTGATCGCCCTGGTCACCGTGGGCCAGATGGTGCAGCTAACCTCCCTGCAGCAGTTCGAGCAGATGGGCACCAACATAATCACCATACAAAAGGGCTGGAGCGACAAGGGGGGCCAAAAAAGCCAAGCCCGGCAAAACATAACCTACGGCGACGCCCTGGACCTGGCCCACCAGGTGCCCGAGTTGCAGCTGATCGCCCCCTACACCACCACTTGGGGCCAGCCCATTTTCCACGAAGAGCCCCTGGATATGCCGTTGCTGGGGGTGAGCCCCGCCTTTGCCGACATCAACAAACTGGAGTTGACCAGGGGACGCTTCATCAGCGCCTTGGACGGATATTCCTTTCTGGGGGTGCTGGGGGCCGGGGCGGCGGATCAATTGGCCAAGAAAGGGGTGAACGACCCCATGGGCCAAACCATATTTTTTAAAAAGCAGGGCATTAAAATTATAGGTGTGCTCAAGCGGGTCGAGGATGGCGGCATGCGCCCCTATGAGATAAACCCGGGCATAATAATCCCCATTCACACCTCGTTCCTCTTTGGGACCCAGCGCAACGTCAACGAGATAATGGCACGGCTGGCCCCGGGGGCAAAACGCCCCCAGGTTTTCGCCGCCATCCAGCGTTTTTTCAACCAGCGTCAGCCGGGCATGCTTATCCAAATACGCAGCGCCGAGCAGCTTATCGCCGAGATGGCCAAGCAGAGCCGGTTGTTCACCCTCCTGCTGGGGGCCATCGGCAGCATCTCCCTGCTGGTGGGAGGCATCGGGGTGATGAACGTAATGCTGGTGGCGGTCACCGAGCGGCGCAAGGAGATCGGCATCCGCCGGGCCCTGGGGGCCCAGAAGATGGACATAGAGGTACAATTCCTGGTGGAATCGGTGACCCTGTGCCTGGTGGGCGGATTAATCGGCATGTCCCTGGGAGTGGGGACGGCCTATGTCCTGGCTCAAATGAACCAGTGGGTCTTCTTCGTGTCCGGCGTGGCCTTGGCCCTGGGGATCGGGGTCTCCAGCGCCATTGGGGTGTTTTTTGGCTACTTCCCGGCTCGCCAGGCCGCCCGCCTCAATCCGATCCTGGCCCTCAGGGACGAGTAGATTCCCGGCCCGCCTCACCCGCTCCGGGGCTCCGAGGATCCTTTAGAGCCTAAAACCCCGAGGGCCGGGATGGGCCTCTGGGTTGACTAATTTTATCTAACCTTCGCGCTCGATGATGGTGGCCACGCCCTGGCCGCCGCCCACGCAGGCGTTGGCGCACCCCCAACGGCCTCCCTTGGCCTCCAGAATGCGGGCCAAGGTGCCGATGAGCCGGTTGCCGGTGGCTCCCAGGGGGTGACCGATGGCCAGGCCGCCGCCCATCACGTTGACCCGCTCTGGGTCCAGGCCCAACTCCTTGATGCAGTTGAGGGCCACGATGGCGAAAGCCTCGTTGATTTCCCAATAATCCATGTCGCCCGGGGCCAGCCCGACCTTTTCCAGGGCCTTGAGGCTGGCCGGCACCGGCCCCTGGCCCATGATGGTGGGGTCCACGCCGGCGAAACCGATGGAGCGGATGGTGGCCATGGGCTTAATGCCCTTGGCCCGGGCCTTTTTCTTGGACATTAGGATAAGTGCGGTCCCCGCCGCGTTCAGGGGCGAGCTGACCCCGGCGGTGATGACCCCGTCCTTTTTGAAGGCCGGCTTGAGGCTGGCCAGGCCCTCCAGGGTGGTGTCGCCGCGCACCGCCTGGTCCTGGGTCACGCTCATCACCGAGCCGTCGGCCTGGGGCGCTTCGATGGGCAGTATCTCGCCGTCGAAGAAGCCATCAGCCTGGGCCTGGGCCGCCCGCTGGTGGGAGCGCAGGGCCCACTGGTCCATCTCTTGCTTGGTGCAGCCGGACTGGGCAAAGAGCTTCTCGGCGGTGAGTCCCATGTTCATGGCGCTCATCATGTCCCAGTGGCGATACTCGGGGTTTAGGAAAAGATTCAGGTTGGGGGCCACCAGGCCCCGGTCCTTGGTGGTGCCCCCCATGGGCACCCGGGTCATGTGCTCCATGCCCCCCACCATCACCACGTCGGCGAAGCCCTGGGCGATCTCCATGAAGCCGACATGCACCCCGGCCATGGCCGAACCGCACTGCTGGTCCACGAACTTGGCGGCGATGGTCTCGGGCAGGTTGGCCAGGAAGATGGGAGTGCGGCCGCCATAGGTCCACTGTTCGCCCACCCCGGCGGCCGCCCCCACGATAAAGTCGTCAACCTCCTTGGGCTCCAGGCCGGTGCGTTTAATCAGCTCGGGCAGCACCCGGGCCAACAACTCGTCGGCCCTGAGGGCGTGGAACCAGTCGCGGGCCGGGTCGTTGGGCCGGCAGCGGGATTGGGCCGTGCGCAGGTAACCGGCGATCACCACCTCTTGCATTGCAACCCTCCTTAGTCCTGGTAAAAGCGTTGGCCCTGGGCGGCCATTTGCTGGATGAGTTCGGCCGGGGCGAAGCGCCCACCGTAGCGTGCTTGCAGTTCGTTGAGTTTGGCCAGCACCTTGTCCAGGCCCCACTTGTCGGCGTAGCGCAGGATGCCCCCCCGATAGGGCGGGAAGCCGGTGCCGTAGATCATGGCCAGGTCCATGTCCGCCGGCCGGTCGCAGATGCCTTGCTCCATCATCAGGGCCGCCTCGTTGATGCCGTTGGCCAGCATCACGTCGATGATCTCTTGCTTGCTCATCTCGCGGGGGGCCACCTGATGCTCTTTGAGATAGTCGGCCAATACCTGGGCCACGCGAGGGTTGGGCGCCGGCTTGGGGCCGCTGTAGTCGAAGTAGCCGCGCCCGGTCTTGCGGCCGTAATCGCCCAGGGCGTAGATGGCCTCGGTGAGGGGGTGGACCTTGTAGCGATCGCCCAGGCGGCGGGCGAAGGTCTGGTTCACGTGAAAGTTGATGTCGATGCCGGTGAGGTCTGACAGGGTGGCCGGCCCCATGGGCATGCCGAAGTCCATCATGGCCTCCTCGATGGCCACCGGGCTAACCCCGTCGGCCATGAGGAACACCGAGCCGCCCATTAGCCCGCCCAACTGGCGCGACACGTAGAAGCCGGGGCCATCGTTGACCACCACCGGCACCTTCTTGATGGTGCGGCCAAAGGCCACGCTGGTGGCCAGGGTCTGGTCGGAGGTCTTCTCGGCGCAGATGATCTCCAACAGGGGCATGCGCTCGGCTGGGTTGAAAAAGTGCAGCCCGATCATGCGGCCCGGATCGGCCAGCACCGTGGCCATGTCGGTGATGGGCAGGGCCGAGGTGTTGGTGGCGAAGATCACGTCCGGCCGGCAGATGCCCTCCAGCTTTTTCCAGATGTCCTGCTTCACCTCCATGTTTTCCAACACCGCCTCGATGACCAGATCCACCTCGGCCATCTCCTCCAGCCGGGTGGTGGTCTTTAGCTTGTTGGCCAGCAGGGCCTCCAACTGCTCGGGCTTGATCTTCTTGGTCTTTAGTTTGTAGCCAAAGGTTTTCTTGATGGCCTCAACCGCCTTGGCCAGGGCCTGGTCGTTCACCTCCCAGAGCACAGCGTCCAGGCCGCTGGAAAGCAGCAGATGCACGATGCTCGAACCCATGACTCCGCCGCCCAGCATGCCAACCTTTTGGGGCTTGGCCGGGCTCAAGCCCTTGATGCGGGGCAGACGTCCGGCGGAGCGCTCGTTCAAGAAAATGCCGATGAGGTTTTTGGCCACGTCGGAGACCAGGCAGTCGCCGAAAAGTTCGGCCTCCCGGGCGATGTCGGCTTCAAAGTCGGTGGACAGGCCCTTTTCCACCGCCTCGATGATCTTAAAGGGCGCTATGTAGCCCTTGGCCTTGGGCGCGGTCTGGGCCTTGATGAAGTTGATGAGGTGGGTTTTCTCGCTGGCGCTGGGCAGGCGGTCGAAGCGCCGGCTGGCCATGCGGCTCTTGTGGCTCAACTGGCCGGAATTGAATTTGGCCGCCGCCGCCAGCGCCGCCTCGCGCAACTGGTCCGGGGCCACCACCTCGTCCACCAGGCCCAGGGGCCAGGCCTTTTGGGCCCTGATGAACTTGCCGGTGAGCATGAGGTCCAGGGCGTCGGGCAGGCCGATGACCCGGGGCATGCGCTGGGTGCCGGCGCTGCCGGGCAGCAGGCCCAGTTTGACTTCGGGCAGGCCCAGGCTCACCCCCTGGGCGGCGATGCGGTAATGGCAGGCCAGGGCCATTTCCATGCCCCCGCCCAGGCAGTTGCCGTTGATGGCCGCGATGATGGGCTTGGGGGAGGCCTCCATGGCGTTGAACCATCGATGCACTTCCATGAGCTTGGCCACAAAGGGCGCCTTTCCCTTCACCGTTAGAAGCTGGGTGACGTCGGCTCCGGCCACGAAGTTCCTGCCCGTGCCGGTGAGGATTATCACCATCACTTCCGGGTCCTCCATGGCCTCCATGACGGCCCGCTTGAGCTCCAGGATGAAGTGCTCGGACATCTGATTGACCGGGGGGTTGTCCATGCGCAGGATGGCCACCCCGCCGATGATCTCCACCTTGACCGTTTGGTTCTGTGTGTTCATTTGCCTCTCCCTGGAGAAAAAGGGGTTGCACGCCATCCGGCGCACCGTCCGTTGCCGTGGCGGCCGCAGGATTTCCCGTCCCGAGCCTTGGCTCATGCCGCGCCAATCAAGCCCCGGGCCCGCGCGTTTAGCTCAGGCTTCGCCCGGCCAGAAAAGAATATCGCCGCCGAATAATAACGTATCGCGTTGCTCTGTACTCAACTTGCAACATATAGATCATACGAGTAAAGACATAATATAAAGCAAGTTAAAAATGCAGGGTTGCTGAGAGAAAAACCCCCAGGGCCCGGGCGTGCCTCCAGCCTTGAACGCTCAGGGCTTGGCAGCCATGAGAAAGACAATACGGCGGCGGTAGATGCGAGGTGTAAAAAGGGGAAGGCGGGGCGCTAGCGTGGCGGTTGGTCTTGCAGGTATTCCCGCGCGTATTTACGGTACAGGTGATAGAAAAGCACACCCATCACCTCGTGGCCCCGGAGGGCCAGCTCTTCCCGCTCGCTGGGTTTCATGTCCACCGTTGCCCGCCGAAAGTCTTCGATGAGCTTTTTGGCCACTTCCCGGAAGGTGTCGGCCAGCACGGGCATGGTGACTTCGGGCTTGAAGTTGTTGCCCCGGTGAATGCCCAGCTTGGCCATGCTCACCATGACCTTGCCGACGATGATGTCGTCTTGGGAATAGACGTTTTGGCCATCTTGGGTGTTGGAGCTGATCAGGTCCCATTCCTTGAGGATGGGCAGCCAGCGCGCGGCCAGGCTGGTGGCCTTTAGAAAAGCCTCATCCCCCACCACCCCGGTGCCCAGGTAGTGCTCCACCGGGCGGAAGTATTCGGTGCGTAGCTTGAGCATGGCCTGCTTGCTGGCGCTACGGTTTTCCCACATGATTTTCTTGATGGTGGGCAGGGGCAGAAAGAAGTCGTTTTGCAGCTCCTTTATTAGGCGAATGCGATCCACGTAGCTTTCGTCGTAATCAGCGGAGTTGGACCCAAGCTTGCGGGGCTTGGGCAGAAGCCCGGCCCTTATATAATAATGGATGGTCTGTTTGGGTAATTCGGTGCGCTTGGCCAGTTCGCTGATCTTCATGAAAAATCTGCCTCCCCCGGCATCTCGTGGATTCTGATCTTATTCGGGAGCGGTTGAATCCACTTTACTTCGCATCCTTTTTACACTACCCGGAGGGAAATCCCAAATCTTCCCGGATCGTCCAGGCTTTCGCCTCGGGCAGCACGTATCGCCCGCAGTCGCACAATTGCCCCGGACCCCTCCATCTTTATGATCAACCAACTAGGCACATAATCGCATAGTCCTATTAATGTGGCAACATATCTTTCAGTTAATATTGCGGATATCATTACACACGAATAGCTTGACTAAACGTTGAGCGCGGATATACAGTATACGCCAAGGAGTAGCCTCGGCGACCTAGTATGCAACGCCTTGGCAGTGCGGAGCGCACCTGAATTTGAAGAAGGTGCTTGGCCGGGGGATCGGGCGCCACGGCCTGGGGAAACCGCAGCCAGGGGCAATCGCCGGACCCCATCCATGCCGGGGCGTTTTTCCGAGGGTGAAAGCGGGAGGGCTTTTGTGCCAAAATGGGTTGAATCCTATTCAGCGACAGCCCGCGTCATCACGTCGTTTGCATCAACACCGGCTCAATCAACGCCCCGCAAAGGGCAGGGGCTCAAACTTCGCCCTTACGCATCAAGGCATTGTTGGGCGGGGCCAGACCCGGTCACTCTCGCATCGATTTTTACCGCCTCGGGCGCGAAAGGTTTCGGGCCCATGGTTAAGCGGATATTGGCTCTCACTCGGTAACTATCGGCGCCTCATCTTGCCGCGCATCTTGAACCGCTGACAGCTTGATTTTCAGCTTCCTGGTAGACGATCCCGCTGGGGCCGACCGCGTCTTCTGGCGCGAGGCTCCGGTTGAGCAAGGGCGGTTGGCCCCTGGCTTCCGCCCAGCCAAGGATACCCGGCCACGGCCCGCGACCGGCAGAACGCCTGCCCAAATACGCGGCCTGGCCAAACAGTCACAAGGGAGGGAAGTATCATGCAATTTTTGGGGAGAGTTGGGGCGGTGCTGCTGGGGCTGTCCTTAATCCTGGCGATGTGCCTGCCGGCGGGAGCGGCGGACCCGATCACCATCGGGGTGCTGGGTCCCATGTCATTCACCCAGGGCGAGGGGCATTGGAACGGAGCCACCATGGCGGCCGACGAGATCAACCAGGCCGGCGGGGTCAAGGTGGGCAACGTGATGCGGCCCATAAAACTTATCAAGATCGACACCAACGAGTTTCTCAGCATCCCCGACGCCACCAACGCGGTGGAGATGGCGGTTAGCCGCTACAAGGTGGACTTCTTGATCGGCGGCTTCCGCACCGAGGCGGTGCAGGTGATGCAGGACATCGCCATGGACGCCAAAAAAATCTTCATCGGCTGCGGAGCGGCCCACCCGGCGCTCTGCACCCGGGTGACCAAGGACTACGACCGCTACAAGTATTGGTTCCGGCTGACCCCCATCAACTCCAGCTATTTGGGCAAGGTAGACTTCATCCTACTGGGCACGGTGGGAGCGATCATGAAGGCCCAGTTGGGCCTGGACAAGATCAAGGTGGCGGTGGTGGCCGAGAAGGCCGCCTGGGCCGATCCCATCGTACGGGCCGCCCAAAAGGTGCTGCCGGGCAAGATGGGCATGGAGGTGGTTGGCGTGTGGCGGCCTTCGCCGGTGGCCAAGGACTGCACTGCGGAGCTTGCCGCCATCCAGCGCTCCGGGGCTCACATCGCTTTCACCACCTTCTCGTCCTCGGTGGGCCTGACCTTCGCCAAGCAGTTGGGCGAGCTCAAGGTGCCCGCCGCGCCGGTGGGCATCAACGTGGAGGCCCAGAAGACCGGTTTCTGGAGCGCCACCGGCGGCAAGGGCGAATACACCGTGACCATCAACACCTTCGCCCGGGTGAAAATCACCGACAAGACCATTCCCTTCTACGACAAGTACCTCAAGACCTTCAAGGAGGCCCCCAACTACACCGCCGGCACCTATGACGCAGTGTACATCCTCAGGGACTCCATTGAAAAGGCCGGCACCATAGATTCCGCCAAACTGGTCCCCTTCGTGGAAAAGACCGACATGATCGGCACCTCCGGCCGCGTGGTATTCGACAAGAGCCACGACGTCAAATGGGGTCCGGGATTCGTGACGGGCTTGGGAACCCAATGGCAGGGCGACCAAAACCTATGCATCTGGCCCTACAAGTGGCACGGCATCACCTACGAGGGCACTGTGCCCTACAAGCTGCCCCCCTGGGTGGTGGAGCACTGGAAGAAGAAGTAGTTCCTCCCTCGCCCCCTTCCCGTCCGCCCAAGGCCGGGAAGGGGGCCCAAGGGCGTGTCTTTGTAAGCCTGGGTTCGCGCCGCCGGGCGCGGGCCCCAACCAGGCGGGTCCGCCACGGGTCCGCGAGGTGGACGCATGATACTGGACATCATCATCGACGGCCTGATCAAGGGCAGCGTATACGCCCTGCTGGCCATTGGCTTCTCGCTGGTGCTGGGCGTGGCGCGCATCATAAACATCGCCCACACCGCCCTGTACATGACCGCCGCCTACCTGATCTACGTGGGCACCAAGTTGATGGGCCTGCCGGCCCCGTTGGCCATGGTGGCCTCCGTCGTCCTGACCGTGCTGTTGGGTTTGCTGGTCTATACCCTATTCATCAAGCCCATTCAGGAGCACGAGGCGGCGGTTCTCATCGCCACCATCGCCGTGGCCATGATGATCCAAGAGGTCTTCCTGATGGTCTTCGGCGGCCACTACTTGGGGGTGAACCCCTTGATAGACGGCTACGCCACCATCCTGGGAGTAAAGGTCACCTACCAGCATCTTTTGGCCCTGGGGCTGGCCCTGGTGGTCTTGGTGGCCACCCGGTTGTTTCTGGTCAAGACCCGCCTGGGCCTGGCCATCCGCTCCACGGCCCAGGACAGGGAGGTGGCCAACCTCATGGGCATGAACGTGACCCGGGTGGCCATGAGCACCATGGCCGTATCCGTGGGCATGGCCGCGGTGACCGGGGCCATCGTGGTGCCCCTGGTCACCGTGGAACCCACCATGTGGATGCACCCCCTCATCATGATGCTGGCCATCGTGGTGTTGGGAGGCCTGGGCAGCATCGAGGGCAGCTTCGTGGGGGCCTACATCCTGGGTTTCGCCGAATCCCTGGTGGTGTTCATGGTGCCCATGGGCTCCTTCCTCAAGGACTCGGTGGCCCTGTCCATCATGATTCTGGTGCTGTTGATGAGGCCGGAGGGGTTGTTCGGGGTGTCTTTCGAGGAGGAGCGTTAGCATGGGGCTGCTGGGCGTATACTTCCGCAGGACCGTCACCATCCTGCGCTCCGAGGTGCTGGTGCTTCCCAGCCGGATAGCGGTGCTGGTCTTCATCGTGGCCCTGATGGCCCTACCCTTGTTCACCCAGGACTATTACTTCCTGCGGGTATTGATCCTCACCTCCATTTTCGCCATATTCGCGGCCAGCTGGGATTTGCTGTCAGGGTTCACCGGGCAGATGAACTTCGGCCACGCCCTGTTCTTCGGGGTGGCCGCTTATGTCACCGCCCTGCTGAACCTCAAGCTGGGCCTGCCGCCATATTTCTCCATCCCCCTGGGCGCGGTGGGCGGGGTGCTCACCGGTTTGGTCGTGGGCATCCCCTGCCTGCGGCTCAAGGGCTCCTACCTGGCCCTGACCACCCTGGCCTTTCCCATAATCCTCACCGGCTTGGTCTTTGCCATTCCCGACGTCACCGGCGGAGAGTTGGGCCTGGCCGGCCTGTCCCGCCTGACCGGCTCCCGGGTGATGGACTACTACCTGACCAGCGGACTTATGGTGATTCTGGGCTTCGCCATGTGGAAGATCACCGACTCCAAGACCGGCATCATCTTGCACGCCATCCGCGAGGACGAGCTGGCGGTGCGCACCTCGGGGGTCAACACCACCCGTTACAAACTCTTGGCCTTTTGCATGAGTGGCTTTTTCGCCGGCGTGGCCGGCGGACTCTACGCCCACTTCATGCGCCTGGCCGGGCCTTCCGGCCTGGAGGTCGGGTTGTCCTTCCAGGTGATAATTTGGGCGGTGTTCGGCGGCATGGTCACCATCTACGGCCCCATAGCCGGGGTCTTCATCCTTTATCCACTCATGGAGGTGCTGCGCGTAGCTCTGGACAGCTTCCCCGGTCTGCCCGAAATGCGCATGTTCATCTTCGCGGCGCTGGTGCTGCTTACTCTTCTGTTCATGCCCGAGGGGCTCATCCCCTGGGTGCGCGACAAGGTGGAGATCGAATGCCCCCGCTGCAAGGTGCGCAACGCATTCAACAGAAAAAGGTGCCGCGTATGCGACGCCGTATTGGACTGACCCCTGGCAGGTCCTTATCCCCATGCAACGTGTGAGGTGAAATAACATGGATGCCAAACAGGCCTACCTGTCCAAACCCTGGTTGCGGCATTACCCCGAAGGCGTGCCTCCTGAAATGGATATCCCCGTGGTCTCCATCCCGGAGGTGTTCGACCAGGTGGTGGAGAAGTACGGCAAAAAAACCTCGATGATCTATTACGGCAAGAAAATCAGCTATCGCGAGCTGAAGGACCATGCCGATCGTTTTGCCGCGGCCCTGAGCGACTTGGGTGTGAAAAAGGGCGACCGGGTGGCGCTGTTTTTGCTCAACTGTCCCCAGTACGTCATCGCCTACCTGGGGGCCCTGAGGGTGGGGGCGGTGATTACGCCGGTCAGCCCGGTGTACACCAGTCAGGAGGTGCGCCACCAACTGAGCGACAGCGGGGCGCGCACCGTGGTCTGCCAGGACATCCTCTATGACAAGGTGGCCGAGGCCGGGGTGGAGTTGGACCGGGTGATAATCACCGGGGTGGACGAGTTCCTGCCCAGCCTTAAAAAGGTCTTCGCCAAAAAGGTGATGGCCAAGGCCTACGGGGGCCTGCACGTGCCCGACGCCGCCTTGATCGAGCGCGATGGGCTGCTCAAGTTTCAGGACCTGCTCAAAAAGTACCCGCCCCAGCCGCCACAGGTGAGCCTGGACCCGAAAAAGGACCTGGCCGCCCTGCCCTACACCGGCGGCACCACCGGGCTGCCCAAGGCGGCCATGCTCACCCACTACAACATCATCGCCTGCCAGGCCCAAGCCCTGGCCTTCTGGTCCGAGAAGTTCCAGGAGGGCAACGAAACCGTCATCGCCTTCTTGCCCATGTTCCACATCTACGGGCAGGTGGTGATAATGCTCACCAGCCTGGTCAACGGCTACACCATGGTGCTGTTCACCACTCCGGACATGGACGAGATACTGAAGGCGGTGGAGCGCTACGACGCCTCGGGCTTCTACGGGGTGCCCACCCTGTATGAGTATCTCAAGGAATACGACAAGACCGACCGAGTTAATTGGAAGCGCATCAAAATCATCGTCTGCGGAGCCGACACCCTGCACGAGAGCACGGTGGAGGGGTGGGAGCGGCGCACCGGCAGCCGCATCATCGAGGGCTACGGAATGACCGAGACCTCGGCGGTTAGCCACACCAACCCCCTGCACCGTCCCAAGCGGGGCTCCTTCGGCCTGCCCATCCCCAACATCACCGCGGCCATCATGGAGGTGGACAGCAACGAGTTCGTGCCGGTGGGCGAGGTGGGGGAGATGATTTTGAGCGGCCCCAACATCATGCAGGGCTACTGGCACCGGACCGAGGACAACCAGGAAACCATGATCGAGTTGGAGGGCAAGACCTGGATGCGCACCGGCGACCTGGTGAGCATGGACGAAGAGGGTTATTTCCACTTCTTCGACCGCAAGCGGGACTTGATAAAGCACAAGGGCTATTCGGTGTTCGCCAAGCACGTGGAGGAGATGCTCTACAATCATCCCCAGGTCAAGGCCGCCGGGGTGGTGGGGGTGCCCGATCCCAAGGTTGGCCAGATCATCAAGGCCTATGTGGTGCTGCAGGCCGAGGCCCGGGGCAAGCTCTCCGAGGAGGATATAATCGCCTACTGCAAGGAGAATCTGGCCCATTACAAGGTGCCCCAGATCATCGAGTTCCGAGGCGAGCTGCCCAAGACCGACGTGGGCAAGGTTTCCCGCCGCGAGTTGCGCGAAGAGGCCAAGGAGGGCTAGAGATGGCCCAGCCCTTTTTAGAAGTAAGCGGATTGCACAAGGACTTTGGCGGCCTCACCGCCACCAACAACGTCAGCTTCGCCATGGGGCGCGATGAGGTCCTGGGGCTCATCGGGCCCAACGGGGCGGGCAAGACCACCCTGGTGCGCCTGATCAGCGGCATCCTGCGCCCGGACCGGGGGAGCATCCGTTTCAAGGGCAAAAACATCACCCGCAAGAAGACCTGGGACATCGTGAACATGGGCATCGCCAGCACCTTCCAGAACATGCGCCCCTTCCGCCGCCTGCCCATCATCGCCAACGTGATGGTCTCCTGCCTCAGCCCCCGGGCCATGAAGCGCGGGGAATGGGTCAAGAAGGTGGAGGCCAAGGCCATGGACGCCCTGGAGTTCGCCGGCATCTCGGACATGGCCCTGGAAAAGGCTTCCACCCTGTCCCAGGGCGACCTCAAGCGCCTGGAGGTGGCCCGGGCCGTGGCCACCGAGCCGGAGTTGCTGCTACTGGACGAGCCCTTCGGCGGCCTGAGCCCTGCGGAAACCGACCTGATGGCCAAGTCCATCGCCCGGCTGCACAAGGGCGGCCGCTTCGGCAGGCTGCACAGCGAGGGCCCGGCCATGATCATCATCGAGCACAAGCTGGCCCAACTCATGAAGATCGTGGACCGCATCATCGTCTTGGACTTCGGCAACATCATCGCCGACGGCACTCCTGAGCAGATCGTGGAGAACCCGGAGGTGATCGAGGCCTATCTGGGAGAAGGGGAGATCTAAGTGCTGCTGGAGGTTTCCAACCTGACGGTCTGTTACGACAAGGCCATGATCATCAACGACCTGAGCATGCACGTGGCCGAAGGCGAGCTGGTGAGCCTGGTGGGCCCCAACGGCGCCGGCAAAACCACCCTGCTCAGGGCCATCACCGGCCTGGTGGCCTGGGAAAAAGCCACCTTGCGCGGCACCGCCGGCGGAGATGTGACCCTGGAGGGCCGCATCTCCTTTGACGGGCGCTCCATAGAAAAGACCCCGGCCCACGAGATCGTGCGCATGGGCCTAGTGCACTGCCCGGAGCGGCGGCGGCCCTTCCGGGAGATAAGCGTTTTGGAAAACCTGATGGCGGGGGCCTACCTGAACCTGGACAAGGCGCAGGTCCAGGCCGACCTGGAGACGGTCTACACGCTGTTCCCGGTGCTGGCCAAGCGCTCCAAGCAGGTCTCGGGCACCCTGTCCGGGGGGGAGCAGCAGATGCTGGCCGTGGGCCGTTCCCTGATGTCCCGGCCCAAGCTGTTGTGCATAGACGAGCCATCCACCGGCTTGGCTCCCCTCATGCGCCGGGAGGTGTTCAAAAAAATCCAGCAGATCCGTGAATTGGGCATAACCATCCTGCTGGTGGAGCAGGAGGTGGCCAGGGTGTTCAAGATCGCCAACCGCAACTATGTGTTGTCCTCGGGCAAGATAATCGCCCAGGGCAAGGGCGAGGAACTGCTGGAGGACGAGGTGATCCGCAAGACCTACCTGGGGCTGTAAGAATCAAGCGGGGCCTGGGGGGCGGGAGCGCCCGGGGTAGGCAACCCATTATAAACAAGGCCGGCTTTTCGCCATTTGGTATACTGCCGAACCATGGCAAAACGTATGGCGTAGAGGAACGTTGAACATCAACAGCGGGCCCATGGGGCGGGCCTTGAGGAGAAAGACATGGGCGTCAACTATTTCCGCCGCGACGGCCGGGACAGCAAGTTCGTGCTTCTGGAGCACCTGGACGTGGAGCGGCTCCTTAGCTATCCCCCGTACCAGGATTTCTCGGCCGACGACTTCGCCATGATTATCGACGAGGCCCTCAAGGTGGGCCGGGAGGTCCTGGGGCCGGCCCTGCAGGACGGCGACCGCATGGGCTGCGCCTACGAAAACGGCACGGTGCGCACCCCCGGCGCATTTAAGGAATGCTGGCGGGTGTTCAACGAAAACGGCTGGCCCGCGGCCACCTACAACCCCGAATTCGGGGGCCAGGGCCTGCCCGAGGTGGTGGGCGGTCTGGTGGGCGAGATATTCAACGGGGCCAACATGGCCATGATGACCTACTCCGGCCTCATGGTGGGCAACGGCCACCTCATCGAGAGCTTCGGCACCGACCAGGACCGGGACATGTTCCTGGAGAATATGTACACCGGGGTGTGGGGGGGCACCATGTGCCTCACCGAGCCCGACGCCGGCTCGGACGTGGGCGCCCTGCGCACAAAGGCGGTTCCGGACCCGGACTCGGGCGACCCGCGCATCTACAAAATCGAGGGCGTGAAGCGCTTCATAACCTGCGGCGAGCACGACCTCACCGAAAACATCATCCACCTGGTCTTGGCCCGCATAGAGGGCGGCCCCGCCGGCACCAAGGGGGTGAGCCTGTTCATCGTGCCCAAAATCTGGGTGAATCCGGACGGCTCCCCGGGCCAGTCCAACGACGTCTTTTGCGCGGGCATCGAGCACAAGATGGGCATCCACGGCTCCAGCACCTGCACCCTGAACTTCGGGGAGCAGGGCAAGTGCCGGGGCATTCTCTTGGGGGAGCCCCACAGCGGCATGGCCAAGATGTTCCAAATGATGAACCACGCCCGCATCGGCTGCGGCATCCAGGCCGCCGGGGCCACCGCCAGCGCCTATGACACCGCGCGCATCTATGCCAAGGAGCGGGTGCAGGGCGCCCCCCTCACCGACCGCCACGGCCAAGCGGTGCCCATCATCCAACACGAGGACGTGCGCCGCATGCTCATGGGCCTCAAGGCAGGTTCCGAGGCCATGCGGGTTTTCGTGGCCTACCTGATGTTCAACTCCGACGTAGCCAAGCACGACCCCGACGAGGTCACGCGGCAAAAGGCCCGGGACCGGGTGGACATCCTCACCCCCCTGGTCAAGGCATATCCGCCGGACCTTGGCTACATGCTCATCCGCGACGCCATCCAGGTGCTGGCCGGCGCCGGCTACTGCAGCGACTTCCCGGTGGAACAGTACGCCAGGGACATGAAAATCCTCTCTATCTGGGAGGGCACCAACTACATCCAGGCCCTGGACCTGGTGGGCCGCAAAATCGGCTACCAAGGGGGCAAGGTGTTTCAGGAATGGGTCGCCGAGCTGATGGCCTTTGCCAAGGAGAACGAGGCGGACCAGGATTTCCAGGCCGACTTCAAGCTGCTGGGCCAGACGGTGGGCATGGTGGGCGACTTCGCCCAGCGCTTTGCCGGCTACTTCAAGCAGGGCCGCATCTCCCTCGTGCCCATGTACGCCACCCGCTTCCTGGAGTGCTTCGCGGAAACGGTGCTGGCCAAGCTAATGCTGGAGCAAGGGCTGATCGCCCGCCAAAAGTTGGCCGGGGTGGAGCCGGGGTCGGGGGACTACGCCTTCTACCAGGGCAAGATGGCTTCTGCCAAGTTCTTCTGCCGCAACATCCTCACCAATGTTTTTGGCCGCTACGCCGCCCTAAAGACCGAGGACCTCTCCGCCGTGGAGATTCCCGAGGAAGCATTCTAGGCCACCAAGGGGGCCAGCGAACGAGGCAGGGGCCGGCTCGGACCGGCCCCTGCCTTTTTGGGGGGTGCATTAGCCGGCCATCCACGGCCTTTTATGCAAAGAGCCTTGGCCAGAAAAATTTCCCCGGTATCGGCTTGGCCGCCTTCCTTGCCGTGCGCGGTTGTGGGATTATGAGGACCGTGTCATGGAACGGATGATGAATGAATAGCAACATGGTCCGGCGGGTTCTGTCTTTGGAGCGGGTATGATTTCTTGTTCAGCGATAATGTCAATGATCGCATGGTCCCTTCCCATGATCTTGTTGGTGGACCTCACGCTTTTGAGCCGCTCGCGGTCTGAAGGAGCCTGCCGTGGGTGAGTATGTGGGCGCGATCGACCAGGGCACCACCAGCAGCCGGTTCATGGTTTTCGACCGAAAAGGGTTGATCGTAGCCTCGGATCAAAAGGAGCACGAGCAGATATTCCCCCGGCCGGGCTGGGTGGAGCATGATCCCCTTGAAATTTGGCGGTGCATCGGAGAAGTGATGCAGGGGGCCTTGGCCAAGGCCGGGTTGAGGGGAGCCGACTTGGCGGCCATCGGGGTGACCAACCAGCGCGAAACCATCGTGGTCTGGGACAAGTACACCGGCAAGCCTTTTCACAACGCCATAGTCTGGCAATGCACCCGCACCCATGAAATCTGCAAGGATTTGATAGCCGGGGGCGGCCAGGACCGTTTCCGCCCCGTTACCGGCTTGCCGGTGGCCACCTATTTCAGCGGGCCCAAGATCAAGTGGGTGCTGGACAACATTCCAGGGGCGCGCCGGGCGGTAGAACAGGGCCGGGCCATCATCGGCACCATGGAAACCTGGATAATCTGGCTGCTCACCGGAGGCGTCCGGGGCGGGGCCCACATCACCGATGTCACCAATGCAAGCCGCACCATGCTCATGGACCTGAAGACGTTGCAATGGGACCAGGAAATCCTCCAGACCCTGGGCATACCCCGCCAAGGCCTGCCGCGCATCGTGCCCTCCATGGATACCGAGCCCTGGGGCTTCACCGCCGTGGATGGGCCCATGGGGGCGAGGGTGCCGGTTTGCGGCTCCCTGGGGGACCAACAGGCGGCGTTGGTGGGGCAGGCCTGTTTTGCCACGGGAGAAGCCAAAAACACCTACGGCACCGGCTGCTTCCTGCTGCTCAACACGGGAACAACTCCGGTGGCTTCCCGGCACGGGCTCATCACCACCTTGGGATATCAGATGCGCGGCCAAGAGCCGGTCTATTGCCTGGAAGGCTCCATCGCCGTGGCCGGGGCCTTGGTGCAATGGGTAAGGGACAATCTGGGCCTTGTGTCATCGACCCCTGAGATCGAGGACCTAGCCGCCCAGGTGGAGGACAACGGCGGGGTGTATTGCGTCCCAGCCTTTCAGGGTCTGTTCGCCCCCTACTGGCGGCCCGACGCCAGGGGCGTGATCGTGGGCCTGACCCGCTACGCCAACAAGCATCACTTGGCCCGGGCGGTTTTGGAGGCCACCGCCTACCAGACCAAGGATATCGTCGAGGCCATGAACAAGGACTCCGGGGTGGATCTCACGCGTTTGAAGGTGGACGGGGGCATGGTCCACAACGATTTGCTGATGCAGTTTCAGGCCGACGTGCTGGACGTGCCGGTGATACGGCCCAAGGTGCATGAAACCACCTGCCTGGGGGCGGCCTATGCCGCCGGGCTGGCGGTGGGTTTCTGGCCAGGATTTGACGAACTCCAGGCCAATTGGGCCGAAAGCAAGACCTGGCTGCCCACAATGCAAGAGGCAGAACGGGCGGCTGGCTACAAGGGATGGCTAAAGGCGGTGGATCGCAGCTTGAACTGGATCGATTAGCCGTGCGTCTTGCCGCCCCCTTGCCGGCCGGGCCTCACTTGTCCAGGGGCCGGAACGCCGTGAGGTACTTAAGCATGGCTCCCAGGTCGCTCACCTTGATCTTGCCGCCCATGAAGGCGGCCTGGGGGTCGAGGGCGCCGGTTTCTATACCAATGTAGGTTGCGGCGTCCATCTCCACCAGGCAGCCGGCCTGGCCCTGGTGCCCCTGGCTCACCCGGCACCCGCCGCCGCCGATCTCCACGGTCCACTGCCCGGGGCGGCCGCCGGCCAGATCAAAGTGAAACACCCCTTGCCAATCACCCACCTTCTCGGTCCGCAAGCGGCCCGGCAGGCTATTGAACAGTTCGGCCAGACCCGGACCCTGCTCCCCGGCCATGGCTTTGCCCCGGTCCGGCGGGGCCTCGCCGGTCATGAGGCGGGCCAGTATCTCGCGCATTATCTCGCTGGTGCCGGCCACGATGGTGCCGGCCCGGGCGTCGCGGAAGAAGCGGGCCATGGGGTATTCCTCCATGAAGCCGTAGCCCCCCAGGCACTGCAAGCAGGCGTCGGCCACCCGCTGGTTCAGCTCGGTGGCCACCAGCTTGGCCATGGTGCATTCCCGCTCGTGGGGATGGCCGTTTTCCATGAGCCAGGCGGCGTGATAAATCAACTGCCGCGCCGCCTCCAATTGGCTGGCCAAATCGGCCAGGCGGTGGGTCAGGGCCTGGTACTTGGTTAGGGGGCGGCCGAAGGCGGTGCGTTGCCTCATGTAGGCCAGGGCCTCCTGCAGGCAGATGTCGGCCGAGCCCACGCTGATGGCCGCCCCGCACAGGCGCTCCAGGGGAAAGGCCTCCATGAGGTAATAGAAGCCCATGTTCTCACGGCCCACCAGGCGGCCGGCGGGCGCCCGCACTCCCTCGAAGGCTACCTCGGCGGTGTCCGAGCAATACCAGCCCAGCTTTTTCAGGCGGCGGGCGCTCACTCCAGGCGCCTCCCGGTCCACCACGATGAGGCTCACCCCGGCCGCCCCGCCGGCGGGGTCGGTCTTCACCGCCAGGGTGTAGAAGTCTCCCAGGGCGCCGTTGGTGATGAAGGTCTTGGCCCCGTCGATCACCCAGTGCTCTCCGTCGCGCACCGCCTTGCCGCGGATGGCGGCCACGTCGCTGCCCGTATCGGGCTCGGTGATGGCCAGGGCCCCCACCTTGTCCCCGGCGATGGAGGGAGTCAGATAGTTTCGCTTCAGCTCCTCGCTGCCCCAGCGGTAGATGTGCTGGGTGGCCATGAACTGCTGCACGCTCACCGCCGCGCAAAACCCGCCCATGCGCGAGCGGGTCAGCTCCTCCAGGAATATGACCGCGAAGAGCATGTCCGCCCCGCTGCCGCCGTACTCCTCGGGGAAGCTGATGCCCAAGAAGCCCAGGCGGCCCATTTGGCCAAAGGCCTCCCTGGGGATGACCCCGGCCTCTTCCCACTCATCAGCGTGGGGCGCTATCTCCTGGTCCATGAACCGGCGCACCTGGCGGCGGAACTCCTCATGATCCGGCGTGAAGTAAACCGAAGGCACGGCGCTCTCCTATGAAGCGGGGAAGAATTTTTTGCCGGCGGCGGCAATGTCCACCAGCGCCTGGGCCGGAGCGAAGCGGGGGCCCTGCTCTGCGGCCAGATCTTGCAGCCAGCCCAGCACCTGGCCGGCGCCCTGGGCGTCCACGTAGTGGAAGGGGCCGCCGGTGAAAGGCGGGAAGCCCAGGCCCAGCACCGCCCCCACGTCGCCGGTGATGGGGGAGTCGATGGTCCCTTCGTCCAGGCAGCGGGCCGCCTCGTTTACCATGGCCAGGCCCAGCCGCCGGCCCAGCTCGGCCCGGTCGAAGTCGCGGCGATCCCCGCCCCCGAAGAAGGCGTACACCGCGTCGTTGGGCCGCTTCTTGGCCTTGGACCCCTTGGGGGGGTAGAGGTAAAAGCCCTTGTTGTTCTTGCGGCCCTGATAGCCCTGCTCGGTCATCTTGAGCAGCCCCGGGTTGGCGCTCACGCCGTGTTCGGCGAAGGCCTTGGCCAAATCCCGGGAGACGTGGGCCACCACCTCCAGCCCCACCTCGTCCAACAGGGCCATTGGCCCCACCGGGAAGCCGAAGTCCTTGCTGGCCCGGTCCAGGTCGGCGATGCGCGCCCCTTGGCCCACCAGCACCATGGCCTCGCTCAAGAGCGCCCCCAGGATGCGGCTGGTGTAAAAGCCGGGCCGGTCCTTGACCAGGATAACCGTTTTGCCCTGCTTCTGGCCAAACTTCAGGGCAGTGGCCACCGCCCACTGGGCGCAGCCGTCGGGCACCACGATCTCCAAAAGCGGCATCTTGGGCACCGGCGAGAAGTAGTGCATGCCCACCACCCGCTCGGGTATCTTGGCCCCGGCCGCTATGTCGCCGATGGGCAGGGCCGAGGTGTTGGAGGCGAACACCGCCTCGTCGGCCATCAGCGTCTCGCATTCCGCCAGCACCTTGCGCTTGAGCTCCAGCTTTTCAAACACCGCCTCGATAACCAGCTCGGCCCCGGCCAAGTCCTCGGCCCGGGTGCTCAACTGCAGGTTGGAGCGGCGGCGGTCGCGCTCCAGGGAGCGGATGGCCCCGGACCTGAGCTGCTTGGCCAGGCCGGTGTCCACCTCCTTGGCGCAGGCGGCCAGGGCCTTGGGGTCCAGGTCGCGCACCGTCACCGGACAGAGCCCCACCGACACCGAGGCTATGCCCGCGCCCATGAAGCCGCCGCCCACAATACCCAGCCGCCCCACCTTCACCGGCGGCGAGGAGAGCTTTTGCTTCTTGAGCCCAGTGGTGGCGTGGAACAGCCACACCAGGGCCCGGCTCTGGGGGGTCATGGCCAGCTCGCCGAAATACTTCGACTCCAGGGCCAGGCCGGCGTCGATGCCCTGTTTGAGCCCGGTCTGCACGCAGTCCAGGATGGCCGGCGGCGCCGGGTAGTTGCCCCGGGTCTTGGCCATCACCTGCTCCCGGGCCTTTTTGAGCACCATGTCGCGTACCGGGGGCAGGGCGGTCAGTTTCTCCATGAACGGCTTTTTGCGCTTGCGCCTTTTCAGCGAGCCATCGGCCAGGGCCAGGGCCGCCCGCACCCCGGTCTCGGCGATGCCCCCCGGCGTGGTCAGCGCGTCCACCAGGCCCATGCGGTAGGCCTTCCTGGCCCGGACGCGCTTACCGGTGAGCAACAGGGGCAGGCCGGCCAGCAGCCCGGTGCGCTTTATGAGGCGCTGGGTGCCGCCGCCGGCGGGCAGCAGCCCCAGCATCACCTCGGCCTGGCCCAGCACCGTGGCCGGGTCGTCGGAGGCCAGGATGTAGTGGCAGGCCAGGGCCACCTCCAGGCCGCCGCCCAGGGCCGCGCCGTGCACCGCCGCCACCACCGGCTTGGGGCTGGCCGCCAGGGCCGAGAGCAAGGCGTTGCCCTCCAGGGAGAGCTGGCTCACCTCCGCGGCGGTCCGGGCCTGTTGCAGGATGTCCAGGTCGGCCCCGGCTATGAAGGTGTCCTTCTTGGCCGAAACCAACACCACCGCCTTCACCGCCGGGTCCCCCAAAAGGCCGGTGATCTTGGCCTCCACCTCCTTGACCAGGGACAAGGACAAGGTGTTCACCGGCTTGGCCGGGTGATCCAGGATGACCAGGGCCACGCCGTCGGGGCGCTTTTCAATGCGAATGGCTTCCATGGCCCGATCCTCCTTAGCCTGGCTCATCGCACCGCCTCCAATACCGCGCCGATTCCCAGGGCGCCGGCGGCGCAGGCCGCCACCAGGCCGTAACGCGCCTTTTCATGGGCCATGCGGTGGCAGCAGGTGGTTATCAGCCGCGCGCCGGTGGCCCCGAAGGGATGGCCCACCGACAGCGAGCCGCCCCAGGCGTTGAGGCGCTCCAAGTCCACCGCGCCCACCGGCCTGTCCCGGCCCAGCCGCTCCCGGCACCACTGCTCGTCGTCCAGCAGCTTGAGCACGCCCAGCACCTGGCCGGCGAAGGCCTCGTGCAGCTCGACCACCTCCACCTCGGCCAACTCCAGGCCAGCATCGGCCAGGGCCCGGGGCATGGTGACGGCCGGCCCCAGCAGCAGTTCCTCCTGCGGGTCCAGGGCGGCCACCGACACGCTGTTCACGTAGGCCAGGGGCTCCAGGCCCAGACGCCCGGCCGCCTCCTCGCTGGCCAGGAGCACCGCCCCGGCTCCATCGGTGAGGAACGAGGAGTTGCCGGCGGTGACCGTGCCCAAGCGCTTGTCGAACGCCGGCCTTAGGCGGGCCAGCTTGTCCAGGCTGGTGTCGGCGTGGAAGCCGTTGTCCACGGCCACCGGCTCCTTGTAAGGCTTCACGTAGGCCGGGTCGATCTGACGGGCCAGAAGCCCCTGCTCCGTGGCCCGGGACGCGCGCTGGTGGCTCATGAGGGCGTACTGGTCCTGGGCCTGACGGGTGATGCCCAGGCGTTTGGTCAGGCGTTCGCAGTTCTGGCCCATGACCTCGCCGGTGGAAAACTCGGCTATGGCCGGCCGCTCCGGGGCCAGGTCGCCCAGGCCCAGGCCGCCCAGCAGGCTGAAATAGCCCAGGGGGCTCTTGACCTTCTGGGCGGCGATGAGGCGTTTGCGCAGGGGGCGGCTGACGCGGATGGGCACGTCGGAGAGCAGCTCGGCCCCGGCGGCGATGGCCACCGAAGCCTGGCCGGTCTGGATGGCCTGCACGCAAGACAAAAAGCTCTGCAAGGACGAGACGCAGGCCATGGTGACCGTATAGGCGGGCACCGCAAGCTCCAGCCCCGCCCCAAGAGCCACATCCCGTCCAAGGTTGCTGGTCTTGACCTCCTGGATGACGCTTCCCATGACCAGAAGATCCACCGCCCCGGGGTCCAGCCGGGTCTTGTGCATCAGACCGGCCACGGCCATTCGGCCCAGGTCATAGGCCATCAGGTCCACGAACTGGGTTCCGGAGCGCAAAAATGGCGTGCGTCCGCCGTCTATGACCACCACCCTGGGTTGCCGCGGGTTGCTGGGGGGCATGGGCTCCTCGCTTGCTTTGCAGTGCGCCGGTGACTGCCGGAAGCCGCCGTCGGCGACCGGTACTCAAATTTTTCAGGAGATTTTGCAGGCTGTTTGAACCACGACTAAATTGTCTTATAGCTGCCTTGCCCAGCGCAAGGCCCTTTCCGCCAATCGCATCAACGGCGTTTGGAGGGTCAAGGCGAACCGCCTTGAGAAAGAGGGGTGCGGCGAAAATTCAGCCCGGCCGGCATTACCCGCATACGCCATCGCCAGAAGGCGTATAGGCCCAACAAGCCCGGCCCAAGCTGACAGGACAATTCAGGGCCGCGTGGCGCGCTGAGAAAAGAAGGGATTGCGAAAACAGGCTGAAAATGGGCAAGCTGAGAAGTAGGAGGGGTTGACTTGAGCCTTGAGAAGATGAGCGGAATGCAGGTTTCTTGAGGCTTTGGATCAAGACGCGGAGGAGGGCAAGACTTGCCACGACCGACGCGCAAATGGAATGGGCCGGCCCTAGGCGTGCTGGTGTTCCTGGTGGGGCTGTTGCTGTTCAGCTGGCCCTTTTGGAGCGCACCGGCCTACCGCGCCCCCGGCTTTCTGTTCGTCTTTCTCTTTGTGGTCTGGATCGGCCTGATCCTGGTCCTGTGGCTGATGGCCAGGGCCGAACTCCGCTCTTCGCCGCCGCCCGGCCAGGAGGAGGACTAATATGTCCTTCAGCCCCTGGGAGGTCTTGGCCGCCATTCTGGCGTACATGGGATTTTTGTTCCTGGTGGCCCTTTGGGCGGAGCGCCGGGCCAAGGCCGGGGTCAATCCCAGCAACAACCCTTTGATCTACACCCTGTCCCTGGCCGTGTACTGCACCGCCTGGACCTACTACGGCAGCGTGGGCAAGGCGGCCACCTCGGGCATGATCTTCCTGGCCATCTACCTGGGCCCCACCCTGGGCATGCTGTTCTGGTGGGTGGTGCTGCGCCGCCTGGTGAGGGTGAAGAGCGTGCATCACCTGACCAGCATCGCCGACCTGATCTCCCTGCGTTACGGCAAGTCCCAAGCGGTGGGGGCCCTGGTCACCCTTATGATCCTGGTGGGCATCACGCCCTATCTGGCCCTGCAACTCAAGGCCATGGTGCTCACCCTGAAAATTCTGACCCTCTATCAGGTCGACTCCGTTCTCTACCGCTACTACGGACAGGAGGGCTCCTGGCTGTACATGCACATGGGCGGCCTCATCGCGGTGATGATGATCATCTTCACCATAGTCTTCGGAGTCAGGCGGCTGGACCCCACTGAGCGGCACCAGGGCATGGTAATGGCCGTGGCCGTGGAATCGGTGGTAAAGCTGCTGGCGTTCCTTACCGTGGGCGTATTCGTGACCTACTATCTCTATGACGGGTTCGGACAAATCTTCAAATTATTTGAGCGCCTCACTCATTCGCCCCACGTGCCGTCCCAGATGGTCACGGGCCAGCCCTCATCCTCTTACCTGGTCTGGATGAGCTATCTGGTGCTGTCCATGAGCGCGGTGGCGTTCCTGCCCCGCCAGTTTCACGTGGCCGTGGTGGAGAACTTCGACGAGCGGCACATCGCCACGGCCAGTTGGCTGTTCCCCGTGTACATGCTGCTGATAAACATCTTCGTGGTGCCCGTGGCCATGGCCGGCCTGTTGTGGGGCTATCCCCTCAAGGAGGCAGACACTTTCGTGTTGCGCCTTCCCCTGGACCAGAACTTTCCCTGGCTGGCCCTCTTGGCATTTTTGGGGGGCTTCTCCGCAGCCACGGCCATGGTGATGGTAAGCACCATGACCATGGCAACCATGGTCACCAATCACCTTCTCATACCCCTGCTCCAGTTGGTCAGGCGTCTGAACTTTTTGCGCCGGCGCCTGCTGCAATGCCGCTGGGTGGCCGTGGCCCTGATAATTCTGCTGGCCTATTGGTTTCAGTGGGAAGTGGGCTGGGCCGAGTTTCTGGTGGACATGGGCATCATCTCCTTTGCCGCCATCCTGCAATTGGCTCCGTCCATCCTGGGAGGCCTGTTCTGGCGGCGGGGCAACCGCGCCGGCGCCCTCATGGGCCTGGCCGCGGGTTTCCTGGTTTGGGCCTACACCATGCTGTTTCCCATCGCGGTCAAGGTAAAGTGGCTGCCAGACTCCCTGCTGGAGCAGGGGCCCTGGGGCCTGGCCTTTTTGGCCCCGGATCACCTGTTCGGGGTGACCGCCCTGGACCCCTTGAGCAACGCCGTGTTCTGGTCGCTCTTTTTCAACCTGGGCTTCTACCTCCTGGGCTCGTTGGCCTGCCAACAGGGCGAACAGGAGCAGCGGCTGGCCCAGGAATTCACGGGCGCGGCCGGGCTGGGATTGAGCCTGGCCCAGGTCGAGCAGGGCGAGCCCTTCATCGACCTGAACCAAAAGCTGGCGGGGTTCGAGCGCGTGCTTTTGGACTACCTGGAGCCGGCCAGCGCCCGCAAGATGATCGACCTGTGCCTGGGCCAGCTAAAGCTGCAAGGCCTTGACCGCATCACGGTCATTCAACTGGCGGAGTTGAACCAAATGTTGGAGAACCAGTTGGCCGGCTCCATCGGAGCGGCCTCCGCGGCCACGGCCCTCAGGCGTTTTCCCCTGTTCACCCCCGAGGAGGCCAGGGCCCTGGCCTCGGTCTACGCCCAGGTTCTCACCTCGCTAAGGGTGTCCCCCCAGGAACTCAAGCGGAAGATAGACTACTACCAGGAGAAAGAGGAACTGCTGCGCCGTGAGAGCGATTTGTTGCTCCACAGCAAGCGGCTGCTGGAGGAGAAGCTGGAGAGCATGGACCGCCTGGCCCGATCCCTGGCTCACGAGATACGCAACCCCGTAACCGCCATCGGCGGCCTAACCCATCGCCTGCTGCGCCGCGGCGACGCCTCCGGCGGCGACCCCGAGTACCTCAACAAGATTCTCTCCGGGGTGCGCAGCCTGGAAAGGATCGTCAGCGAGGTGCGGGCCTACGCCGACCTGCCCATGCCCGTGCTGGCCCCGCAAGACCTGGGGATGCTATTGGGGCGCCTTGGCGAAAAATATAGTCGCCGGGCCCAAGCCGCCGGCGTGGAATTGACCCTGGAGGGCCAGGCCGGCCAGAAAGATCAAGTGCAGGCATGGATTGATCGCGGGCAGGTCGAAAAGATCTTGCGGGTGCTCATGGACAACGCCCTGGAGGCCATGCCCCAGGGGGGGCGGCTCACCCTGGGCCTGGTCAGCGACGGCCGCGAGGCCAGCATAAGCGTTACCGACACGGGAGTGGGCATTCCGGCCGAGGACTTGCCCTTCCTGTTCGACCCCCTGTTCAGCACCAAGGCCGACGCCGTGGGCATGAACCTGGCCATCGCCAAGCGCATCGCCAACGAGCATCGGGGAGAGTTGAGCGTGGAAAGCACCCCGGACCAGGGCTCCACCTTCCGGCTGGTCCTGCCCCTGAGTCCCGAGGGCCCGGGCTTGGCCAGCCATGCCGCGCCGGCCCCCTCCCGTGAGCACGAGCCTCTGTCCATAACCTGAAGCTCGCCCCCACATGCCACGCGGGGCGGCGGCATGAAAACACCAAGCGCCATCCACCAGCAAAATGCGCTCGCCGCCCCTGAAGGCATCCACCAGGAGCGTGTCGCTCAGGATGGTTTACCGTGGGGCTGCCGGCGCTTCATCTTCGGGCAAAGCGGGCAGGTATGTTTCGAATGTCGTCCCCTGCCCCGGCCGGCTGCGGCAGAAAACATGCCCGCCATGGAGCTGCACGATGCCAAGGACCGAGGAGAGCCCCAGGCCGGTGCCCTTGCCCACCTCCTTGGTGGTGAAGAAGGGGTCAAAAATCTGATCGAGGGTGTGCTGATCCATGCCCTGCCCGGTATCGGACACCTCCATAAGCACGTAGGGCCCCGGTTGAAGCGATGGGTGCAGTTGGCAAAAGCCGTCATCCAACCGGGCATTACAGGTCTTGAACAGGAGCTTGCCGCCTTCGGGCATGGCATCTTGTGCGTTTGTGGCCAGGTTGATCAGGACTTGCTCGATTTGATCTTCGTTGCCCTTGACCATTTTGAGGCCCGGAGCCAACTCTGCCTCAATGCTTATCATTTTGGGCATGATCTCTTTCAGCAGTTCAATTGCCCCAGAGATTTCTTGGTTTAATCTTAGCGGCTTCATTTCAACGAACACCTGGCGGCTGAAAGTCAATATCTGCTTGACCAAGTCACTGGCCTTGGACGCCGCCTTGATGATTTGCTCCAATTGATAAGCGTTGGCCCCGCTCGCTTTGCTGTCGGACAGGACCAGTTCCGCATAGCCCATGATTACGGCCAGAATGTTATTGAACTCATGGGCAATGCCCGCGGACAGGGAGACCACGGCCCGCATCTTCTGGGATTCACGCAGTCGAGCCTCCAGCTTTCTGCGCTGGCGGATGTCCCTGGTCACCCCCTGCAAATGGCTGAAGTTGCCATCGTCATCGAAGACTATGTTCACCACCGCTTCGGTCCACACCGTGGAGCCGTCCTTGCGGGGTTGCTCCACCTCCATGGTTGCTGGCGGGATGTCGCGCTCGCCATCGGCGATCCGTGCGAGGGTTTCCTTGATGATCGCGCTAACCGATCGCAGGGATTCCGGGCTCAAAACCTTTTCTATGCCCTGCCCCACCACCTCGCCGGGGGTGAAGCCGCGAAGCTTTTCCACGGATGGGCTGGCGTAGGTGATCTTGAAATCCTTGTCAACCGTCCAGATGACGTCGGTGATGTTCTCGGCCAGCAGACGGTATTTTTTCTCGCTGAGGGCCAAGTTCTCCTCGGCCCGCTTGCGCTCGGTGATGTCCGTTATGGCAAGGAGCACCTTTTTAGCCCCACCCATATCCAACATAACGGTTGATATGAGAAGGTCCAGGGTCGTTTCCTCACCGCCAAGGAGGAAAGTCATCCTGCCTTCTTCATCCCTGTGGGGCTCTTGCGTCTGAAAGGTGGATTCCACTCTGGTTCTCACCGGGCATTGGGAGCAGATCCGGTTCTGGCCGCAACCTTTTCCATCGAACGAGTTCATGCAGTTGAAAACCTGACCACCCAAAAGCCCGAGGATTTCTTCTTCCTTCCTTCCCGAAAAAGCAACGCCCTTATGGTTGATCTTTTCAACGCGGCCTTCATCGTTTACCAAAACCAAGATATTAGAAACACTGTTGAATATCAGATTAAAATTTGCGGCTTGAGTTTTTAGCTCCTCCTCGGCCCGCTTGCGCTCGGAGATGTCCCGCGACACCCCGTGGATCCCAACGATCTCTCCGCCGGCGTCCCTGACCGCGTTTATCACGTTTTCCACCCACAGGGTGGAGCCGTCCTTGCGGTAGTATTCCACCTCCATCTTAATCGAGCGCTCCGGGTCGGCCCCCTCGGCCTCCAGCGCAAGCTCCCGGACAAGCGCCTCTTGTATCTTCTGGATGGATTCCGGGGTGACCATCTCCTCCAGGGACTGCCGCTTGCGTTCTTCCGGGGTGAAACCAAGCATCCGCTCAACCGAGGGGCTCACGTAGATGGTCTGGAAATACAGGTCCGTGGTCCAGATGATGTCGGTCATGCCCTCGGCCAAGAGCCTGAACTGCTCCTCGCTTTGCCTTCGCGCCTCCGCGGCTTTTCTCTCTTCAGTGATGTTACGAGCCACGGCGAAGGTGACTCCCTTTTCGATCTTGGGATGGGAGGCCCAGTCCAGCCAGATGTATTGGCCGTCCTTGCGCCGGTAGCGGTTCACGAAATTGATGACCTTAACCCCCTTCAGCAACTTCTCTTCTATGACTTTGGCGGTGGGCTCAACGTCATCGGGATGCACGAATTCCAGGAAAGAGGTCCCCAGCAATTCCTCTTCGGAATAGCCCAAAGTTTCGCTGAAGGCCGGGTTGACCTTAAGGAATGTGGCGGTGTTGATGTCGGCTATGCATATGAGGTCCAGGGACATGGCGAAAATCTCGCGGAGTTCATCCTCTGCCCGCTTGCGTTCGCTGATGTCCTCGGCGATCACGATCATGGTGATGTCGTCGCCGTGGCGCTCCAAAAGGGCGCAGTGGGCCAGGCAGTCGAAGACCGCGCCGTCCTTGCGCACCAGCTTGGTTTCAACCCTGGCTTCGCCCTTTTCGCGCAGGGATTGGCCTGTGGCGTCACGGGTGCGGCGGTATTGTTCATCGCTCTGGAATAAAATGCCGGGGTCCTTGCCCTCCAGTCCGCCGGGTTCATAGCCCAGCATGGTTAGCATGGCCTGGTTGTGCCAGCCCAGGACCTGGTTTTTCACCAAACCGATGCCCAAGGGGGAGTTGGCCAGGATGGCCTTGAGGGTCGCTTCCGAGCGGGTCAGGGCCAGGGTGCGCCGAGCCACCAGGCCGCGCAGGCGGATGTTCCATATCCAGACCAGCAGAGCCAACAGGACCAGGATTCCGGCCCCCACCAGGCAGTGGTTCAAGTACCTGAGGATCAAGGGCTCGCCCGCTTTGAAATGAACCCCCAGCCAGGTGGCGTTGATCCGGTCCAGGGTGCCGGTCTCCTTGGCCAGGGATATGCCCTTGTCGAGGATGCTCTGCAAGAGATGGTGGCCCTGCTTGACGCCCATGCAGTTTTGGCCAATGTAAAGGGGCGGGCCCACCTTCTTGATGAACTTGGTCAGGTGATTGGAATAGATGTGGTAGAGGACGATCTGCTCGTCGCCGATGATTGCGTCGGCCTTGCCGGCGATGACCAGGTCGGTGGCCTCGGCGAAGTTCTTGGCCCAGGCCACCTTGAACTTGATGTGCTTGGACTCCAGGAACTCCTGGGCGTAGTCGCCGGCCTCCATGGCGATGGTCTTGCCGTTGAGGTCGTTGATATCTTTTATGTCGGGACGGTCAGCCGCCACGAAGACCGAGGCGGGCACCTGGAACATCACCTGGGTGAAGTCGAATATCTTGTCGCGCTTTTCGCTGTAGAAGATGCTGGTGAGCACGTCGGCCCTGCCGCCCAGCACCGCCTCTTTGGCCTGCTTGAAGCTTGTGTCAATGAAGCGGGTCTTGAAGCCGAACCTGGTGGCGATCCAGCGGGCCAGCTCGATGCTCATGCCGGTGTGGTCGCCGTCCTCCCCCAGGAACTCAAAAGGCGGGTAGTGGGTCTCGCTGACAAAGACGACGACGCCCTTTTGGGCCAGGTATTCTTGCTCCTGTGGGGTAAGCTCCTCGGCCTGGGCCAGGCCGGCTAAAAATATGAACGCGCCAAAACCCGCCGCCAGCAGGCTCGCCACGATACTTTTGGTTCTAGGGGCAGGCGTCATGGATGTCTCCGGGTTAAAGTGGCGACCCGGGTTTCCTCTATTTATTATTATGACACGATAGCCATGGGAGTAGCGCTGATTTTCGCCCCGGGCCAAGCGCCCCCGTCATGCCCAGGCAGGTGGAGGCAGGGCGGCCGCTCACTCCTTGGCGATGACCATCAGGTTGAGCCACCAGCGGGCCGAGTACCCGGGCGGGTCCTGGGCCAGGGCTTCCCGCAGTCTTGACGAAAACTCCTCGATGAGCTGTTGCCGTTGCGCTTGGCCGCGTTCCCCGTCAAGGGCATGGAAGAGCGAAGGCTCGAAGGCTGCCCGGAAAAAGGCTGTGTATTCGCGGGCAAAGGCCTGGGCGTCGCCGCTGCGCTCATACTCGGCCAGATACACATCGTCCTCGGCGAACTCCTGGTAGTGCAGAAGGCGCAGGGGACTGGCGGCCAGAAAGCCCTCGTCCTCGAATGGCTCCCGCCACTCCGTTTCGGTGCGATAATAGGTGGGTATGGCCATTTCCCCGTATTCATCGGCTAGCAGGCTGCCTTCCCGCACCATGGCCTCGAGCACCCGGTTCACCAGGTCGATGAGCGGCTCCGCTCCGCTGAGGCCTCGGGGATCGGCGCCGCTGCCCACCACCACCAGCCGGCCCGTGGGGATCAATTCAGCCGCCCGGTGGCTCAGGAAGCCTCGCCAGTCCGCCCTGGCCTGGGCCGCCCAGGCGGCGCGCGTGCGGCCGCTGGTGCGGGTGGACCATATGTGGTCCGCAATGGCCGGCGGCCGGCGGCTCAACCAATGCTCCACGATGGCCGAATACCCCAGGGCGATGTGGTTGGCCGGGAAGATCCTGCTGTAGACCGAGGCGCCGCTGGCCAGGCTGAACACCCCGGCCTCGCCTTGCAGATAGCTGTCCGGCGAGGTGAGAACCGTCTGGAACAGGGTGGTCCAGTCATTGCCCGGCAAATCGGTGTGGATGACCGTGATGTCGGGGGCGGGCTGCCAGCGTTTCTTTATGGCCTTGATGGCGGTTTTTACGGGCAGCAGGGAGTTCCGCCCCTGGGCCGAGCCATAGTCCGCGATGCGGAAGTCGGCAGCCGCAATGGCCGGGGCCACGGCGTTGACCGCCTCGGCCAGAAGGGGCAGGGCGTGCTGGTTGGCCAGGCCCTGTTCCCGCGAGTGCTTGTTGTAAAAGCCATGCCCCAGCATGTGCTCATGATGATTTTGCAGGCCGGAGGCCCCCTTTGGTTCGCCGTCTCCCTTTGTTTCAATCATTTCAACCTGCTTTGTGCGTCTACCGCCTCATCTCATTATGGGCCATCCCGTGCTTCCGGTGCACCTCATCACTCGCTTGGGCGATTACAAGCCTTGACCACTCTCCGAGGCAACAGCTAAACGACAAAACAGTTTTTTAGGCCAATGAAGATGAACTGGATGCCCATGGCGGTCAAAAAAAGGCCCATCACCTTGGTGAGCACCACCATGCCGTCGCCGCCCAACAGCCGGGCGATCCAGGGCGCGCCGTACAGCACCAGCCCCACCACCAGGGTGAGGGCCAACACCGCCGCGCCCACCACCAGCATCACGTCCGGCGAGTCCAAGGCGCCGTGGGAGTGCAGCACCACTGTGCTGATAAGCCCCGGTCCGGCCATGATGGGTATGGCCATGGGCACCACCCCCACCGAGGTGGAGCGCTCCGGCGAGTTGTCGTGCGTCCCGTGGTCTTTGTCCACGCGGGAGACCAAAAGCATGCGCAGGCCGATCAATGTGATGACCAAGCCGCCGGCGGTGCGAAAGGCGGGCAAGGTGATGCCAAAGGCCTTGAGCACCCACTCGCCCAGGGTCATGGAGATGACGCAGATGATCAAGACCGAAACCGTGGTGATAAGACCGATGCGGCGCACCTCCTTGGCCGGGCGGCCCGAGGTGAGGCCGATGAATATGGGCAAGTTGCCGATGGGGTTGGTCATGGCGAAAAAGGACATGAAGATCAGGGGAAAAGAATCCATGAGTCCGCCCTCTCGGCTTTAAATTGGATATTAGATCGTGCGGCAGCCGTGGCCTTCACCTCTCTTTGGGCATTCCGATGATACCGGCGCGCACTGGCTCTTGGTTGAGCAGCATCCAAACGCTGCCCGATTCACCTTTAAAGGCGTTTCACCGCCAAGTTGCACCCGAAATCATTTTTCATTTGTTTTGAAGATAGTAGCCCCTTTCCGTTTCGCCGGTCAATCGTGCATTCCCTCTTTGGCCCGTGGCCGGCCCCTGCCGCTACGGTGGGGCGCGAAAACCACTAACCTCCCGAGCCACCAGCCCCCGCGAAAGTCGCGCAGGGCGGCATACAATCAGGGCCGGAGCAGCAGGGCATTGAACCTGCCCAGGGCGGGAGGGGGCAGGACTGCCCACTGCATTGGCCTTACTTTCCAACTTCTCGACCAATACCTTCCGGATAGGACGCCAGAGGATTACTTCATCATTTTTCCTGGCGCTGTTTTGCTGCGCTTGCGTTGAATGGCGGCCACATCCGCGAATCCGCCCTTTTGTGGAAACGTTAAGCCGAATTACTCCTCCCACTTCAGCATGTTCGATATTTTAATAATTTATATCATCAAGTTAATGCATCAAACCCTGTGCGACCCGCATAGCAGTCTCAAATTTGAATAAGAAAATATAGTTGACATTATGTCTTATTTAATATATTTCATGGCCAGAATCGCAGAGAGGGTCAGTGTACGACTTCTCCATAATCAAAACCCTCCGCAAGAAGCGGAACATCAGCTCCGAAGACCTGGCTTTCAAGGCAGGCCTAACCAGGGCCACCATCGCCAAGCTAGAAGCGGGCGAGGGCAACCCCACGGTGGCCACCCTGCAGGCCCTGGCCGAGGCGCTTGGTCTAAGCGCCAGCGAACTGCTGCGCTTGGCCGAAAGCGACCGCATGCGCCTGCCCCAGGTTACCACGGTGCGGCGGGCCCATTACCAGGGCCGCCGTTATCGTATGGGCCGGTTGGAATTTTTTCGGCTCAATGCCGAGGCGGGTCATATCTTGCGCTTCGACGCTGCCTGGCACGAGGACACCGGCGAGGTGATTCTTTTGCTGGAGGGCCACCTGCGGGTGCGGGTGGGCGGCCGGGAGCATGAGATGAAGCGCGGCGACGCCCTGGGCTTCAAGGCGCTGCAAGAGCATTCCCTCCAGATTCTGGAGGAATCGGAGTTGGTGATAATCCACCACAGTCTAAACTAGAACGGCGCGGAAGCGCCGCTTTCAAGGGCCACGAAGGTCAGTCCCCTCCCTGGGGGCTAATCGGCGTGGCCCTTTGCTATTGAGGAGAGAGCAATCATGGATTTTCAACCCGTTGACCGTGAATTGGCCTTTGTCCTGCCGGTGGTGCTTATATCCACCATAAGCCCCCAGGGGGTGCGCAACCTCGCCCCCTATTCCAACTTCACTCCCTTGCTGCGCTCCACGGACATGATCCTGCTGGCCTCCTGGCACCGCCGGGACACCCTGAAAAATATCCGGGCCAATGGCGAGTTCGTGGTCAGCGTCCCCCATGCGGAGATGGCCGACAAGATCATGCCCACCGCCATGCACTACCCACCCGAGGTGGACGAGTTCGTACAGGCCGGGCTGGAACCTAGGCCCTCGTCTTTGGTTGCACCCCCTGGGGTGGACGGCTGTCTGGCCTGGCTGGAGTGCCGCTTGGCCAAGCAGTACGTGGAGAAATCCTACGTGCTGGTGGTGGGCCGGGTGTTGCGTATGGAAGTGGAGGCTAGCGTGATAAACGAACGCGGCGGCATGGATCTGGACAAGGCCCGGCCTCTTCTGGCCAGCCTGGACCACGAGGGCGTGCGTTGGGCCACGGCCACCAGCCTGGGCAAGAGCGATCCCTATGGGGCCATGTTCCCGGGAGGCCATGACCCCCTGGCCCAGCGTGTGGGCAAATAACCAGGAGTATTACTTTCCCCCCTCTATTTATCGCTACCAGGAGTGTTGCCGATGCATGCCAAACGTATATTCATAAGCGGGCTGATTTTTTCGCTTTGCCTGGGTCTGCCGGCGGGAGCCATGGCCGAAACCGCCGGCAAGGAATCTGCCACAGCCTCATCCTCCAATCAAAGCGGGCCGGTGCAAAAAATGGAGGAGGTGCAGGTGGTCGCCACCTTCCCCGGCTCGGCCGACGAGGCCATGGGGCAGTCGGTGGTGCCCCGCGAGGATTTGGAGGCGCCCGCCATCTCCGGCACGGTGCTGGAGCCCCTTACTCACCAGGCGGGTATCCAGGTGCTGGGCGTGTCCATGCTGGGCGGCAAGCAAGCCGAGGTGCGCCTGCGCGGCTTTGACCAGTGGCGCTACCGAGTCATGCTGGACGGTATGCCGGTGCAGCGCGACGGCTCCTATGGCCGCGGAGCCATGGACTGGAGCCTTGTCGCGCCAGAGGACATCCAGAGCATAAATATCTATCGGGGCTCCTTGCCGGCCAAATACGGCAACGCCCCCGGCGGCCTTATAGAAATCGTCAGCCAGACCCCTAGCGAGGAGTCCCAGAGTCAGGTGAGCGCGCTTTACGGCTCCCTGGGCACCTGGAGCGCCAGCGCCAGCAATCGCTGGAAAGCCGGGCCGGTGGGCTGGGCCCTGGCTGCCCGCCAGTACGAAACCGACGGCTACCTGCGCAACAACTACGCCGACAACTTCAACTTCAACGGCAACCTGACCATCGACCTGCCCTGGCAAATGCAGGCCGGGGTGGGGCTATTGTACTCCAAGGGAACCACCGGCATGCCGGTGTACAACCGCAAGGACAGCCCTTACTACAATTCCGGCAAGCCCGGCGCGGACCAACAGGAGTTGGGCGGCCCGGCCATATCCTCCCGTCTGAAGCAGGGAGTGTATGCCTGGGGCGACAGCAGCGAGATCAAGGACACCAGCAGCTTCGTCAACGCCTTCCTGATGAAAAAGTTCGAGGGCGGCCACGCCCGCCTGCGGGGCATGCTGTGGAACGAGGAGACCACCGAAACGTACTACGACGCCGCCGACAGCGGCAAAAAAATCTACGAGCGCGACACCACTCCCGAAAACAACAACTGGCAGCTTCTAGGCGACGTGGTTTACACCCTGGGGGCCCACACCCTGGAGGTGGGCGGCGAAACCCGGACCTATGGCTGGGGCGACCAAAGCGTACCCTACATCGACCGCTCCTACTTCACCGCCGCCATCAATTATTTCAACTTCGTCGGCGACGGGTTCGAGGGCCAGCCCAACTGCCTGCACTATAGCGCCCTGTACGTCCAAGACTCCTGGAAGGCTCTAAGCCATTTGGACGTGGAGTTCGGCCTGCGGGGCGAATGGTTCGATGCGGACGAGATTGACCCCAACGCCTTTGGCTTCCCTGCCAGCGCCGTGCCTACCACCATGTCCGAGACCAACGTTGATCCCCGCCTGGCGGTGCGCTTTCGCCCCTGGCAAGGGGGCGAACTGGGCCTGCGCCTGGGCATCACCCACCGTTATCCCAACTCGCCGGAGTACTTCTGGTGGTACCTCAACCGGGGCACCGGCTACTTCAACACCGACCTGAGCCCGGAGCGGGCGGTGCAATACGAACTGGGCTTTGAACAGAAAATCGCGCAGCGGGCTAGCCTGGCGGTGCGCGGCTATTACTACGACGTAAGCGACTACATCTCTTCCACCACAGTTCGGGGCGTGGGCACGGTGGTCTACAATATCGATGAAGTGAAGATTTTCGGCGGCGAGTTGGAGGGCGTGCTGGCCTTGCCCTGGAACCTGAGCCTCTGGGCCAACCTGACCCTGCAACAGGCCGACAAGAGCGGCGACCCCTGGGACGTGGGCAACCAGGCCAGCAACCAACTATCCAACTTCCCCAAGGTGATGGCCAATCTGGGCCTGGACTACCATATGGGCGAGTTGTTGCGGGCCGGGGTTTCCATGAACTACGTGGGCCCACGGGATTACATGGACGGCACCGAAGCCACCGAACTGGGCTCCTACGTGCTGGTCAACTGCTATGCCTCCTACCGCTTCCTGCAAACCTCCTGGGGCAATTGGGAGGCCCTGTTCAGCGCGGCCAACTTGCTGGACCAGGACTACGAGTTGGAAGCCGGCTACCCCATGCCCGGCCTCACGGTAATGGGCGGTTTGCGCTTTCTATTCTGATAAGGAGTACGCCTCATGAAAGCCAAGGCTTTTCCGTTGATTCAACTGAGTGCATTGCGGTGCAACGCATCGGCCCAGGCCGGAACCAATGGCCTGCGCCCTGGCCGAGGAGACGGTGGCCCTGGCCACCACTCCGCCTAGATTATCGAAGGCGTCTCTGGGCGCCTGATTCCGGGGGCAAACGGAGCGGCTGTCAACCGCCTTGATGACGACTTAGCCGTACCTTTTTGCTCCCCAATCGCGCCCGGCCGAAACTAAAGGGTTAGCCATAGCGGCTAATCCTTTAATCTTTTTGCTGGCAGGGAGAGGAACTGAACCAGCGGCCTTTCGGGTTATGAGATGGGCTAGTCAAATGGCAAATATCAATAAGACAGAACAGAGCGATCAAAAATCAGAGCCCACTTCACTTCTCACCCCTACTGGTAATTGGCGGGCTGCCCGGCCTTTATCTCCTTTAGTATGCGCTGGGCCCGGGCATCGCCGGGCTGCATCTTCAGATAGCGGGTCAAGTCTCTCTTGGCGCGGGCATAGTCCTTGAGGCTCCAATAGGCCAGGGCGCGGTGGTAATAGGCCGAGGCCAGTTTGGTGTCGTAGTTGATGGCCGAGGTGAAGTTTCGGGCCGCCCGGTCATAGTCCTTCAACCGTATGTAGGCGATGCCCCGGTCGCGGTAGGCTCCAGCGAACTTGGGGTCGATGATCAGGGCCAGCCGGTAGCTCTGGGCTGCCTTGGCGTAGTGCCCCAGGTGATACCAGCAGGTCCCCTGGTTGGCGTAGGTGCGCGACTGGCCATGGGGCGTCATGGCCCGCAGCACGATGGCCTTGTTGAACAAATCCAGGGCTTTTTTGTAATCGCGGCGCTTCATGGCAGCCTGGCCGGCCTGAGCCAGGCGCATGGCCTCGGGGGCTTTCTTCTGCTGTGAGGCCAGCTCCTGCTTGAGCTTCGCCAGGCGCTGCTGCTCGCGACTGTCGCCCGGCTGAAGGCGCAGATAGGTCTGGGCATCCGACACCGCTTCGGATAAGCGGTCGCGCTTTTCATAAACAATGCTGCGGTTGCGCCAGGCCGGGGCGTATTTGGGGTCGGCCTTGATGGCAAGGGTGTAATCGCCCAGGGCGCGGTTGAGGCTGCCCCCCACCCGGTGAACGTTGCCCCGGTTGTTGTAGGCCTTGGTATAGCCGGGGTCCAGGGTAACCGCCCGAGTGTATGCGGTCAGGGCCTTTTTCTCATAGGCGCTCCTCTGGCCCAAGGGCAGGGACGGCTTCTTCTTCATGTACAGGTTACCCAGATTGTAGTAAACCGTCGCCTTTGTGCTATTGGGCACGGCGGGGTCGGCTGCGGCCCGCTCGTAAAGGCCGATGGCCTGATCCAAGCTGCCCCGGCTGGCCGCCTGCTGGGCCTGCTGTATGTCCTGGCGCCATCCAGCCCAGGCCGAAGCGGCGGTCAGGAGCAATAGGACCAAAGCGAAAATTAGGCAAGCGGGTTGGCGCATGTGCGTCATTTGGATGGTCCGTAAATACTCAAGGGCATTTTCCTAAAGCGAGAGGACGACCAAGACAACTTCATCATAACAAACTATTAATTTTAACTTGAACAATAATCGTGAAATTTGTTCACCCCATCGTCCTGGTCCAGACCGAACACGAGCCGTTTTCGTTGTTGATAAATAGGTCCATTTAGTTCAGCAACAAATTCTCTCGTCTCGCCTTGACTTACTCCGGCACCTTATGAGAAAAACATAGAATCTCAAATATAGTTTCGGTAACGTCTCGTTATCTTTCACAACTTTTTCGCAAAAACATAAAACATCCTGTCAAAAATTTTAGCGTATTGGGGGCGCTTTTGATTGTTAAGTGACCGCCCTTAATAATATGACTGATCATCGTTTGTCTATGCCTGATGGCAGCGGCCCTGTCTTTGCCCAGCAAGTCAGGGTGCCCAACCTGATCAACCTGAGTTCGATCGAAGCCTTCCGGGCCCTGAAGAACCAGGGGCTGTACATGAAGCAGGGGCAGATCACACCCACCGGCCAGAGAGAACTGACGGACAAGGTCTACAAGCAATACACACGCCCGGGGGCGCTTGTTAACAAGGGGGCAGATAGTAAAGGTCGACTGGTACACCTTCGACATCAAGCTGTACAAGCCCAAGATCGGCACCCAAAAGAAAAAGGTGCCCACCCTTTATAATCTAGGCAAAACCCACGCCACCAACACTCTTTACCGGGCCGGCCTGTATTATAAGATTGTGGACCAGCCCACCTCTAACCGGGCCTATTTATGCACCCCCGCCGCACCCGGCCAAAACAAAAGGGCTAGCCATGGCGGCTAACCCTTTGATTTATTTTGGTAGCGGGGACTCGAACCAGCCAGCCCTGAACCTTGATGGCAGGTGTTTACAGCCCGGTTATTTTTGTGCTGACGCGCGGAGTATTTGGCCTGTCTGCGGTACGGCCAAGAAAAGCGATCCCTTTTCCGCCGCCAGACAGCCCGCGGCTGGGGCGTACCCCAAAGGGTTCCAAGTATCCTTATTCCTTAGCCGCCAGGTAAGCTGTAGATCAGGTTTGGTCAGGCAGTAGATTCGACCGGCGTCCAAAGCCAAACTGAGCACGTCCTTGACGCGACCCAAATCGCTCCATTTGATGGGCCATGCTGCTGTTGACCGTAACAACTCTCGCGGAGTGAACCAGCCAATCAACCTTGCGCTCCCTGCGGCCAGGGCGGCCACTCCCTTTGCCTCACCCAGCTTTTTCCAGGGCTTGACTTTTGGTCGCATGATCCATATTTCATTGCCCAACACACCGGCCAAATAAAGATACCCTTGCCCTGCCGCGAAGCTCTTGCCGATGGGGGCCACTCCCAGGCGCTCCCAGGCGCATCCACTGGTGGGGCTGGTGAAGACCTCGCTGGTGTCTGCTCTGTACGCGTAGAGGGTGCCGTGCATGGTTGCCAATCCCGTCACACCCGCCAACTCTCCCCAAGGCTTCCACTTGAGGTGGACATCACGGCCGTTGGAATGCTCTTCAACTCCGGTCTGTCGTGCCGCCAAGTCCGTGCCACCGTCTTTGCTGGGCTTGCGGGTGGTGGTTTGGTTTGGGCGTGACTCGTTTTCCTTTGCCGATGTACTGGCCGAGCGGCCTGGCAGCTTGGCCTGGGCCCTGGTAAAAGCCGGGCCGCCGTATTTGGCCACAGCCTGATAGTAGCCTTGGGCCGCAGCGTTGCAGGCCTCCAGATGGGGCAGTTCCAACAGATCTTTGTACACACCTTGGCATTGGTTGAGCATGTCCTTGAGGAACCGGCGATCGCATTTCTTCTGGGTGGCTCCTGATCGGTCGTAGCATTCATCGTGCCGGATGCAGGCTTTGTAAACAGGAACTTGCTTGATGGTATTGCCCCCCGGAAGCCATGTGGTTTTCACACCTCTGGGAGGCCAACGGTCGGGCACCAAATTGCTGCGCCAATCACCGTTGGCACCGCAATGCTGACCGGCAACCGCCACAGAAAAAGCGCTCAGGGACATAGACAACAACAAGGCAAGCACAGAAATTCGCAGCACGGCCCCATGAAACATGATAGGCGCTCCCTACCTGCTAAAAAGGGGAACGAATAAGAAGATAAGCGACAAGCATCACGCCGATTTTTTCATTACCGAAAGGCCCTGGCCAGTATCAAGCCATCAGTCGTTCAAGTTTCGAAGACGCAATAAGTGCATCTTCTTCGGGATCGCTGGGGCGGGATAGGCCATGGTGATCATCCTTGCGCGGGGTTCAGGAGGAGCAGCAAGGGTATGCATGGCATGGAGCACTAGGCTCGCATCAGGCTTGAATTATCGGAAGGCCTGATCAGCAGGCGCTATTTTCTCCTGCTCTTCATAAGGGTGATGGAGGCTGAGGTTTTGCCGCCCTCGCTGCCCACGGCGATGTTGCCGTTCATGCCGGTTTTGGAGATCATCAAGTGGCGAAGGCCACTCCCTTGCCGCTCCACCAAAATTTTCCAGCCTTTCTTGGAGGCCTGTTTTTTATAGAAGTCGTAGACTTTCTGCTCCGAGGCCGAGCCGCAGTCCAGTATGGCCTGGACAATCATGGGGCTGTCAGTGGCGTCCACCACGGTGGAGCCGGGGTATGGCGCGAACTCCACACCCAGCTTGGCGGGCATCTCTGCCGCGGCCCAGGCCAGGGGGCAGACAGTCAACATGGCGAGGAGGGCGAGGAGGCAGATGGCGGCTTTGGTGTGCATGGTTTTACTCCCTGAATCAAGTCTCGACGGTCCGCAGGCTGCGCAATGGCGATAACAACAGCACAGGCGGAGGTGAGGGCGAAGGCCACCAGAATCGTCATGGCACCAGCGGGGGGCATACCTTCTGTGTGCGGTCCCAAGTTAGCGGGCGCGCTCGGCCTCCCAATAAAGCCGAGTTAAGGGGCCTGTTCAGTGAGGGCTTTTTTCATGGGGTGATGCGATGGGCCGGCCGCCCCCCAGGCAGCCCTGAAACGTTGCATATTGTGAGACGAAACCCCGGCTCGGTCAAGGCGTTTTTATAATTTGGCTCGGGCGCTGGGTACGAGCCGCGCCCAAGGTGCGACCAAGGTGGACCATGAGGCGCCCCGGCTGGCCCAACGGCAGGATGATGCAACTGGCAGTCGGCAAAACCATAAAAAACACTTAAGTATAACGCATGGACCTGGCCGAGAAGGCCATCTTGGACCGGGTGGAGGCTGAGATATTCATCAACGAGGCCATGGACCGCATCGTGGACAGGGCCCTGGCAAAGTTTGCCGCCCTGCCCGACCTGGAGCCCCAGCGCCAGGGGGAGCGTCTTCAACGCAAACGCCAGCTTGAGGGAGAGGTGGCCAACCTGGTGGCCTTTGTGGCCCGGGGTAATGACATGGAGGAGGTGGAGCCGGCCATCGGCGGCCAGACACTAGCATGGGGGTGCTTTGGGTCGGCCCAATTGCACTGGCCGCTCACCTCGAAGCAGCCATCCTGCGGCCGGCGAGGCACCGCCAGGCGGCAGTGGCCGTATTTGTGTTGGGACCATATCCGGGTTCTGGCCTTGCCGAACCTAATCTCCAGCAGATTCGTATGGTGCCGCAAGAAAGGCTGGCCGGGCGGGGTGCTCATGTACAGCGGCAAGCTCAACCGCTTGAGGAGCTCAACTTGCTCCCCAGTAGGTGGGCGAGGCTTCTCGCCGCCGGTGGCCTGAGCGGCGGCAGGGGCCAAAACTGTCACCCCATACCCCCTTACACCCTGGCTAGGGCTTTATCGCGGCCCCTCTTCAGGATACCGGCCCCCAGGGGGGTAGGTCTGGAGTCTAGCGGCCAGGGGCCCCAAAGGCGCGTGTGGGTGGGGCGCCACACAAACAGCAAGAGCCACTGATCAGCCCTGTCTCAAAAAATATTCGCGCCACCCTTTGACCTTTTCGGCCGTTTCCCTTGATACCGGAGCCCTGCGCAGTGAGACTGGTTTTAGACAGCGTTGAGAAAATCCGGTCATACCATCCGTGAGGAAATAAACGTTATTGAAACCTAAACGGGCCAGGGAATCTCTCGCCTGGGCGGGGTGAGTCATGCCGTTGGAATATAGAACAATGAGCCCGCTGTTTTTATAAGCAGCCAAGTACGCAGCCAACTCCTCCAAGGGCACATTGACGGCTCCCTTTAAATGGAATGACGCATACTCACGCGGGCTCCTTACATCCACCACCAAAAGGTCGGGCTCCCCCGACATCATTCGATCGGCGAGCTCCTCGGGCTCGATGTGATCCGCGGCTTGATCTACCTGCGCCATGAGCCTCGTTTCGCTCTGTTGGTCAGCGCTGACCTGCGGGGGCCGTGGTTTGGGGGAAACGGCTGTAGTATCTGGCAGTATAAAAATGCCCAGTGCCACGATGACCACAACGGCCCCAAAGACTTTTTGAAAGCGGGCGCCCTGGTTTTTGCTTGTGCCCGATTTGCGGCGTTCCAAGTATTCAGAAATCCAAAAAACCGCCACCGCCATCAGGGAGAAGAGGATGGCGAAAACATTTTTACTTATTCCGACCGTATCATAGGCGAAGGTTATTCCTTGTTTGCCCCAGCCATAGAGTGGTTTGATCGCATCGAACGCCTCGTTGAAAAAAATGCTGCCCAACATCACGCCGCCGAAGAAAACAAGCGCATCGGTTTTGCCTGAGGCCATGCCTACGGCTGAGGTGCCGGGGCACCAGCCGCTCATTACAAAACCAGCACCGAAAATTACTCCGCCAACCAGTTGGGCTCCCCATACCGTGGGCATTTGGTAAACGGCATCGAGAGCCAACAGCCCTGTAGCGTTCAGGTAGATGAGGCCCAGCATGGCAGTGATCAATGCCGAAAACATGACCTTTACTACGGCCATATCGGTAAAGTAGAAAACGCCTGCTATACGCCGAGAGCTTCCGAAGCCTGCCCTTTCCAAAACAACGCCGAACAATATCCCAATAATTAGAGAGGCCGTAAACCCAATGGGGGTGTTGAGCAAGTCGGCAGAGAAAAGAGTATCAGTCATTCCACTGCCTCCGGAATAGCCGGGCCAAGGCGTAGCCTGTTGCGAAAAGACTAAGCAGAAACACCAGGCTGCCGCTGAGCAACAGGGCACCTCCTGTCAAGGCTTGCCCGGAGGTGCAACCGGCCGCCAACCGACTGGCAAAACCTATCAAAACGCCGCCAATAAGGGAGTAAAGCAGCCTCAAGTTGGTAGGGAACGAAGCTCCCTTTTCGGCCCCTAATTTGAAACGGTTAGATGCCAGGGCGGAAACGCAGGCTCCCAAGAATATCCCGGCCAGCATAAAGACCAGATAGTAACTGAGCGGCTCTTGCCCCCATCTCCCAAAGTAGGGACTGGCCAAGGTGTGTCCTGGTGCAATTAGACCTTCCATCCAGGCAGAAAGCCTGGCCATGCCACCGCTGGCTCCCAGCCCGGCGCCCAAAAGCGTAAAAGAAGACAACAGAACAAGGCCAAGCAGCACCCCGGTGAGGTAGGGATTTGCGAGCTTCTCGGGTTGCCTTTCCATGTCAGCATCCCCCGCTCTTTCTCATGGGTTTTTCTGGAGGGGCAGGGGGAGGCTTGAGGGGTGTCTGCTTGGGAACTGATGCGGGGTTGGCTGGCTTGGCCTGCGCTGGAGCCGGCAACGCTGCTTTTGAGGTCCCGACACTCGGCCTCAATTCGGACTCTGCCCAATAAGCCTCTAGGCCTCCGTGCAGAACCTGAATAACTCTCGGAGTCTTTTGCGACAGGATGCCCCCAATCGCCATGGCCAATGATCCGTCCCGATCCACAATGATGAGAGGCCCGACGCCGTTCAGATAGGCCGGGTTGTGCATTAAGTCGACTAAATCTACGTTGCGCGACCCCGTCAAGTTGAAATCGGCGAAATGCTGCGCTGGACGGATATCAACTAAATCGAAAGTGCCCGGCAGGTCCATGAGCCTGCGTTTGAGGTCTGCGGGTGAAATGCGTTCAGGCAGCCGAACCTCCCGCTTCGGTGCATCCTGTGAAGCATCTTCACCGCCTTTATGTTTTTTTCCGTAAACAGGAAGCCCTGCGTCTATCCAGGCTTGGCTGCCTCCATCGAGGCTGGTCGCCCTGGAGAAGCCGTTTCTTTCCAAAATCCCCATGGCCAATGAAGAACGAAATGCCGAGTTACAAACCGCCACCACAGGCTGTGACGGATCAAGTTTGGCACTCTCCTGGACCAATAGATTAAGAGGCAGATTCAGAACGGTACCGATACGCAAAGTCATCCATTCCGCTGGAAGGCGCACGTCAACCACCACCGGCGCGGTCCCCCTCTGCATTTCTTGGTAAAGTTCCACAGGTGTGATTAATTTGGTGGACTTGATCGGCAAGCCGGCTTTTTGCCAGCTATCCACGGTCAACGCTTGCACTTTGTCGTAACCAACTCTATGCAGGCGGTGCTCGGCCTCTTTGATCTCGGCCTCACTTCCCACGAGCACCAATTTGGCACCCCAAGGGACCATTATGCCTGTCCAAGTCTCAAGCCTTCCCCTGAGCCCTATGTTTACTGAATTGGCAATGTGTCCAGCGGCATAGGCCTTGGCATCCCTTAGGTCCACCAAATAATTTCGTTTCGGATCAGTGAGTACTTTGTCAGGCTTTATCCAGACGGGCGCCTGTTCCCAGTCCACCAGAGGCGGTCCCTGTTTGTTCATGGCTGCGTTGTGTTTGAAGTACTGGGGAGCCTCTGGCAGGCCCTCTAATAGCGCGGCAATGAAGGCTCCTCGCGAGGTGTACTTGAGATAAGGGTTTGCGGTGCGTTGCACGCCAATGGTTGAAGTGGGCTCATCGCTCAGATGGGCGCCGCACAACGAGCCAGCGCCGTGACCGGGGAAAATAGCCACATCGTCGGGTAGATTGGATAGCTTGTTAGTCCATGTGTCATACATCATGGAAGCCAACGTAGAAGGTGCCATGTGCCCACCCATAAGGTCCGGCCTACCAACGCTTCCCACAAAAAGTGCGTCCCCGGTGATAATCCCCAGTGGTTTGTCAGGGCTTCTCTTGCTGAACAGAAGGGCACTCATGGATTCAGTTGTATGCCCTGGGGTTTCCAGGCATTTTAGGTTAGCCTGCCCCACGTTGATCACTGAGCCCTCTTTAAGCGCTTTATGGATAAAGCCCACCCCAGCCTTCTCACTTATGTAGACTGGGCAATTGGTAAGCTTGGCCAGTTCCATATGGCCAGCCACGAAGTCCGCATTATTGTGAGTAAGGAAGACCCCTACGATCGAAGCGCCTTCCTCCTTGGCCTTTCGTATATAGGCAGCGACGTCGCGGTTGGGATCAATTACTAATGCTTTACCATCGCTAACAACCATGTATGAAAACTGGGAAAGAACCGCCAGGTCAAATTGGACTAATTGGAAACCAGGAAATTTGTAGGTTTCTACAACTTTATAAGTCGCGGCCCCCGAGCCGTGTGTCGCTGATTCGCCATCTTTTATTTCGGCGGCTTGTAACGAGGCTGAGGTGGCAAATAATGTCAACACTGCCACAATCATGGTTGCCATCGAAAAAAAGCGCCGCATGTCATCCTCACAATGTAACGGTAATTTATAACTATATTATTGTAGCATTAAGAACGCCTAGACTTGTACGTTGTGTTTTTTATGCGGCGCAACGATTAAGAGAATTCCCCCTCCTCCCCTAAGCCATGGATGCTTTTGGTTAGGGTAGACGGAGATGAACCGCCGACACGGGGAATTTCAGGCCATCGGCGGCACGAACTAACGGTTCATTTAGTTATCTGAGCCCTGATTTTGCTCTGGTTTGTTTGTTTTCGCTTGTACGGTTGGGGAAAACAAATTCAGACAAAGAAAAATGGGCTAGCCGATGCCGGCTAACCCACTTAATTTATTATGGTAGCGGGGAGAGGATTTGAACCTCTGACCTTCGGGTTATGAGCCCGACGAGCTACCGAACTGCTCCACCCCGCGACAAATGTGGATGTGAATATACCGGCTGGCCTTATCTATGTCAACTGGGTCGCCTCCAGCGGGGTTGCACCCCACGGCGGGCTGGGATAGGATTCTATCGCTCGCACGATCCAGATATTATTAGCTAAACAAAGGACGTTAAATAATGAATGTTCACGAATACCAAGCCAAGGAGCTGATGGCTCAGTTCGGGGTGCCGGTTCCTAGGGGTGGCCTGGCCCAAACCCCTGAAGAAGCAGTGGATGTTGCCAGAAATTTATCGAGCGGCGTCTTTGTGGTAAAGGCCCAAATCCACGCTGGGGGGCGCGGCAAGGGCGGCGGCGTAAAAGTTTGCCGCGACCTGGACGAAGTCAAAGCGGCGGCTGCCTCCATCCTGGGCATGCACCTGGTTACCCACCAGACCGGCCCCGAAGGCAAGTTGGTGCACAAGGTATGGGTCGAGGAAGGCACCGACATCGCCCGTGAGCTTTACGCCGCAGTGGTCTTGGACCGCGGCGCCGAACGCATGGCGGTGATGGCCAGCCCCTCGGGCGGCATGGACATAGAGAAGGTGGCGGAGGAAACCCCCGAGCTTATCTTCTCCACCCGCATGGACCCCGGCCAGCCCCTTTGGGATTTCCAGTGCCGCCAGCTGTTGTTCGGCTGCGGCCTGGACGCCGGCCAGGTGCGCCAGGGCACCAAGATGCTCCAGGGCCTGGTGAACATGGCCATGGCCAAGGACGCCACCCTGGTGGAGATCAACCCCCTGGC